>NZ_AOHN01000025.1:0-559 GCF_000510915.2 Pseudomonas sp. FH4 | reverse complement strand
CACCTTCGCTTCGTTTTTCAGTTTCTCGACCAGTTCAGCCACCGACTTGACCTTGATCCCCGCGCTGCGTGCAGCTGGCGCTTCGACTTTGACGGTCTTGTTGGTGGAGGCGGTGGAAACGCCCAAAGCATCAGGAGTCAGCACTTCAAGAGGCTTTTTCTTGGCTTTCATGATGTTTGGCAGGGACGCATAACGCGGCTCGTTCAAACGCAGGTCGGTGGTGACGATGGCCGGCAGTTTCAGGGAAACCGTCTGTGCGCCGCCGTCGATTTCGCGGGTCACGGCAACGCTGTCGCCGCTGACTTCGACTTTCGAGGCGAAGGTGCCCTGGCCATAACCGGTCAGTGCAGCCAGCATCTGGCCAGTCTGGTTGTTGTCGCTGTCGATCGCCTGTTTACCGAGGATCACCAGTTGTGGCTGCTCCTTGTCGACAACGGCTTTGAGCAGCTTGGCAACGGCCAGCGAGGTCAGTTCTTCAGCGGATTCGACGAGCACCGCGCGGTCGGCACCCAGCGCCAGAGCGGTACGCAGCTGCTCTTGAGCAGTGGATGGCCCTACG
>NZ_AOHN01000024.1:0-324427 GCF_000510915.2 Pseudomonas sp. FH4 | reverse complement strand
GGCTGCTAGCTGAAACTGTCCAACTTTTCGGGGGCAGTCCATTTAGTTCTGCTGGGTGTCAGGAAATAGCCTGATTCCTCTTCTTTGGGGAACATCAATCCGTCACACCGGTCGGTTACATAAGTAGCTGCACTGCGCCTCGCGACGAACGCGTGCACAAACGCGACATTTTTAGTTGATCTCAAGCTCCTCACGCCCTAAAGTTCGCGCCGAACGTCCATGCTGGAAACGATCCATCCGGCTCAAGTACTGACGACGAGACAGCAAGGCCAAGGGAAGCTTATCCCATGGCCTTTTTGCTTTCGGCGACATGCCTTGGGAAGTAGGCGAACCAAAGTGGGGATACGGAGGACGTTCATTTGCACCCATTGATCAATTTAGTTTGCCCTTAGGAGTTCCCAGCATGTCGATCAACGTCGAAGACTATTTCGCGCGCGCCACGTTTGACAAAATGAAGGCGTTCGCCGACAAGCAAGAAACCCCGTTCGTGGTGATCGACACCGCGATGATCAGCCAGGCCTACGATGACCTGCGCGCCGGTTTCGAATTCGCCAAGGTGTACTACGCCGTCAAGGCCAACCCTGCCGTCGAGATCATCGACCTGTTGAAAGACAAGGGTTCGAGCTTCGACATCGCCTCGATCTACGAGCTGGACAAGGTCATGGACCGTGGTGTCAGCGCCGACCGTATCAGCTACGGCAACACCATCAAAAAGTCCAAGGACATCCGCTACTTCTACGAGAAGGGCGTGCGCCTGTTCTCCACTGACTCCGAAGCCGACCTGCGCAATATCGCCAAGGCCGCGCCGGGTTCGAAAGTCTATGTGCGCATCCTCACCGAAGGCTCGACCACGGCTGACTGGCCTTTGTCGCGCAAATTCGGCTGCCAGACCGACATGGCCATGGACCTGCTGATCCTCGCGCGCGACCTGGGCCTGGTGCCCTACGGCATCTCGTTCCACGTCGGTTCCCAGCAGCGTGATATCAGCGTGTGGGACGCGGCTATTGCCAAGGTCAAGGTGATTTTCGAGCGTTTGAAAGAAGAAGACGGCATCCACCTCAAGCTGATCAACATGGGCGGCGGCTTCCCGGCCAACTACATCACCCGCACCAACAGCCTGGAAACCTATGCCGAGGAAATCATCCGCTTCCTCAAGGAAGACTTCGGTGATGAACTGCCGGAAATCATCCTGGAGCCAGGCCGTTCGTTGATCGCCAACGCCGGGATCCTGGTCAGTGAAGTGGTGCTGGTTGCACGTAAATCGCGCACCGCCGTCGAGCGTTGGGTGTACACGGATGTGGGCAAGTTCTCCGGCCTGATCGAAACCATGGACGAAGCCATCAAGTTCCCGATCTGGACCGAGAAAAAAGGCGAGATGGAAGAAGTGGTCATCGCCGGTCCTACCTGCGACAGCGCCGATATCATGTACGAAAACTACAAGTATGGCCTGCCGCTGAACCTGGCCATTGGTGATCGCCTGTACTGGCTATCGACCGGTGCGTACACCACCAGCTACAGCGCAGTTGAATTCAACGGCTTCCCACCGCTGAAATCCTTCTACGTGTAAGCGCATTGCAAATAAAAAGCCCATGACATGTCATGGGCTTTTACATCTTTATACGACGATATCTTTGCGAGCAACTTTCCCCTGGACATCAATGTACATGTCCATCCTGCCATCCCCCTTGGTATCGACCCTAAAAAGCGTTCGCTGAAACTCACGGTCGTAGCTCACGAGCACATCACCAGGCTTGGAAATATACGTCGGATTAAGCGGGTCTTGCGGTTTACTGTGATCAAGAGGCAACTTGGAGCAAAATTTCAGCGGGCCTAATTGCTGGCGCAATCCTGAAAAGTCGAGTTTGTCCTTGCCGCTGGTAAAATCCATTACCCAGTTCGGCTTACCACTGGACGTAGTATCAAAAACAAAGGTATTCCCGCCCTTCCCCCCCCACATCTGCGCTCCACCACTGCCGCCATACAGGATATCGCTATCGGGGCCGCCTCGAAGAACATTGAAGGCATCATTGCCAATCAGCGTGTTCTTGCCTTTGCCGCCCCTGGCTTCTTCGATCGTCACACCATTGGCAATTCCGACGTTATTCCTCAATCCACCGACCGAAGAAAAAGAACCCGCGTTGAGGTTTATCGTCTGCGCTTGACTGAACCCAGAGAAATCGAGGGTATCCCAGCCGTCGCCATCCCACACGGCGAACAACGGTTTATCTTCGGCAGTTTTCAGGCTGTAGTGATCACGGTCAGTATTGGAGTTGAAACCGTAGGTTGTATCGCCTTTGCGTGTGGAGTAATTGGCACCATATTTTGATTGAACTGCCTGCATATCATCCATCATCAGACTGACTGGCATCACAGTATCTTCGGCATCACTCAGCAATGGCGTGTTGTAGCTCATTACCGTGTAATTATCCCAATTTTCCGCATAATCTGGAATTTGCGTTTTTTCATTCTCATCACTCCCCGAATGCTCCAGACCAAGGCTATGTCCCAGTTCATGAATCAGGGTAGAACGCCAATAATTGTCCCCATGTGTGCTTTTATCATCATCGGCCCAGTTCCCGAATTTGCTCGTCTGGTCCAGATTGCGCATCCAGAGACTTCCTTGGTGCACTGGATCCTTCGGGTCCGGATAGTAAGCAAACCCGCGAACAGGAGTGGCTTGGTCGCCAGCGCTATACCCTCTGTGGGTCAGATGCCCCTCACCACCGCCCCCCGTTTTTTCGGTGAACGTTACATTGGCAACATCGGCATACTCTTGTTGCGCCGCCCTGACATATTCCTTCTGCCTGAGACTCATCGGTACGATTTTTTCGAGCTTGGCTGCAGCTGTGTCACTCTTAAGTTTTTCGAACTCGTTTGGCTCGGCTGTGGAAAACTCATAGGTGAGCTCAATCCTGCCATTATGATTGCTATCAACCCAGCGCTTATCGCTTCGGTTAAGCCGGTCTGCAACCTGCGCGCTGGTCAGTGACGGCTCATCATCTGCAGACTTTTTTGTAACTCCACGCTTATCGTTTTCAAGAATCCGTTGAACTTCCTCATATCCCGTACGATCAGGTGCCTGATTGATTAGCATAATGAAAACTCCTGAGGCTCAGTAGAAACCGTGTTTTTCTAGAAAGCACCGTCCCCACGATTTGTGGAAAAGAGGCACAACTTTGCCACGCATCTACCCAGGAACTTATAAGCTGCATCTGCATGAAACATCAGAACCATCGGCTCCATCTGTAGTCTTTACAACCCCATTCCCTTAAGACGCATCACAAGCACCCGTGACGCTTTACTCGCAAACCAACTCAAGGGCTCGCAAACGATAGGCCTCAGACAACGCTCGAATCTGTGGGTGTTCCACTTGCGCTAGCACCTTGGTTGCCAGCCGCAAAAACTTCAGGTTCCCGCCCTCCAGCGCCTTGCGCAACCACTCCAGCGCAACCTCGACCTGGCCTTGATCTGCCAGCACCGCCGCATAACTGAACTGCCCGCGAAAGTCCCCACCCTCCGCCGAGCGGCGATACCAATCAAGCGCTGCGGACACGTCCTGGGCGCAGAACTGCCCTTGCTCCAGGTAACGCCCCAGCAGGTTCATCGACTTGGCATGCCCCAGTTCGGCAGCCTGGCGATAACAGGCCAATGCCTGCTGTTGGTCTAACGTCACGCCGCGCCCAGTGGCCAGCAGGTTGGCGTAGTTGTACAAGCCCCAATCCAACCCGGCTTCTGCGGCCAGGCGGTATTCCCCGGCGGCGGCCACCGCATCGGCGGGGCAACCCCAGCCATGCTCCAGGCAGCGCCCCACCATATTGCGTGCCATCCGGTGGCCGCCCCGTGCAGCGATCCGGAACCAGCGCAACGCCAGTGCCTCATCGCGCGCGATACCACGCCCGTCCAAAAGGATTTGCCCCAGCAGCGCCTGGGCGTCGAGCACGCCCTCCTTCGCCGCCATCAGGATCGCCTGAGCCGCACGGGCCGGGGACTCTTCGAGCATGGCCCGCAGTTGTTCACCGTCGAGGGTTTCTTCGCGGCGCAGGTGAAAAACCATGCTCAGACCTCGACCCAGCGACGCAACAGGTTGTGATAAGTGCCGGTGAGCTGGATCAGCGCCGGGTGATCCGGTACGTCACGGGTCAATTGCTGGATCGCACCGTCCATTTCAAACAGCAAGGTGCGCTGGCTGTCTTCACGCACCAGGCTCTGGGTCCAGAAAAACGAGGCATAGCGTGTGCCACGGGTCACGGCGTTTACTTTGTGCAGGCTGGAGCCTGGATACAGCACCATGTCACCGGCTGGCAACTTGACCCGCTGCAGGCCGAAGGTGTCCTGGATCTCCAGTTCACCGCCGTCGTACTCGTCCGGATCGCTGAAAAACAGCGTGGAGGACAGATCGGTGCGCACCCGCTCCGGGCTGCCCTTGGGCTGGCGCACGGCGTTGTCGATATGAAAGTCGAAGCTGCCACCGGCGGTGTAGCAATTGAGCAGCGGCGGGAAAACTTTGTGCGGCAGTGCTGCCGACATGAATTGCGGGTTTTGCCACAGGCGATCGAGCATGGCTGCGCCGATTTCCTTGGCCAGTGGATGGCCTTCGGGCAATTGCAGATTGTGCTTGGCCTTGGCCGACTGATGCCCGGCGGTGATCTTGCCGTCAGCCCAGTCCGCCTGTTCCAGGGCTTCACGAATGCGCAGGACCTCTTCGCGAGAGAACAGGCCGGGAATATGCAGCAGCATGAGGCGTTACCTGAGAGCAGAGGGACGTCAATGGTATTGATTCTTATTGACTGTGTAAAACCCTGATCGGACGAGCAGACGCATGAGCCAATAAAAACCGTAATTTCCCAAGTGTAAATTTTGTAAATACAGTGCAAATAGCAACGTATCTCAATTGCTATACATAATTGATTACAATATATTTCGCGACCTTCACATCCTTGGGGTAAGGAATTTCATGTCGCGCACAATTACAAAAGCACCGATCAGTTCACCGCGCCTGCTGGCTTCGGCCATTGGCGTGGCCATCAGCGCCAGCTCCGTAGCCCATATGGCTCAAGCGGCCGAAGAGACCGAACAAAAAGGCGAGCGCAACAGCATTTCCCTCGGTGCCACCAGCATCACCGGCCAAGAACAGGACGCAACGTCGTACCAGACCGAAAAAGCCTCTTCGCAGAAATACACTGCACCACTGGTCGACACCCCGCGCTCCGTCACCGTGGTGCCGGCGCAGGTACTCAAGGACACCGCCGCGACCTCGCTGCAAGACGCCTTACGCACCGTGCCAGGCATTACCTTTGGTGCCGGTGAAGGCGGCAACCCCCAGGGCGACCGTCCATTTATCCGTGGCTTCGATGCCCAGGGCGACACCTACCTGGACGGCGTGCGCGACACCGGTGGCCAGAGCCGGGAAATTTTCGATATCGAGTCCATTGAAGTCAGCAAGGGCCCGAACTCTTCGTTCGGTGGCCGTGGCTCGGCCGGTGGCAGCCTCAACCTGGTGAGCAAGACCCCACAAGCGCGGGACTTCCTCAACGGCGGCTTTACCTACGGTTCGGACCAGACCCGCCGCTATGCCCTCGACGTCAACCGCCAGTTCCTCGACACCGCCGCATTCCGCCTGAACCTGATGAGCCACGAACAGAACGTGGCCGGTCGCGACGCGGTCAATTACGACCGCTGGGGCGTGGCACCGTCGCTGACCTTTGGCCTGGGCACCCCGACCCGCGTCAACCTCAGCTACTACCACATGGAAAGCAACGACCTGCCGGATTCGGGGATTCCCTACAGCTACAGCAGCAGCGCTGCAAACGCTGCCCACGTGCATGACAAACCCACCGACGGCGGCGACAGCAGCAACTTCTACGGCCTCAAGGATCGTGACTTCCGCAAGACCCGCGCCGACATCAGTACGTTCTCCATCGAGCACGACCTGAACGACAACATGACGATCAAGAACACCCTGCGCCACGGCAGCACCGGCCAGGACTACGTGCTCACTCAGCCGGATGACAGCCAGCACAACGTCAACCAGTTCGGTACCGTGTGGCGTCGGGCCAACAGCCGCGTGTCCACCACCACGACCACCACCAACCAGACCGATCTGTTTGGCAATTTCCAGGCCCTGGGCTTCAAGCACAGCTACTCCACCGGCCTGGAATTTACCGGAGAAGAAACCCGCGTCAGCGGTTATACCGTCAGCCCCAATAGCAACCCGGTTTGCACCGTGGCCGGTGGCGGCAAGGGCGGCCAATGCACCTCGTTGAGCAACCCGAACCCGGACGATGCCTGGACCGGCAGCGTCGCCCGCAACTACCTGGGTACCAACACCAAGGCCACCAGCCGCGCCGCCTATGTATTCGACACCATCGAACTCGACCCGCAATGGCTGCTGAACGTCGGCCTGCGCTACGACACCTTCGACACCGAGGCCAATAGCAACGCAGCCACCGGCCGCACCAAGCTCAAGGACGACAGCCAGTTCTTCAACTGGCAGGCCGGCCTGGTCTGGAAGCCAATGGAAAACGGTAGCATCTACACCTCCTATGCAACTTCAGCCTCGCCTCCTGGCGGCTTGGTGGGTGAAGGTGTCGAGCCCAACAACATTACTAGCGGCATCAACACCAGCGACCTGAAACCAGAAGAAACCGTCAACTACGAGCTAGGCACCAAGTGGGACCTGTTCCACGACCGCCTGTCCCTGACCGCAGCGGTGTTCCGCACCGAGAAGAAAAACGCGCGCATCCTGGTGAACTCCAACACCTATGAGAACGCTGGCGAGTCCCGCGTCGATGGCCTGGAGTTGTCGGCCAGCGGCAAACTCACCGAGCAGTGGCAAGTGTTCGCCGGCTACAGCTACCTGAAAAGCGAGCTGGTAGACCCGGGCAAAAACGGCAACCGTCAGGGCGTCGTCACTGCCGGTTCCAACAAAGGCAACGAAATGCCCAACACGCCGAAGAACGCCTTCAGCCTGTGGACAACGTATGACATCACCTCGAAGCTGACTGTCGGCGGCGGCGCGTTCTATGTCGACGACGTCTACGGCGACGCGGGCAACACCGTCTACGTGCCGTCCTACACCCGCTACGACGCCATGGCCAGTTACAAGCTGACTAAGAACGTCGACCTGCAGTTGAACGTGCAGAACCTGACCGACAAAACCTACTACGACAAGGCCTACGGCGCGCACTTCGCCAACCAGGCAGCCGGTCGTACGGCGCTGTTGACCACCAGCTTCCACTTCTAAGCGGCTGGACGTTTCATGCAAAAGCCCCGTGCATCGGATGCCCGGGGCTTTCGTATGTAAAAAAGAATCTTTCTCGACAACTCACGGCATAATGCGCGCCGTAAAATTCATATCCAGCTCAGCGAGGCCGTCCGACGTGTTGAAGAAAACCCTATTTCAGTTGCACTGGTTTTTCGGCATTACCGCCGGGCTGGTGTTGGCCTTGATGGGGATCACCGGGGCTGCGTACTCGTTCCAGGATGAGATCCTGCGGGCACTCAACCCGACGGTGCTGACCGTGCAAAAGCAACCGGCCGGCGTGCTGCCACCGGCGGAACTGGTGCGCAAGCTCGAAGCCACCGAAGGCAAGGCCGTGTCCATGCTGTGGGTGGAAAGCGAAAGCGGCAACGCCGCACGGGTCTTCTTCACCCCGCCACCGGGCGAGCGCCGGGGCCAGATGCGCTACTTCGACCCGTACACCGGTGACTACCTGGGCGATGCCGTCGGCCAGGATTTTTTCGGCCTGATGCTGCAACTGCACCGCTTCCTGGCCATCGGTGACACCGGCCGGCAAATCACCGGTGCCTGTACGCTGATCCTGATTTTCTTCTGCCTCTCCGGCCTGTACCTGCGCTGGCCGCGCCAGGTGGCGAGCTGGCGTGCCTGGCTGACCCTGGACTGGCGCAAGAAAGGCCGCAGTTTCAACTGGGACCTGCACTCGGTGTTCGGCACCTGGTGCTTGCTGTTCTATTTGTTGGCCGCGCTCACCGGCCTGTACTGGTCCTATGAGTGGTACAGCAAGGGCCTGACCCGGTTGTTGTCCGATGCCCCGCAAAACGAGCGGGTGCGCAACCGTGGCCCGGCGCCTGCGGGGCCAGCCCCCGTCGCCAACTACGACGCCATCTGGAGCAGCATCTACAGCACCGCCGGCCCGGACTTGAGCGCCTACAACATTCGTATGCCGCCCGTGGCTGGGCAACCGGCCACGGTCTACTACCTGTTGCAGAGCTCTCCCCATGACCGTGCGCTGAACCAGATCAACCTGGACCCGGCCACCGGCGTAGTCAAAAGCGTTGAGCGCTATGGCGACAAAAGCCTCAAGGCGCAATTGCTGACCAGCATCTACGCGCTGCATGTCGGCAGTTATTTCGGCCTGGTGGGGCGGATCATCCTCACAGTCACTTCGCTGTGCATGCCGTTGTTCTTTATTACCGGCTGGCTGCTGTACCTCGACCGCCGCCGCAAAAAGCGCCAGGTGCGCGATGCCCGCAAAAGCCTGGGCAGCAACCGCAGTGATGCACCCGCGTGGCTGATCGGTTTCGCCAGCCAGAGCGGCTTTGCCGAACAACTGGCCTGGCAGACCGCCGGCCAATTGCAGGCCGCCGGGTTGCCGGTGAAGGTGCAATCCCTGGGTAGCGTCAACGAAGATGATTTGCGCCAATCAGACCATGCGCTGTTTGTAGTCAGCACCTTCGGCGATGGCGAAGCACCCGACAGCGCGCGCGGCTTCGAACGCAGCGTGCTGGGCAGCGACCTCAGTCTCAAGGGCCTGAACTACTCGGTGCTGGCCCTGGGCGATCGTCAATATGAACACTTCTGCGGCTTTGCCCGGCGCCTGCACTTCTGGCTGACCAACCAGGGCGGCAACGCCTTGTTTGCCCCGGTTGAAGTCGACAGCGGCGACGAGGACGCCTTGCGGCACTGGCAACAACAACTGGGCCAGATCACCGGCCACGCACCGGCAGCCGCCTGGGCCAGCGCCAGTTACGAAAACTGGACCTTGAGCCAGCGCACCCTGCTCAACCCGGACAGCAGCGGCTCGGGTGTCTACCTGCTGGGGCTCAACCCGCCCGCCCCGCGTGACTGGCTGGCCGGCGACCTGGTGGAAGTCATGCCGCGCAATTGCCCGTGGGCCGTCGAACATTTCCTCGATGGCCTGGGCATTGCCGGCACCGACGAAGTACTGATCGATGGCTTGGCGCGCCCCCTGGAACAGGTGCTTGCCAGCCGTCAGCTGCCGGACAATCGCGTGCATCTGGTCGGCCTGCATGCGCGTTCCCTGGTGGATGCACTGGTGCCGTTGGCCATGCGCGAATACTCCATCGCCTCGATTGCCAGCGATGGTGTGCTGCAGTTGATCGTGCGCCAGGAGCGTCATACCGACGGCAGCCTGGGCCTGGCATCGGGCTGGCTGACCGAGCACGCACCACTGGGCTCGGCGATCAGCCTGCGCGTACGGCGTAACAGCGGCTTCCACCTGCCAACTGACCCGGTGCCGATGATTTTGCTGGGCAACGGCACCGGCCTGGCTGGTTTGCGCAGCTTGCTCAAAGCCAGGATTACCGACGGCCAACAGCGTAACTGGTTGTTGTTTGGCGAACGCAACATCGCCCATGACTACCACTGCCAGGACGAGCTGCAAGGCTGGCTGGCCAGTGGCGACCTGGCGTTGCTGGACCTGGCGTTTTCGCGGGATCAGGCAGAGAAGATCTACGTCCAGGATCGCCTGCGCGAATCCGCCGATGTGCTGCGCAAATGGCTGGCCGATGGCGCGGTGATTTATGTCTGCGGGAGTTTGCAGGGCATGGCGACTGGGGTCGATCAGGCCTTGGTTGATATCCTGGGAAGTGAGGCTGTAGAACGGCTGATCGAACAGGGTCGCTATCGCCGGGATGTCTACTGACCTACACCCATCAACCTGTGGGAGCGAGCAAGCCCGCTCCCACAGGTTTTATCAGCTCGGTTGGAGTTTTTGTTCGAACACCGAGACGCCATCCAGGTCGCGCAACGTGACCGTCAACTCTGTCGTCTGCCCATCGATCTGCACCTCCCCAAAAAACTGAAACCCGGCAAACGGCGAAGTGTTTTGCGCCGGCGGGGCCTTTTCAAACACCACCTGCGGGCCGAAGGTTTTATCCAGCGGGTTGGGCCCAAAGCTCCCCGCATTCAACGGCCCCGCGACGAACTCCCAGAACGGCTCGAAATCCTGGAACGCCGCCCGATCCGGGTGGTAGTGATGCGCCGCGCAGTAATGCACATCGGCAGTCAGCCACACATAGTTGCGCACCTGTTGCGCACGTAAAAAGCCCAGCAGTTCGGCAATTTCCAACTCGCGTCCCTGGGCCGGCCCCGGGTCGCCGTTGGCCACCGCTTCCCAGCGTGGCACACCGGGGCTGACCTCACCGTCGGGCACGCCAAGGCCGATGGGCATGTCGGCGGCGATCACCTTCCACTGCGCCTTCGACGCCTTGAGTTCACCCTTGAGCCAGTCCAGTTGCGCTCGCCCAAGAAACGGTTTTGCCCCGCCCAGGTTGTCATCGTTGGCCCCGCGATAGCTGCGCATATCCAGCACGAACACATCCAGCAACGGCCCGTAGCTGAGCTTGCGGTAGATACGTCCGCCCTGGTCGGCACTCTGCAAACGCATCGGTGCATATTCCAGCCAGGCCTGGCGTGCACGGCCCACCAGGGCGGTGATGTCCTTGGTCTGGTAACGCTCGTCCAGTTGCTTGCCGGGCGACCAGTTGTTGACCACTTCGTGATCGTCCCATTGCCAGATCTGCGGCACCTGCGCATTGAAGCGACGCACGTTCTCATCCATCAGGTTGTAGCGATAGTTGCCACGGTATTCATCCAGGGTTTCGGCCACTTTGCTCTTGGCCTCGGTGGTGAGATTGCGCCAGATGCGCCCGCCTTCGGTGGTCACTTGGGCCGGCACCGGGCCGTCAGCGTAGATGGTATCGCCACTGTGGATAAAAAAATCCGGCAGGCGCAGGCGCATGGCTTCGTAGATGCGCATCCCGCCAATATCCGGGTTGATCCCGAAGCCTTGGCCGACGGTATCGCCGCTCCACACAAAGCGGATATCGCGCCGTTGTTGCGGCACGCTGCGCAGGTGACCGAACCAGGGCTCGCTGGCGACGCCCGTCTGGGCGTCCTCGAACTGTACGCGATAGAAGATCGCCTGGTCGGCTGGCAAACCGGTCAACTCGACGCGGGCGGTGAAATCGCTGCGGCTGTCGGCCAAGGGCGAGACGAACCTGCGTGGGTTGCTGAATACACTGCGGGTGTCCCACTCGACCACCATGCGCGCCGGTCGGTCGCAGCGGCTCCAGATCATTGCGCGGTCACCCAGCAAGTCGCCGGACTGCACCCCATCGGTCAACAGCGGCCGGTCCTTGACCGAAGCTATCACTGCCGGTGCCAGCCCCGGCAGCAACAGGCCGGCGCCGACACCCTGGATCACACGGCGACGGCCGAGGTTAAAGTGGCTCATGGGCTTCCCTCCAAGCATCAAAAGGGAAACTAAAGCATGGGCGGATGAAGCGCAGATGACATGCCGCGCCTACAGGGTCAGGCGAGTGCCAGTTCTGCCGCCTCCGGACGCTTGATCACGGCATACACCAACCCGGTGAGTAGGCTACCCGCGACGATCGCCAACAGATACAGCAGCGCATGATTGATCGTGTTCGGGATCAGCATCACAAACAGCCCGCCGTGGGGCGCCATCAACTTGCAGCCGAAGTACATCGACAAGGCGCCGGTCAATGCGCCGCCGGCGATGCTGGCCGGGATCACGCGCAGCGGGTCCTTGGCCGCAAACGGGATGGCGCCTTCGGAGATAAAGCACATGCCCAGGATCAGCGCGGCCTTGCCGGCTTCGCGCTCGGTCTGGGCAAACTTGCGCCGGGCCAGGAACGTGGCGATGGCCATGCCAATCGGCGGCACCATGCCTGCCGCCATGGTGGCGGCCATCGGCGCGCCGCTCTGGGAGGCCAGCAGGCCAACAGAAAAGGCGTAGGCCGCCTTGTTGATCGGCCCGCCAAGGTCGGCGCACATCATCCCGCCCAACAGGATGCCCAACAGCACCGCATTGGTGGTGCCCATGGTGCTGAGAAAATCCGTCAGGCCCACCAGCATCTGCGCCACGGGCGGGCCGATCAGGTAGATCATCGCCAGGCCAGTGACCAGGCTCGCCAGCAACGGGATGATCAGGATCGGCTTGAGCGACTCCAGGCTCTGCGGCAACGGCACCGCACGGGTGATCAGCTTGACGCTGTAGCCAGCGAGGAAACCGGCGAAGATCCCACCGATAAAACCTGCGCCCAGGGTACTGGCCAACAGGCCGCCGATCATCCCCGGCGCGAGCCCCGGACGGTCGGCAATCGAGTAGGCGATGTAACCCGCAAGTAGCGGCACCATCAGGGTGAAGGCATGGTCGCCGACGGTCTTCAGGGCCGCCGCCAGAGTGCCTGACTCTTCGAAAGCGTGGATGCCGAAGACAAACGACAGGGCGATTAGCAGCCCGCCCGCCACCACCATCGGCAACATGAACGACACCCCGGTCAGCAGGTGTTTGTAGACCCCGGTTTTCTCCGGCTTGGCTGTCGCGCCACTGGCGGCGCTTTCCTGCCGGGCCTCGGCCAGGGCTTTATCGAGGATCGCGGCAGACTGCTTGAGCGCAATGCCGGTGCCACAACGATAGATTTTCTTGCCGGCAAAGCGCTCGGTGGCGACTTCGATATCGGCCGCCAGCAGCACCACGTCGGCGTCGCGAATGGCTTGTTCGCTCAAAGGCGTACGCGCGCCCACCGAGCCCTGGGTTTCCACCTGCAAGTCAAAACCCTTGGCCTTGGCGGCCTGCTGCAACGCTTCGGCGGCCATAAAGGTGTGGGCCACGCCCGTTGGACAGGCCGTGATAGCAACGATGCGCGGTGCGTTTTTTGCCGTCGGCACTGCAGCGCTGGCAACGTACAACTGGGCCTCTTGCGCGCCCCGTTGCAGCACCGCTTCAACGTCCTGCAACGCCTGGGCCGGGGTGCTCTGGTACACGCGTTTGCCGACAAAGCGCTGCATGTCCACCGGCGTGCTGGCGACCAGCAACACCCATTCGGCCGCGTCGAGAGTGGCCTGGGACAGTGCGCGTTCGGGGTGGTTTACATCCACCACTTCGACACTGGTGCTCCAGCCCTGGCGCTGCGCGGCGGCGTCCAGCAAACGGGCGCACAGCACACTGGTGACCATGCCGTTGGGGCAGGCGGTAACAATGGCTAACTTCATCACAAACCCTCTTATTGTTCTGTCAGCGGGCGCACAGCGACGCCGCTTTCAAGGCGCGCCAGTTGCGCGTCGTCGCTGATGCCGAAACCGATCTGCGTGACCGCCATGGCGGCTATCGCGGTGGCGCGGCGCAGGGTCTGCTCGGGCGCTTCGCCGCTGAGCAGGCCGTGCAGCATGCCCGCCAGCAAGGAGTCGCCGGCGCCCACGGTACTGGCGACGCTGACCTTGGGTGGTGTGGCGTGCAACGCTGCGCTCCGGCTGAACCAGTTCACGCCGTCGGCCCCGTGGGACACCACCACATGCTCCACGCCTTGGGCGTGCAAACGCTCAGCCGCCAGGGCTTGTTGGGCGACGGTCTGCGTGGGGCAGTCGAGCGCATCGGCGAGTTCTTCAGTGTTGGGCTTGATCAACCACGGCGCGGCCTTCAAGCCAGCGCGCAACGCTTGGCCACTGGTGTCCAGGGCGACTTTCAAACCAAGGTCCTTGAGCGTTTCCAGCAAGCCCTGAAACCACTGCGGGCTGACGCCCCGCGGCAAACTGCCGGCGACCACCACTGCATCGAACTCAGGACCGATCACCGCGATCAGCTTGAGCAATTGTTCTTGTGCCTGCTCACTCACCTGCGGCCCCGGTGCGTTGATGTCGGTGACCCGGCCATCCTGCTCGGCAATCTTGATATTGCTGCGGGTTTCGCCCGGCACACGAATAAATGCATCGCCAAACCCTCGGCTGGCGATCAGGGCATCGAAAGCCTGGGGGTTTTGCGCGCCGAGAAATCCACCCACACTCACGTTATGGCCCAAATCAGCCAACACTTGCGCCACATTCACGCCCTTGCCGGCGGCATGGGTGAGCAGGGTTTCGCTGCGGTTGACCGCACCCGGTTCCAGGCACGCCAAACGCACCGTCAGGTCCAACGCCGGGTTCAGCGTCAGGGTCAGAATCTTCGCCATTTACACGGCCTCCACAAGGGCACGCACTTGGGCCGGGGAACCCAGCGCCAGTGCTTGTTGCGCCAGGCTCCGGGCCTCGCTCAGACTGAATTCACGCACCCGCGCCTTCACTTCAGGAATACTGCGGGCCGACACACTCAACTCATCCACACCCAGGCCCACCAGCACCGGCACCGCCAGCGGATCCGCCGCCAACTCGCCGCACACACCCACCCATTTGCCATGGGCATGGGCCGCACGCACCGTGATGTCGATCAGTTGCAGCACCGCCGGGTGCAGGCCGTCAGCCTGGGCCGACAAGGTTGGGTGGCCACGGTCGATAGCCAGGGTGTACTGGGTCAGGTCGTTGGTGCCGACACTGAAAAAGTCCACCTCCTTGGCCAGCACCGGCGCCAGCAACGCGGCGGAGGGCACCTCGATCATGATGCCCAGTTGCAGGTCCGCCACCGGGATTTCCAGGCGCAGGCGCTCGGTCATGTCGCGGGCCGCACGCCACTCATCAACGCTGCCGACCATGGGGAACATGATGCGCAGCGGCCGGCTGTCCGCCGAGCGCAGCAGCGCGCGCAGTTGCGCCTCCATGATCTGCGGGCGTTGCAGGGTCAGGCGAATGCCGCGCACGCCGAGGAATGGGTTTTCCTCCTTGGCAATCGGCCAGTAAGGCAAGGGTTTGTCCCCGCCGACATCCAGGGTACGCACCACCAGCGGCCGGCCGCCCAGGCCATCGAGCACACGGCGGTATTCGGCTTCCTGGGTGGCTTCATCCGGTGCTTGCGAATGGGCCATGAAAATCAGTTCGGTACGCAGCAGGCCAATGCCTTCGGCACCCTGCTCGACAGCGGCCGCCACCCCTGCGCTTTCGCCGATATTGGCGAATACTTCGACCCCATGCCCGTCGCGGGTCAAGGCCGGTTCATGACGTTGCGCGGCGGCAGCCTGCAGGCGCTGTTCGCGGGTATCACGCTCTTGGGTGGCGCGCTGCAAGGTCGCAGCATCGGCATCCACATGCAGGCGCCCGCGTTGGCCGTCGAGCAACAGCGGCGTGCCCGAGGCCAGCAGCAGCACCGCGGGACCCGCGCCGACCAGCGCCGGGATCCCCAAGGCACGGGCAACGATAGCGCTGTGGGCGGTAGCGCCGCCGCGTGCGGTGAGGATCCCGGCGACCCGCGCCGGATCCAGCCGGGCAACGTCCGAAGGGCCGACTTCATCCATGACCAGAATGTAGGGTTCGTCCGGCTCTTGTGGGGTTTGCACACCACACAGTTGTGCCAGCACCCGACGGCCAATGTCACGCAGGTCGGCAGCGCGTTCGGCGAGTAATGCGTCCTGCAAGGACTCCTGTTGCTTAGCGGCGGCTTCGATCACACTCATCCACGCCGCTTGCGCGCTTTCGCCTTGCTTGAGCCGGGTGTCGACTTCGTCGGTCAGTTCCGGGTCGTCGAGCATTTCCTGATGGGTGATGAAAATCTCGCGGATCGCCTTGGATTTGCTACGTTCGATCAAACCCTGGATATCGCCGCGCACATCGCGCAATGCCGCGGACAAACGCTCGCGCTCGGCGCTGGTCGACTCGCCGCGCAGTGGATAGTCAAACGGCTGCAACACTTGGATATGGGCCGGGCCGATGGCGATCCCAGGCGCGGCGGCGATGGCCTGGATCAGGCTGCCGGAAGCTGGCGCGCGCAGTGGCGGCTCGCTCTCGACCACGTCCAGCCGGGCACTGACGGCTGGCAGCGGCTCGACCTCTTCGCCCAGGCCGGCTTGCACCGCCGCCAATAGCGCGGGCAATGCGTCGTCGGCACTACCGGGTTCGGCGACAAATTCCAGCACCTGACCGCGTCGGGCGCCAAGGCTGAGCAACTTGCTCAGGCTCTTGACCGACACCGCGCCGCCCTGCCCGTCCACGATCCGCACGCGGATTTCACCGTCGAACTGCTTGGCCAGTTGCGCCAGGACCTTGGCCGGCCGCGCATGCAGGCCGTGGGCGTTGGCCAGGGCGATGCGCGCGCTGGGCCAGTCGACAGGCAGTTCGCCACCCAGCACTTCGAGGACCGCTCGGCTGCTGGTGGCCCTTCCCAGTTCCTGGCCGCGACCTTCAATCAGCAAGGCGCACAAGCGCTCAAGCAATGCCTGATGAGCTTCGCCGAGGCTGGCCAGGCAAAACAGGCCGCTCAACGGTTGGCCCAGGTAGCGCATGGGTTTGTCCGGGGTGACAAAGGCCAGGCCCGGACGCTTGACCGTTTGTTCGCTGTGCAACCACCACAGGCCATCGCCCAGGGGCAGCGCATCGACTTGCTGTAGCACGGCGGCGAAGCCATTGCTCACACAGTCGGCCTGGCGCAGCAGGCGAGCGCCGCGCCACACCAGTTCTTCAAAATCGTCGGCGGATACGCCCAGGCCAATCATCTGGGCATCCAGCGCCAACTCCTGGGGAGCGCCTTGCAACAGCTTGAGCAAGGCCTCGGCCGAGGTGGCGCGGCACAGCGCCTGGCCCAGGTCGGTTTCGCCAAGGGCACGGGTCAGCAGTTGCAGCAGGCGCAGGTGCTCGTCGGATTTGGCGGCAATGCCAATCGCCAGGTAGACGATCTGGCCATCGCCCCAATCCACACCGTGGGGAAACTGCAACAGGCGCACGCCGGTGGCGAACACCTGATCGCGGGTTTCGGGGGTGCCATGGGGGATCGCAATACCTTGGCCGAGGAAGGTCGAGCCTTGCGCTTCACGGGCTTGCAGGCCGCTCAGGTAACCTTCGGCGACCAGGCCATCGGCCACCAGTTTTTCGGCGAGCAGTTGCAAGGCAGCAGACTTATCCACAGCCACCTGGCCCATGGATATCTGCTCTACGGTGAGCTCAAGCATGCCTTTCTCCTAGTTAGTGCGGGGGGCGCACTAGGTATTGTTTTGATTAAACCGTGCCAAAATAACTGACTGAGTGGTCAATTGGCAGTAGGCACTCAGCAGCGATCATCGTAAAAATACGCCTGCTGAAACGTTTAATCTAGAATTTATGGCAGATTACTGAGTAATTCTGCATCCTTGAAGCACCACTCGGCGCTTGAGTTGCGACAATGGTCGTGTGCAGGAATCGGTTACGATTGGACAAAATGTCGGGGCAAGCTCTAAAAAACAAGGAAATCCCGGTTTGAAACTCAGTGATATTGCACGCATAGCCGGTGTGTCCGTGACCACCGCCAGCTACGTCATCAATGGCAAGGCCGAACAGCAACGGATCAGCAGCGCCACCGTCGAACGGGTGCGCGCGGTGGTCGAGGAGCATGGCTTTACCCCCAACCCCCAGGCCGCCGGGTTGCGCAGCCGGCATACCCGCACCTTGGGGTTTATCCTGCCGGACCTGGAAAACCCCAGTTACGCACGGATCGCCAAGCTGTTGGAACAAGGCGCACGGGCCCGTGGCTATCAGTTGCTGATCGCCAGTTCCGACGACGATGCCAACAGCGAACGCCAGTTGCTGAAACTGTTCCGCGCGCGGCGTTGCGACGCATTGTTCGTTGCCAGTTGCCTGCCCGCCAGCGATGACTGTTATCGCGAGCTGCAAGCCATTGGCCTGCCGGTGATCGCCATCGACCGGGTGATGGCGCCCGAGCAGTTCTGTTCGGTGGTCAGCGATGACCGCCAGGCCTGCCAGCAATTGACCAGCAGCCTGCTGCAACCGCTGCCCCGGCAGATCGTCTTGATCGGCGCCCACCCCGAATTGAGCATCAGCCAGGAGCGCGCAGCAGGTTTCCAGCAAGCACTGCACGACTTCAAGGGTGACATTCTGATCGAGCATGGCGAAGCCTTCAGTCGCGACTGTGGCCGCCAGTTGATGGAAGAACTCCTGCAACGCCTGGGGCATTTGCCCGACGCGTTGGTGACCACTTCCTACGTCCTGCTGCAAGGGGTGTTTGACGCGCTGCATGACTTCCCGCTCAAGTCCCGACCGCTGCGCCTCGGCACTTTCGGTGACACCCAGTTGCTGGACTTCCTGCCGCTGCCGGTCAACGCCATGGCCCAGCAACACGCGCTGATCGCCGATACAGCCCTGCGCCTGGCACTGGCGGCGATTGAAGAGCAGCACTACCAGCCGGGCGTGCATGCGATTGGCCGGACCTTCAAGCAGCGGATTCACGAGGCATAGGCGTGGAGCTGATCGACAGCCACACACACCTCGACTTCGAGGATTTCGACGCTGATCGCGACGAGGTGCTCAAGCATAGCCGTCAGCTCGGCGTGCGGCGCATGGTGGTGCTGGGGGTGTACCAGCGCAATTGGCAGCGGTTGTGGGACCTGGCGCAACAGGACCCGGACCTGCATGTGGCCTTCGGCCTGCACCCGGTGTATCTGGATGAACATCGCTGCGCAGACCTGATCGAACTAGGTGACTGGCTGACGCGCCTCAAGGGCCACCGCCAGCTCTGTGCCGTAGGTGAAATCGGCCTGGATTACTTTCTTGAGCACCTGGACCGCGAGCGCCAGCAAACCCTGTTTGAAGCCCAGTTGCAGTTGGCTGCAGACTTCCAACTGCCGGCGCTGCTGCATGTGCGACGCAGCCACGCAGCCGTTATCTCTACCCTAAAACGCATCCGCCTGCCCCGGGGTGGGATCATCCATGCTTTCGCCGGCAGCCGCGAAGAGGCCCGTGAATACATCAAGCTGGGGTTCAAGCTCGGCCTGGGCGGCGCGCCGACCTGGCCCCAGGCATTACGCATGCACAAGGTCATCGCCCAACTGCCGTTGGAATCGGTGGTACTGGAAACCGACTCGCCAGACATGGCGCCCGCCATGTACCCCGGCCAACGCAACAGCCCAGAGCACTTGCCCGCAATCTGCAGCGCCCTGGCCGAACGGATGGGGATCAGCCCTTCAGCGCTGGCCGAGGCGAGCACCCGCAACGCCTGCGAACTGTTCAACTGGCCGCTCGATGATGGGGTTGACCGCCTGTAGCGTGAGGGTCATGCGATGCCGGTGGCGGGCGTAGCGCAGGGTGAGGAAGTGAATCAGGATCGCCACCAGCGATACGTTCAATTGCCCGACCTTGCTGATCAAGCCGACCCACTCCACCACCAGGGCCACCAACAAGGCCACGCAGGTCAACACGAGCATGCTTGGGCGCAGCAAGGCCAGGTTGTCCAGGGACTTCAACTGGCGCAGTTGCCTGGGACAATTGAGCAGCAGGACTTTGTGGCAATACGGACAGTCAAAAGGCTCGTTGAGGGCAATGGCATTGAGCTGCCAGGGCTTGAGTACGAAGGTGATATCGCAATGGGCGCAATGCCCTTTCACGCCTGGGGTTGTCGCGGTCATGGCCCTGCCTCCCGGGAGCGCTGGATGGGGTGTGAAACAAATTCTCACCCAATCTCGTTGCGAAAAAAGCTCACCCGGGAAAACAGGACATGCACCACACAGCTAACAGATAAAACCTACATCAAAGTCTTACACGCGAAATGCACCGATCAGCTTTTTCAGTTCAATCACCTGCAAAGACAATTGCCGGCTGGCCTCTTCGGTCTGATGCGCACCTTGGGCCGCGTGCTCGCCAGCCCGATTGATCTCGACGATGTTCTGGTCGATGTCATGGGCCACCGCCGTCTGTTGCTCTACCGCCGCAGCGATTTGCTGGTTCTGATCGACGATCATCCCCACGGCGCCCAGGATATTTTCCAGGGCAAGTTGGACTTTTTCCGACTGCCCGACCGTACCGCTGGCCATTTTATGGCTGCTGCCCATGGCCTTCACCGCCGCACCCACGCCCTGGTGCAATTTGGCGATCATCTGCTCGATCTCTTCAGTGGAGTGCTGGGTGCGCCGGGCCAGGGTGCGCACCTCATCGGCCACCACGGCAAACCCACGCCCCTGCTCGCCCGCCCGCGCCGCCTCGATGGCCGCGTTCAAGGCCAGCAGGTTGGTTTGTTCGGCAATGCTTTTGATCACTTCCAGCACGCTGCTGATCGATTGACTGTCGATAGCCAGTTGATTGATCACCAGCACTGATTGGTCGATCTCGGACGCCAGTTGCGCGATGCTGCCCTGCTGGGATTGCACCAGGCCACGCCCGCTGAGGGTTTCATCGTTGACGCTGTGAGCACTGCTGACAGCCGCCGCCGCACTGCGCGCGACTTCGTGGGCGGTCGCCGACATCTGGTTCATGGCCGTTGCCACCTGTTCGATCTGGCTGCGCTGGCCCGACACCGCCTGATTGCTGCGCGCCGATACCGACTCCACTTGCCCGGCCTGATGCTCGACTTCCTGGACGGTGTGCCCTACCCGTTCAATCAGGTCGTGGATTTTCGCTACGGTGCCATTGAACACCTCACCCAACTCACCCAACTCATCGCGGCTCTGGGACTTGAAGCTGACCGTCATGTCCCCGGCGGCGACCTTATCCATCATCGCGCCCAGGCGGCGCAGGGTGGTGCGGGTCGAGGCGTAGAAGCCGCCGTACAGATAGAAGATCAACAGGAACACCGCCGCCAGCGCCGCAACCAGCACCACCATATGCGTACGGTTCTGGGCCAGGCGCTGTTGCAGCTGCTGGTCGAGGAAGGACAGGGTCGCATCGTCCAGTTGATAGGTCTTGGCCATCAAGGCTGTCACTTGATCATAAAAACCCTGCCACGGCGCCTCAAGGGTCTCGGCCATCACCACCTGTTCCTCGAACAGTTCGCTGCCCTGCTTGAGGCTGGCCTGGCTGGCTTGGGCCAAGGTATCCAACGCGTCATGGGCGGCCTTGCTGGAGTTCAGGGCGTCCTGCACTTTCAAGCCGTATTCAGCCTGGAGCTTTTCCAACTGTTGCAACAGTTCGTCAAAACGCGTGCTGGACGATGAGTTGAGAAAGCCCTGGCCCAGGGAGTACGCACCCATGGCCCGGCCCTCGCCCAAGGTCTGGGTGACTTGTGGGGTGACGCTGGTCACCAGTTCGCTGAGTTGGCGCACATCACCCTGCACATCACGGCTCAACCCCGACTGGCTGGCAATGATCTGGCTGAACATCTGCGCCTTGTTGAGCAACTTGCCAATCAGCGCACTTTTGCTCAACAACGAAGATTCGCTTTGCTGGACCTTGAAGGCCGCGATCATCTCGTCGCGCTTACCCTCAAACACCGCAACTTGCTCGGGATCGACCGTCATCGCCTGGAAGCCTTGCAGGCGTTCAAGGACGCGCAGTTCCAATGCGCTGATCTGACTTTCGATATCGCCCGCCTTGCCCGCCTGGCCGAGGGTGGCGTTGATTTGCACCTGATTGTTCAGGGTTTCCAGGTCGCGGCGCAGGATCAGGCTGCTGCCCAGCAGGTCCAGGCTCTGTAACTCAACCTGCGTGCCCTGGAACTCACGCCAGGAATCGCGCACCAGGTAATAGTTGGTCACCAGCATCGGCAGGAAAAACAACACACTGATCAGGCTGAACTTCATGCCGAAGCTCAGGCGATTCATCAGCGCGATGGCGGGATAGAGCAAGCTCTTCACAGATGAACTCCCTTTTCTTTTATTTTTATTGAAGGCGCAGGGCAGCGGCAGAAAGCCACTATTGGGCGCGCTGTCTGTATAGCTTAAATCGGCGGGGAGTTTTGTAACTTAAGGTTAACGCGATCGGCGGCGCTTAATAGGCCGACCGATTTCTTGATACCAACACATCTTCCCTGTGGGAAATTGCTCTAATGCCAGTCAGTTAAGCGGTCATCGCCTTCTGTAGGAGCGAGCTTGCTCGCGAAAAACGTCAACGATAAGGCGTACTTACTGAATGAACGCGGCGCCTGTAAGTTTTTCGCGAGCAAGCTCGCTCCTGCAAAGGGCGTTTCTCAGGGTAAAACAGTCCAGATCGCAAACCCGGCGTACCACAACACCGCCGCGCGCAGCAGCAGTTCCCACAAGCGATCCAGGCTGTTGATGCCATCTGCACCCACTACCGGCGGCGGAATTTCCCCGGCCACCAGGCCAACCTTTTCCACCAACTGCGCTGCACTGATATCCCAGTTCAGCAGCTCATGCAGCATGACCCGGCTGACCGCGACAAAATTGCCCACCAAGGCAAAGCTCGCTGCCAGCAACCGCACCGGTAACCAGTCGAAAGCATGGCGCAATTGCCCGGCGCGCTCGGCCACCAATGGGTTCTGACTGCGCTCACTGGCCAGCGCCAGCAAGCGGTAGGCCAGGGCCACCACAGGGCCGAGGAGGAAATACCAGAAAATCACCGCGAAAAAACTCTGGTAGGCCTGCCACAGCAAATGGCCCTGGACCCGCTCCAGAAGTTGCTCGCCACTGTCGGCGCCAATGGCCAGGTCGCGTTCGGCAACATGCTCAGCCGCTTGCAGGTCCCCCCGGCGCCAGGCATCACGAAACGGCCCGAGCTGGCCCAACAGATCACCGCGCCCCAGGCTGTAGATCACCACCAGCAGGTGCACCGGCAGTGCCAGCAAACCATAGGCCACCGGTTCCAGGACCAGCAGCAACAGCCCCAGCAGCGCCACCGGCAGCAGTACCAGCAGCGCCAGGATCAGCCAGGGTTGCTTGCCCAGCCGCGTGCTCGACTCAAGCCGGGCCAGCTCGCGCAGCCAGCGGCCATCGCGCTGTACCCGCTGACGCAAGGCCGAGAACTTCTCGATCCACACCGCCAGCACCAACACCAGAAAACTCATTGTGCATGTCCTCCTTCCTGCAAGGCGCCGCGAAAACGCGCCCAATCAAAAGCCGGTCCAGGATCGGTCTTGCGTCCTGGGGCGATGTCACTATGACCGCAAATGCGCTGGAGCGTGATGCCCGGGTAGGCGGCCAGCAATTGGTGACTCAGTTCGATCAAGGATTGGTACTGGGCATCGGTAAAGGGTTGGTCGTCGGTCCCTTCAAGCTCGATCCCCAGGGAAAAATCATTGCAGGTCTCACGCCCCTCGAAACAGGAAACACCGGCATGCCAGGCGCGGTCCTGGCAGGAGACAAATTGCGTCACCGCGCCATCACGCTCAATCAGAAAGTGCGCTGAAACCCGTAAGTCAGCAATACCTGCAAAGTAGGGATGTTCCGTGACATCCAGGCGATTCTGGAAAAACTCCTGCACTTTGCCCGTGGCGAACTGGGCCGGTGGCAAGCTGATGTTGTGCACCACCAACAAGGAAATCTCGCCGCCCGGGCGCTCATTGAAGTTGGGCGATGGGCAATGGGCAACGCCCTGGCACCAACCGCTGGTGGGGTCCAACTGCATACAGGTTCCTTGCGCAAGACTTGGGAGCACTCAGTATGCCGTGATCCGCCTGGCGGTTGCGATCACTTGGCGCGATTGAGTTGCCGCAGATTGCCAATCACCGACGCCAGTGCGCGGTCGAACAACAGCGCATCATCCAGGGTGCGCACCCCGCCACGCTTGAACTCCAGGGCCAGTTCGGTGCAGGTTTTTTCCAGCACTTTGAGGCCTGTGCGATTGACAAAGATATAGCTGTTGGCCGGCTCGATAATCGCCGTCAGCTTGCAGCGCAGGGCATTGTCTTCATCTTCGCGGAACTCGACCCAACTGCCGATACGCAATTGGAGGACCTTGAGCAAATCGGGATCATCCTCTGCCAGGCTGACCGTCTCCACTGCCCCCAAGTCTTCGCGCACTTCAACCAGCGTCACGCTGGCAAGCGTTGCCCCCTGGAACGCCTGGGTATGCAGGGCTTGCAACTGGATAAAAAACTCCCGGGTAACAAAAGAGTCAAACGCCGCCTCGCTCAACCCCTCGCGCAGAGCCTTGAGCAACGCGGGTAATTGCTCCAGCAAGCGACGGCCGGCCTCGGTGTCCTCACTCAGGCCGACACTCCAGATCAGCTCATCCATGGTCCGCAACCGCGCCTGCCATTGCGACGAGTGTTGCCCATGTTTTAGGCATTCAAGCAACAAGACCTGGCTCCAGGCCTGCTGCAGGAACTGCACCACGAAATGTGGCAAGACCTTACCCAGCAAGCGCTGATTGAGCGCATCCGCAACCCGCTGTCGGGCCTGTTCGGTGCGCGCGCGCCCTTCCTCGGCATCGCGGGTACGCTGTTCGAGCAGCTCACTGCGACGGCGCTCGTCCTGGGTAAACGCGGTGAACTCGTGCAGGAGTACCGAGAAAATTGCCGGGTCATCGACAAAATCGTTCAACAACCGCTGCACCACCTGCTCGATGCGCAGGTACAGGCTGTCACGCTGATAATCATCACGCTTGCCCCAGCCCATGGCGGCGGTCCCGATTTCATTGAGCAGACGTCGTGCGGGGTGGTTGGCGCGGCTGAAAAAGCTCTTGTCCAGCACGGCCACTTTCAACATGGGAATCTGCAGGCGCGCAATCAAGGCCTTGAGGGAGTCAGGCAGGGTGCGGTCGTCGAGGATGAACTCGAACAACATGGCGATCAGGTTGATCACATCCTCATCGGCATCTTCGACTACCCGCGACTTTCCACTCTTGACGCTGACCCGGGTGAGCAGTTCTTCCAATTGGCGGCGCAGGTCAAAATCGTCCTCGACCGCAGGCTCCGGTACATATTGTTGCAAATGGGACAGCAGGCGCAGCAGGTCGCGGGTAGAGATAGGCTGGGCCTGGGCACTGGCCTCCAGGGTCGGGGCGACGCTGCCACGCACTGTCAGTAGCAGTTCTTGCAGGGCGGCGAAGACTTGTTGCTCGGCTTCGTCGGCTTGTGGGTCGACAGCCGGGGCGGCCTCGACGGGCGGGCGGGCCCTGCTGGCACGCTCGCCAGGACGCCGTGAAGGCACGGCCTTGAGTTCAGGCAGCACGCCCGTGGCGGCCAGCAACTGATTGGCCTCGCCGTACAGCAGGTCGGCATCGCTGAGTACGTACTTTTCAAACAGCTTCAAAATGATCAGCTTGACCCGGATCTCCACCCCCAGGCTGCGCCCGGCCCGCAGGAAGTACTCGCAGAGCATCGCCGGGCCAAGGGGGTTTTCCCGATCATCCAGGCGCTTGCCCAACAACACACCCAGGCGGGCGCTCAGTTGCCCCAGCGCCAGGCCGTCACGGTGCATGACCTTGTCGAGCATGGCCTCCAGGGCCACGGCTTTTTCCAGGTCGTCGGCGCACACGTCAGGCGTCTCGTCGTAGGAAACCGTCGGTAACAGCAACTCGCCTTGCCCGGCCTGCCCCAGGTTGGCGAACGCCGCGAAGAGCTGCTCCATGAACACACGCTCGAAATTCTTGCGCTTGAGGCGCAGGTCGCGCATCGCCTCAAAGAAAATATTGTGGTCGGCGCTGTTGCGGGCCTTGTCGGCCATTTCGAACAGGGTGTCGTCGGCGTTATCGAACAACTCCTGCAAACCCCGGTCGAGTTGCTGCGTGGCCTTGTCACGAACCTGGAGCACGATCACGGGCAGGCGGGCAAGCGGCGACGGCATCGCGTGTGCAGCGATCTTGTTGATCGGCACCACCTTTGCGTCATTGTGCATGCTGGCCTCCTGGAACGACGGGGTTCGGTTGAGTGAACGATCACTGCAACCGCCGATGGAATACCAGCAGTTACCGCGATTATCTGTAGATCACCGAGACGTCAAAGCTATGACGCCAATTGCAAGGCGCGAGATTATCTTGCAAATAGCCCCTGTAGCGCCAGCAAACTCTGTAGGCGCTTTGTAATCAGGCAGGTTATGGCGGCATACCTTGGGTTCGGCGCTGCCATGCCCCTATAATCGAGGCACTTTGTATGTGGAGCCCGCTATGCCGAATCTACGCCTCGCCGACCTCACCGCCGAAATCGAAGCCAACGTGCGCCGCGCACTGCTGGAAGATGTCGGCAGCGGCGATATCACCGCGCAATTGATCCCCGCCGAACGGCTGGCCAAGGCCACGATCATCACCCGTGATGCTGCCGTCATCAGTGGCACTGCCTGGGTCGATGCCGTGTTCCGCCAGCTGGACCCGCGGGTTGCCGTGCATTGGCAGGTGCGCGACGGTGAACGCGTGAGCCCCAACCAGGCGCTGTTCCACCTCGAAGGCCCCGCCCGCTCGCTGTTGACCGGTGAGCGCAGTGCGCTGAACTTCCTGCAGTTGTTGTCCGGCGTGGCCACGCGTGCGCAATACCTGGCGGACTTTGTCGCCAGCACCCAGGTCAAACTGCTGGACACCCGCAAGACCCTGCCCGGCCTGCGCCTGGCGCAAAAGTACGCCGTAACTTGCGGCGGTTGCCACAATCACCGTATTGGCCTGTATGACGCGTTCCTGATCAAGGAAAACCATATCGCCGCCTGCGGTGGCATTGCCCAGGCCATTACGGCCGCCCACAAGATTGCCCCGGGCAAGCCGGTGGAGGTCGAAGTGGAAAGCCTGCAAGAGTTGCGCGAAGCCCTGGCGGCGGGTGCCGATATCATCATGCTCGATGAGCTGAGCCTGGACGACATGCGCGAAGCCGTACGCTTGAACGGCGGCAAGGCCAAGCTCGAAGCCAGCGGCGGGATCAATGAAAGCACCTTGTTGCCCATTGCCGAAACCGGCGTGGACTACATCTCCATCGGGGCGATGACCAAGGATGTGAAGGCGGTGGATTTGTCGATGCGACTCAGTATTTGAGTGGCTACAAACTTTAAGCTGCAAGAGCGCCTGGCGCCACTTGCAGCTTAAGGCTTGAAATTTGCCGCTGCTTCTAGACCACCAGATTGTTCATCTCGCAGTACTCTTCCCACTCGACTCCCAACACCTCGGCCGCCTCCTTGTGCAGGGCCAGGCGTGCCGCCTCGAACTCTTGCGGCGTGGACGTGTACTTGAGGGTCAGTTCCCAAGGCTGGAAGCCCTGGCTCTCGGCCTCGTCTTCGAATGCCCACTGGATCTGGTCGCGCTGGTCATCAGCACTCAGGTCCTTGATCTCTTCCTTAAGCTGCGGCGACTCCTCAAGGTATTTCTTGAGGGCTTCTGCGTGCCGCACTTCCTGGGTCATTGCTGTCGTGGTCATGGTGTTCTCTTAGATCGAGGAATGGGGATGCATCTGGGTCATCAAGGTTGCGCAGATACAAAAGAACGGGCACGAATACCGGTTCATCTGGCCTTCAGAACCATTCTGGGATCATCTGAAAACTGTGGTGCCTTTTTGCCCGAGACAGGAGTCGAACCTGCGACCTTCGCGTTACGAGTGCGCTGCTCTACCAACTGAGCTACACGGGCGGTGGGCTAAAGCTAGCACTGCATTGGGCGCCCGGCAACTTACCGGACATGCGGCGCAATGACTCCCTGGACCCAGAACCGTGGCTGCAGATGGCGTTTGGTAACGTCGATGTAGTGTTGGCTGCGCTCAGTGGCGCCTGGCAGGTCGCGGTACACGACACATACCAGCAACGCCACCGAAAGCACCGCCGACACCTGCCAGGCCCGACGCAACAGCGGCATCGGCTCGGCAACGGATGTGCGCCACGGATGCAATGCCAACAGCCAGCCCACCACCAGCGCCAGCCATAGTTGTGAATAAGGCATCACAATCACCCCATCGACCATGGCCTGCACCGTCGCGCCCATCAAAGCGGCGAATAGACACAGGCGCAACAGGTCTTGCGATGATCCAGCAGGCCTTTGCCGGCGAATCACCATCAACGTGGCCCAGCCGCCGCGCAGTGCCAGCAACGACACACACAAGGCCGAGGGCACGCCCCACTCACTGGCCCACTGCAAGATTGCCTGGTGCGGATGGGCGGCAATCGGGTTCGGGATATCGGCAAAGTGCATCGGCCCGAAGCCTAGCCACGGCCGTTCACTGAGCATGTCCCAGGCTTGCCACCAGATCACTTCTCGACCTGAAAGGCTGGTGGTGAGTCGATCATTGGAAAGACTGGCGATTTCGAGCCCCAGATAACGCGCCAGGACCGAGAACAACAGCCAGTACAAAAACAGCCCGCCACACAGCGCAGCCATCTGCCAGACCAACCAGCGACGCCCTGCGGCCCCCAAAAAAGCCAGGACGGCTGCGACAACTCCGATACCCAGCCAGGTGCCACGGGTACCGCCACTGATTGCAATCAACCACCAGGCACACAACAGGGTAAACACCAGCCCACGCGCCAACCGTGAGGTGCTCGCGAGCAGCAGCGGCAACGCCAGCAAGGGTAAGGTAAAGGTCTGGAACTGGCCGTAGAAGCGCTTGTTGGAGAACCCGGAAAGCAGGAGATCGGTGTCCAGTATTGGTTCGCCACTGGTAAACGCCAGCACGCCCGCATATCCATATTGAAGGGTCTTGATCAGGCATAGCAGCAACACAAACAGGATCAGCACCTGATCCAGAGTTTGGTCGCCATTGCGCCGCAACCGGGCAAAAGCCGCGACAATCACCCCGCAGGTAATCATCAGCGCCCATTCGGTCAACGCCCAGAGGGGCTGGTGGGCCAACAACGAAGAAACCAGGCCGAGGCCGAACACCAGCACCAGGCCGATAGCGGTGGGTTTGTCGACCAGGCGACCGGCGGGAATCGACAGGCCATAGACCAGCGCACACACACCCACGCCGACCTGCATCACACGCTGCCAGTCATGACCACTGAAGGACAGGGTGATGCCCAGCAGCAAAAGGCTCAGCGTCACCACCAAGAACACGCTTCCTCGCTGTTGCACGGATAACGTCATGGGCAACCTTTACTTCCCTGTGGCGTGCCTGGGAGCCCGTCATATCCAACAGGCTCCGGTCACTGATTTTCGCTGCCCGGCCTCAGTTGCCAGCCGTGCAACCCTTTGCAGCGTACTGCTCTTGAGCAGTGGTGGTGCACTTCCAACCGTCAGTGGCACTGCGTACCAGGGTAATGATCTTGCCCTGGACGGGTGCAGGGGCATCAAGGATTTCACAGGCAATCGAGCCCGCTCCCGAGGCCACATCACCCGCAACGCTGATCACGCAGTTCGCGGTCGGGCTGGTACCGCCGATCAGCGCCAGCGTGGGCGTGGTGCCCTGATTGAAGGTGTCCTCAAAACCTGCCTTCAACGCCGAGATTTCCGCCAACCCCGCCGTGAACTTGGCCTTGGCCTGGTGCTTGGTATACATGGGCAGGCCAATCGTGGCCAAGATGCCGATGATCGCCACGACGATCAACAACTCGATCAAAGTAAAGCCGTTCTGACGCATCACACTCACTCTCCAGAATAAAACCCCATCGCAAGGCACATCCTGCGCCCTGCCCTCAACAACCGCGCCAGTGTACTCATCCGCGTCGGGCCAGGCGCTCACAAGACGCACAATCTGACATTTTTCCCCTGCCCAATCGCCTGACGGACACACAGGCCTGACTAAGCTGTAAATCGTCACCTGTCGATGAGCTGTCGCTCCCAATGAATGATGTCACCGTGAACTCCACCGCCACCTTCGCCTGGGAAGGCACACTGCGCAATGGCCGCAAGGTGTCCGGTGAAACCCGTGGCCATAGCCCGGCTGTGATCAAGGCCCAATTGCGCCGGCAAGGTATCAACCCGGTTCGGGTGCAACTCCGCTCCAGCCTTCTTTCGGGCCTGCGCAACCCCATCACGCCTGCCGATATTGCCCTGTTCACTCGCCAACTGGCGACCCTGCTGAAAGCGGGAATCCCCCTGCTGCAAGCCTTCGATATGATTGGCGAAGGCCTCGACAGCCGGGCCATGCGCACGCTGACCCAAGGATTGAAGCAAGAGGTTGCCGCCGGCAACAACTTGAGCGATGCGTTATTGAAACACCCGCAGTGTTTCAGCCCCCTGTATTGCAGCCTGATTGCGGCAGGCGAACAGGCCGGCACCCTGGAAACCCTGCTGGAACGGGTCGCCACCCACCTGGAAAAGAGCCAGCGCCTCAAGGCCCGGATCAAAAAAGCCATGACCTACCCGCTGGCGGTCCTGCTTGTGGCTATGCTGGTCAGCAGCATCCTGCTGATCCACGTCGTGCCCCAGTTCGAGAGCCTGTTCGCCGGCAGCGACACGCCTCTGCCGCGCTTTACACTGCTGGTTATCGTGCTATCAGAATTCATGCAAGGCGCGTGGTGGATGCTGTTGCTGGCCATGAGCACGACTGCCTGGGGGTTACGCCACAGCTACCGTCGACACCTTGGTTTTCGCCTCTGGCTGGACGCTGGTTTGTTGAAAATGCCGCTGGCAGGCACACTGCTGAAAAAAACTGCGGTCGCCCGTTACGCCCGTACACTCGCCACCACCTTTGCCGCCGGCGTACCGCTGGCACAGGCGTTGGATTCAGTGGCCGCAGCCGCCGGCAACGAGCGGTTCAAACGAGCCATCATGCGTATGCGCCAGGACGTGGCAATAGGAATGCAATTGAATCGAACCATGACCGCCAGCGGCCTGTTCCCTGGCATGGCGATACAGATGACAGCCATCGGCGAAGAGTCGGGCGCACTGGACAGCATGCTGGAGAAGGTCGCCGATCATTATGAGACGGACGTCGACAACCTGGTGGACAACCTGACCAGCCTGATGGAGCCGCTGATCATGGTGGTTCTCGGCAGTATTGTCGGGGCGCTGGTAATCGCCATGTACCTGCCGATCTTCCAGTTCGGCACGGCGTTTTGAACATGACCCTGGACCAACTCCTGATCCTCCACCCCTGGCTGTTCGTCTGGTGTTCACTGGTGCTGGGGCTGATCGTCGGCAGCTTCCTCAACGTACTGGTCTGGCGCCTGCCAAAAATGCTCGAACGGGACTGGCGCGCCCAGGCCCATGAAATACTTGGCCTGCCTCCGGAGCCCCGCGGCCCGACCTACAACCTGTTGCATCCCAACTCCTGCTGCCCGCATTGCTCGGCGCCGATTCGCCCGTGGGAAAATATCCCGGTATTCAGCTATCTGCTGCTCAGAGGGCGTTGTGCGCGGTGCCACGGCTCCATCAGCCCGCGCTACCCGCTGACCGAGCTGGCCTGCGGGCTGCTCTCGGCATTTATCGCCTGGCACTACGGCTTCGGCTGGCCGGCCGCAGGAGTCCTGTTTTTGAGCTGGGGCTTGCTGGCCATGAGCCTGATTGATGCCGATCACCAACTACTGCCGGATGCGCTGGTGTTGCCACTGTTGTGGCTGGGGCTGATCCTCAATTACTTCGAACTGTACGTCAGCCTGCCCGACGCATTACTGGGCGCAGTTGCTGGCTATCTGAGCCTGTGGGCAGTGTTCTGGCTGTTCAAGCTGTGTACCGGCAAGGACGGCATGGGCTATGGCGACTTCAAACTACTGGCCATGCTCGGCGCCTGGGGCGGCTGGCAGATCCTGCCGCTGACGCTGTTGCTGGCATCGCTGGTAGGCGCGATATCGGGGGTGATTCTGTTGCGCATGCGTAACGCGCAGACATCGGTGCCCCTGCCTTTTGGTCCCTATCTGGCGATTGCCGGCTGGATTGCATTGCTCTGGGGTGGTCAAATAACCGACTTCTATTTGCAGTCTGTCGGTTTCAGATGACCACTTCTGTCGCAACACCCTGGATTCTTGGCCTGACGGGCGGCATCGGCAGTGGCAAAAGCGCTGCGGCCCAGCACTTTATCGACCTTGGCGTAGACCTTATCGACGCCGACCACGCCTCGCGCTGGGTGGTGGAGCCCGGCCGGCCGGCACTAGCCAAGATTGCCGAGCACTTCGGCGACGCGATCCTGCTGCCTGATGGCCAGTTGGATCGCGCCGCCTTGCGCAAGCGCATTTTCGAGGCGCCGCAAGAACGCCTGTGGCTGGAGGCCCTGCTGCACCCGTTGATTGCCGACGAGATCCGCAGCCATCTGGCCCGTGCCCACTCGCCCTATGCAATTTTGGTATCGCCGCTGTTGATCGAGTCGGGCCAATACACCATGACCCAGCGCATCCTGGTGATCGATGTGCCGCAATCAACGCAGATTCAGCGTACCCTGCTGCGCGATGGCATCAGCGAAGAACAGGTGCAGGCAATTCTCAAGGCCCAGGCCTCACGGGAAGATCGCCTGCGCCATGCCGACGATGTACTGGTCAATGACCAGGACCTGGCCTGGCTGCAGGCCGAGGTCGAGCGACTGCACCACTTTTACCTTACTTTGCGTGGAGGCCGAACATGAGCCAACCCTTGACCGTCGAATGCCCAACCTGCGGTGCCCCCGTGGAATGGAAAGCGACCAACCTCAACCGGCCATTCTGCTCGGATCGCTGCAAATTGATCGACCTGGGCGCCTGGGCCGCAGAAGAACACAAAATTCCAGTTAGCCCGGATGCCGAAGACGAACTGTTCTCGGAAGATCTGCCACCGCGCGCCCACTAAGGCCGCATAAAAGCGTACTCCTGCTGGTCGTCGAGGTTTTCTGCAAGGTATTGCAGCTCGTCGGCCAGGTCTTCAAAACTGCGCACGCCCTTGCTCTGCTGCACCACGGCACTCAGCAGGGCACGCAGGCTCAAACCAGGGTCAAAGCCAATTTCCAGTGCCGCTTCCTGACTCCTGCGTACCTCTTGCCGCGCCCACTCGTACACACTCATGATCGTGCTCCAGAAAGTTTCGCAGAGCATGCGACCACTTGCGCGTCTCGCCTTTGATTTGGATCAAGGCTGCGAATTGTCGTCCTTCCAGGGCGCCGAGAGGTAGCGCGTACGGTTGAATGTCTCAAGCCATTCCGGGCAAAACACCACCAGAGCACTGATCACTACGCCGTTGATAAATGCTTCGGGAAAGATGATCAGCCACAGGTAACCGATAAAATCCTCGATCCACTCAGGCATGGCGAAGCGGCCGTCCAGCCACAGCAGGCCCAGGCCGGCCAACAGGCACAGCAACGCCGACAATGCAGCGGCAAAAAAGCCCAAACAGAAGATATAGACGAAGGGATTGCGCGGCTGCGCCCGCTCCACCAACAACGCGCATGTCTCGGTTACCAATACTGGCAAGAGGACCAGCAACGCGCCGTTGATCCCGAGCGCCGCCAAGTCCTGGCGTCCGAGCAGCACCAGGCCCAGTTGCGCCGCCAGCCCGCCGACAATTGCCAGCGGCCAGTCGAGCAGCAGGGTCACAGCGGTCATGCCGATAAAGTGGTAGGACACGCCGGTATCGAAGTCACGACGCACCAACCACAGCATGAACAGCGCGAACACGGTGCCAAACAACAGATGCTGGCGCCGTCGGTCGGCAAACAGCTCGACCCAGGGCGAGCGCAGGATCGCCCATAGGATCACGGGCGCATACAACAGCCAGCCCAGCCACAGGGTCAGTGGCGCCAACACAGCGGCGCTGATCACGGCTGCAACGGCTCCCCAAGCTCAACCGCCTGGGCCCACAGAGGCAAAAGACTCAGTAACACCACAACCAGAAACTTCACCGCGAACTCCTTGTAGAAAACCGTCAACCGAACCGCCAGTCTACACCGAGCCTTTTCACACGGGACTTCCTGCGCTCATCATTTGAACGCTAAGCTGCAACCATGGATGACTCAGATTATTTGCGCCTGCTCACCATAGCGGCCGAACAAGCCAACGCGTTCCTGTCCAATGCCCGCAAATGGGAGCGTGAGCGTTGGGTCTGCCAGCGCCTGCTGCAAGGCCTGAATGTGCCCTACCGCGCCGAAGAGTTTCATGCCGCCGGTCAAGAACCGCCGGATGTGCTGTTTCGCGACGCCAGTTTCGAAGTGTTTTTTGTCCTCGACGAAGGCCGGCGCCTGAATGACGAATGGCGCGACGAGCTACTGCGTCGGCGCAGTGCTTTTTCCCTGAGTCAGTTGGTGCGGCGTGAAGCCAAGCCCAGGCGTATTCCCGCCCATGAATTCCTGCTGCGCCTGGCGCCGACCCTGCGCAAGAAAGCCCATAACTACAAAGAACGCGGCATGGACCTGGGCGAGCTGGATATCATCGCCTTCGCCAGCCTCAAGCGCGAAGTGCTGGACCTCAACAGCCATTTCCCGCCGCCCACCGAATACCTGCGCCAGGGCTGGCGCTCGCTGTCATTGGTCGGCCCGACCTTTGCGCGCGTGTTGTTCGCCCACCCGGACGCACCGGATTTCTTGCGCAACAACCTGGGGCGCAGCATAGTGTTCGATGTGGGTATCAGCCTGTAACGTGGTGCCCTTTAGCAACGTCTACCTGACGAGGCCTTTATGACCAGCCGCCTGAACCCTGACGACCAGCAACATGTCGAAGAGTACCTGCAACTGTCCCAGCACCAGGTTGAGCGCAAGCCTTTCCGGCCGTGGCTGCTCCTTGGGGTGGTACTGATTGTGGTGATTGGCCTGGGCCTGCTGAGCCGCCTTTTGAGTTACCTGACGCTATGAGCTGCCTGGCGCTCGCTCGGGTAACCGCACCGATTTCTTTTAGCCTTGCGAGATATCCCCATGACCCATCGTATTATTATCGTCGGCGGCGGCGCCGGCGGCCTGGAGTTGGCTACCCGCCTGGGTAAGACTCTGGGCAAGCGCGGTACCGCCAGCATCACGCTGGTGGACACCAACCTCACCCATATCTGGAAACCCCTGCTGCACGAGGTTGCCGCCGGCTCGCTGAACTCCTCTGAAGACGAACTCAATTATGTTGCCCAGGCAAAATGGAACCACTTCGAGTTCCAGCTGGGGCGCATGAGCGGGCTCGATCGGGATCAGAAGAAAATCCAGCTGGCCGCGACCCTTGATGAAGAAGGCCGGGAACTAGTGCCCGCGCGCGTGCTGAGCTATGACACCCTGGTCATCGCCGTTGGCAGTACCACCAATGATTTCGGCACCGAAGGCGCGGCACAGCACTGCCTGTTCCTTGATACCCGCAAGCAGGCCGAACGTTTCCACCAGCAACTGCTCAATCACTATCTGCGCGCCCATGCTGGGCAAACCGATGTGGTCGAGCAAATCAGCGTGGCGATCGTTGGTGCTGGCGCTACCGGCGTCGAACTGGCGGCCGAGCTGCACAACGCCGCCCATGAACTGGCGGCCTACGGCCTGGACCGGATCAAGCCGGAAAACATGCACATCACCCTGATCGAAGCCGGGCCACGGGTATTGCCGGCCCTGCCAGAGCGGATCAGCGAGCCTGTGCATAAAACCCTGGAAAAACTCGGGGTGACGGTCATGACCAACTCCGCCGTGAGCGAAGTCACCGCCGACAGCCTGATTACCAGCAATGGCCAGGTGATTCCCGCCAGCCTCAAGGTGTGGGCCGCCGGGATTCGTGCGCCAGGCTTCCTCAAGGACATCGATGGCCTGGAGACCAACCGCATCAACCAATTGCAGGTCCTGCCAACGCTGCAGACCACACGTGACGAGAACATCTTCGCCTTTGGCGACTGCGCGGCCTGCCCGCAACCGGGCACGGATCGCAACGTTCCACCACGGGCACAAGCAGCGCATCAGCAGGCGTCGCTGCTGGCCAAATCGCTGAAATTGCGCATCGAAGGCAAGACACTGCCCAGCTACAAGTACACCGACTACGGCTCACTGATCTCGCTCTCGCGTTTTTCGGCTGTGGGTAACTTGATGGGTAACCTGACCGGCAGCGTGATGCTCGAAGGCTGGCTGGCGCGGATGTTCTATGTGTCGCTGTACCGCATGCACCAGATGGCGCTGTACGGGTTCTTCCGCACGATGATGTTGATGCTGGGCAGCAAGATCGGCCGGGGCACCGAACCGCGTCTCAAGCTTCACTAACAGCACGACTAGGTCAATGCGGGGGGCTTGCTCCCGATAGCGGTGGTTCAGACACACCATCATCGGGAGCAAGCCCCTCCCACATTGGATCGGCGGTACTTTCAGGTTTTTCACAGGCAAAAAAAATCCCCGTATCTTTCGATACGAGGATTTTTAATATGGTCGGGGTAAGGGGATTCGAACTCCTGACATCCTGCTCCCAAAGCAGGCGCGCTACCGGACTGCGCTATACCCCGGTAAAAAAAAGGCGACCTTTTCAAGTCGCCTTCTTCGATCAGGGCTTTTGGCCTCTGATCTTAAGATTCGATTCCAGTGTTAACTGGTCTCAAAAATGGTGGGTCGTGTGGGATTCGAACCTACGACCAATTGGTTAAAAGCCAACTGCTCTACCAACTGAGCTAACGACCCAAAAATGGTCGGGGTAAGGGGATTCGAACTCCTGACATCCTGCTCCCAAAGCAGGCGCGCTACCGGACTGCGCTATACCCCGGCTTGAAATTGGCTCCGTGACCAGGACTCGAACCTGGGACCCAATGATTAACAGTCATTTGCTCTACCGACTGAGCTATCACGGAACTACATATTTCAAATTACAACTTTTACTACGATGTAACCTTCTCTTTGACGCTGTCCGTATCGCTACGTTAGCGTGTCTGAGGCGCGCTATTCTACAATCTTAAAAACCCCTGTCAACCCTTTAAATTGCTTTTAAGACAATGATTTGCGCTTCTTTCTGATTTCTTCTTGGGGAGAAGAAACCCGTGGGCTGACGTTGCTGCGGGGCGCACTTTACAAGCCTTTGCCTTACAGTTCAACGCCCTATCGAAAAAAAAGGCCCCGCAATGCGGGGCCTTTGCTTATAACCACCCAATCGGCGCTTAGTGGAAGACGATTTCGTCGTTTTCCACGGTGGCCTTGACGCTGGTCCCCGGCACAAAGCTGCCCGACAGGATCAGTTGGGCCAACGGGTTCTCGATCCAGCGCTGGATCGCACGCTTTAATGGCCGTGCGCCATACACTGGGTCGTAACCCACGGCGATCAACTTGTCCAAGGCCTCGCTGCTCAGCTCCAGCATCAGCTCGCGCTCTGCCAGACGACTGCGCAGGCGGCCCAGCTGGATCTCGGTGATGCCTGCAATCTGATCCCGTGCCAGGGGCTCGAAGATCACCACTTCATCGACCCGGTTGATAAATTCCGGGCGGAAGTGGCTGGTCAGTGCATCCATCACCGCTGCGCGCTGGGCTTCGCGATCCCCTACCAGTTCCTGGATCTGTACCGAGCCCAGGTTGGAGGTCATCACGATCACCGTATTACGGAAATCCACGGTACGCCCGTGACTGTCCGTCAGCCGGCCATCTTCCAGCACTTGCAGCAATACGTTGAACACATCCGGGTGAGCCTTCTCGACCTCATCCAGGAGGATCACCGAGTAAGGCTTACGCCGTACCGCTTCAGTCAGGTAGCCACCTTCCTCGTAACCCACATAGCCTGGTGGTGCCCCGATCAAGCGCGCCACGGAATGTTTCTCCATGAACTCGGACATGTCGATACGTACCATCGCCTCTTCGGTATCAAAGAGGAACTCGGCCAGGGCCTTGCACAGCTCAGTCTTACCCACACCGGTCGGGCCGAGGAACATGAACGAGCCACTCGGGCGGTTCGGGTCGGACAACCCGGCGCGCGAACGCCGTACCGCGTTGGACACTGCCACCACCGCCTCTTCCTGGCCGATGACGCGCTGGTGCAACAGGCTTTCCATGCGCAACAGCTTGTCACGCTCGCCTTCCAGCATCTTCGACACCGGAATGCCAGTCCACTTGGAGACCACCTCGGCAATTTCTTCCTCGGTCACCTTGCTGCGCAGCAGCTGGTTTTCACTGTGACCGTGCTGGTCGACCATTTGCAGGCTGCGTTCCAGATCCGGGATCACCCCGTACTGCAACTCAGCCATGCGGTTCAGGTCGCCTTTACGGCGTGCAGCTTCCAGCTCCTGGCGCGATTGCTCGATCTTTTGCTGGATCTGCGCAGAACCCTGTACTTCGGCTTTTTCCGAGGTCCAGATTTCTTCCAGGTCCGAATACTCACGCTCCAGACGGACAATTTCTTCCTGGAGTTTTTCCAGGCGTTTCTTCGCCGCGTCATCGTCTTCTTTCTTCAGCGCCTGGGATTCGACTTTCAGCTGAATCAGGCGCCGCTCCAAACGATCGAGCACTTCAGGCTTGGAGTCGATTTCCATGCGGATACGGCTAGCCGCTTCGTCGATCAGGTCGATAGCCTTGTCCGGCAACTGACGGTCAGTGATGTAGCGATGGCTCAACTTGGCCGCCGCAATGATCGCGCCGTCAGTGATGGCTACCCGGTGGTGGACCTCATAACGCTCTTTCAGGCCACGCAGGATCGCGATGGTGTCTTCTTCGCTCGGCTCTTCCACCAGTACTTTCTGGAAACGACGCTCAAGGGCCGCGTCCTTTTCAATGTACTGGCGGTATTCGTTGAGCGTGGTCGCACCGACGCAATGCAACTCGCCCCGAGCCAGTGCTGGCTTGAGCATGTTGCCCGCGTCCATCGAACCTTCGCCTTTACCGGCGCCGACCATGGTGTGCAGTTCGTCGATAAACAGAATGATCTGCCCTTCCTGCTTCGACAGTTCGTTAAGCAGGGATTTGAGGCGCTCTTCGAACTCGCCACGGAACTTGGCACCGGCGATCAACGCGCCCATGTCCAGGGACAGCAAGCGCTTGCCCTTGAGGCCGTCAGGCACTTCACCATTAATGATGCGCTGGGCCAGACCTTCGGCAATGGCGGTTTTACCCACGCCAGGCTCACCGATCAGCACCGGGTTGTTCTTGGTGCGGCGCTGCAAGACCTGGATGGTGCGACGAATTTCATCATCACGCCCGATCACCGGGTCCAGCTTGCCGTCTTCGGCGCGCTTGGTCAGGTCGACGGTGTATTTGTCCAGGGCCTGGCGCGACTCCTCGTGATTGGGGTCATTCACCGCCTCGCCGCCGCGCAGGTTGTTGATGGCATTTTCCAGGGCCTTTTTGCTCACGCCCTGGCCCAGCAACAACTTGCCGAGCTTGCTGTTGTCGTCCATGGCGGCGAGTAGCACCAGCTCGCTGGAGATGAACTGGTCACCCTTCTGCTGGGCCAGGCGGTCGGCCTGATTGAGCAGGCGCGCCAAATCCTGGGACATATTCACGTCGCCAGTAGGGTTCTGGATTTTTGGCAGTTGATCGAGCTCTTTGCTCAATTCCTTGCGCAGGCTGTTGACGTCAAAGCCCACCTGCATCAGCAGGGGCTTGATCGAACCACCCTGCTGCTCAAGGAGCGCCTGCATCAAGTGCGCAGGCTCGATGGCCGGATGGTCGAGGCCAACCGCCAGGGATTGAGAATCCGATAACGCCAATTGTAATTTGCTGGTTAAACGATCAATACGCATTAGTCACCTTCCTTTTGAGCAGGCCGGAGCTATGTGCGAGCGAGCTTGCTCGCGATTAACGCATCCTGAATGAAGAAACCTGCCAGATACCCTTATAGATGGGGTGGATTCTGGAAGATTCAAGCCGGCGATGCTTGATATGGATCAGGGGAGTCTAGCGTTCGAGCCAGATAAGGGAGGCGAATCGACCGGTGCGCGGGTTGCGCCGGTAAGAAAAGAAGCGTGAGTCGGTCACCGTACACAAGCCCCCGCCGTAGACCGCCGTGATACCGCGTGCAGCCAGGCGCAGGCGCGCCAGCTGGTAGATGTCGGCCAGGAACTTGCCAGGGTTGTGGCTCGGCACAAAGGCTTCGGCCGTTTGCGCAAGTTGCTGCATGAAGGCTTCACGTACTTCAGGGCCGACTTCAAAGGCCTTTGGGCCAATCGCCGGACCTAACCAGACCATTACCTCGGCAGGCGCTGTTTCCAGGCTTTGCGCAGCAGCTTCCAGCACACCCGCGGCCAGTCCACGCCAACCGGCATGGGCCGCGGCGACCCGGGTCCCGGCCTTGTTGCAAAACAAGGCCGGCAGACAATCGGCGGTCATCGCGGTGCAGGCGATGCCGGGCGTATCGGTCCAACTGCCGTCTGCCTCGGCAATCTGCCCAGGATCGGCCTCGACCACGACGACGCCATGAACCTGGCGTAGCCAGGCCGGCTGGATATCGAACGCGGCAGTGAGACGACGGCGATTCTCAAGCACAGCCCCAGGGCTGTCCTCGACATGATCGCCAAGATTCAGGCTGTCGAACGGCGCCAGACTGACGCCGCCCGCGCGGGTAGTGACGCAGGCTTTCACCCCGGCCGGCGCAGGCCAGTCAGGAATCAGCCAGTCACTCATCCGACAAAGGCCTCGCGGTCTTGCTTGAGCAGCGACAACAACCAGACAAAATCGTCAGGCAGTGGCGATTCCCAGCTCATCCGCTCACCGCTCGTCGGATGGTCCAGTTCCAGGAAGCGTGCATGCAGCGCCTGGCGCGGGAACGATTTCAACGATTCGACCATGGTCACACTGGCCGCCGGCGGAATACGGAAGCGACCACCGTAGGCCGGATCACCGACCAACGGGAAATTGATATGCGCCATATGCACCCGGATCTGGTGGGTACGGCCGGTTTCCAGCTTGACCCGAACATGGGTGTGGGAGCGGAAACGCTCCAGCACGCGGTAGTGGCTGACGGCCTGCTTGCCGCCCTCCATCACCGCCATGCGCTGGCGCTGCTGGCCATGGCGACCGATAGGCGCATTGATCTTGCCACCCGCCACGACTACACCAATCACGATGCACTCATAGATGCGGCTGACGCTGCGGCTCTGCAATTGTGTGACCAACTGCGTCTGCGCCTGGATGGTCTTGGCCACCACCATCAGACCGGTGGTGTCCTTGTCCAGGCGGTGGACAATGCCGCAGCGCGGGACATTGATGATGTCCGGCACATGGTGCAACAAGGCATTGAGCAAGGTGCCATCAGCGTGCCCGGCTGCCGGGTGAACCACCAGGCCTGCGGGTTTGTTGATCACCAGGATGTCGTCGTCTTCATAGACGATATCCAGCTCGATGTCCTGGGCGATCCATTCTCCCTGGGCTTCCTGCTCGGCAGTCAGCTCCAGAATCGAACCGCCATGGACTATGTCTCGCGGGCGGATAACCGCTCCATCCACAGTCAGGCGGCCGTCTTTGATCCAGGCGGAAAGGCGCGAGCGCGAGTGCTCAGCGAATAGTTGTGCGGCGACTTGATCGAGGCGTTGGCCGCCCAATTCGGACGGCACCTCTGCGCGAAGTTCAATTTTATCGGACATGCTCAGACTAGGCGTGGCACAGCCTTTGGTTTCGGCTGCGCGCTTGTGGTTAAATACGGCGTCTTTTGCCCCGAGGCTTTCATCGGGGCGCTCATCATAACAGGACGGCCCCGCCCAAGACAGCGGCCGTCATAGGGACGCAAGCCGCCATGCAAGTGAAACACCTGCTGCTGATCGCCATCCTCGCCATGACTGCTGCTTGCTCGTCAACAAAGGACGTCGTCGACGAAAACCTCAGTGAAGTCGAGCTGTACCAGCAGGCTCAGGCCGACCTGGACAATAATAGCTACACAAGCGCCACGGCCAAGCTCAAGGCCCTGGAGTCGCGTTATCCGTTTGGCCGCTATGCCGACCAGGCCCAGCTCGAACTGATCTATGCGAACTACAAGAACGCCGAGCCGGAAGCTGCCAAGTCCGCCGCCGAGCGTTTTATCCGCCTGCACCCGCAGCACCCGAACGTGGACTACGCCTACTACCTCAAGGGCCTGACCTCGTTTGACCAGGATGTCGGCCTGCTGGCGCGCTTCCTGCCGCTGGACATGACCAAGCGTGACCCAGGTGCCGCGCGCGACTCGTATAACGAGTTCGCCCAACTGACCAGCCGCTTCCCTAACAGCCGCTACGCGCCGGACGCCAAGCAGCGCATGATCTACCTGCGCAACCTGCTGGCTTCCTACGAGATCCACGTAGCCCACTACTACCTGACGCGCCAGGCTTATGTCGCTGCCGCCAACCGTGGTCGCTATGTAGTGGAAAACTTCCAGGAAACCCCTTCGGTGGGTGATGGCCTGGCTGTGATGACCGAAGCCTACATGCGCCTGCATCTGGATACCCTGGCAGACACCAGCCTGCAGACCTTGAAACTCAACTACCCGGACCACCCTAGCCTGAAAGACGGCCAGTTTGTGCCGCAGGTTGCCGAAGCGGACAACCGCTCGTGGTTGAGCAAGTACACCCTGGGTCTGATCGAGTCCCGTCCGCCGTTGCCGCCGGGCGAAACCCGAGCCAACCAGGACATTCTCAAGCAGTACCAGGACGCCAAGGACTCCATTCCGTCGGACCTCAAGCCGCATGACGAGAACGGCGACGTGATCGAGGAAGAAGCCCCCGAAGCCCTGGGCAACAACCAGGACCGCTCGTGGTTCAGCTACATGACGTTCGGTGTCTTTGACTGACACCAGTCTGGCCACACAAGAAGGAGTCCCTCGGGGCTCCTTTTTTCATGGCGCGACTTTATTACCCTGTGCGCCGTTAACATCCTTGGCTAAACTGCCGGATTCCCTGTCGAGAAGCTGCCTGCCATGGTTCGTTTACTGTTCTGGATTGCCCTGATTGCTGCTGCGGTATGGTTCTGGCGCAAGTTCAAGCGCCCCGCTTCAACGCAGCAACACCCCCGCGAACAAGGCGCTGCGCCCATGGTTCGCTGTGCCCACTGTGGCGTACATTTACCCCAGGACCGGGCGTTGAACCAGCAGCAGGAGTGGTACTGCACCCAGGCGCACCTGGAGCAGGGACCGAAATCTATCGAACGCTGAAAACCCTGGACCTGCAGGCACCCAAGCTTATATCCGACCAGCGGGTGCATAGGGGGCGGGGTCAATCACCGGCTCGTGCCCCAACAGCAAGTCAGCAAACAACTGACAAGACGCAGGCGCCAATACCAGCCCGTTGCGGTAGTGCCCACAGTTGAGCCACAGACCTTCAAACCCTGGCACCTTGCCAATGTACGGGATGCCCTCTGGCGACCCAGGCCGTAAACCGGCCCAATGCCCCACCACTTCGGCATCCGCCAGCGCTGGAATCAATTCCACCGCCGAGGCCTTGAGGCTTTCCAGGGCCGGCTCGGTCGGCGTCTTGTCGAAACCCTCATGCTCCAGCGTACTGCCAACCAGGATATGCCCATCCCGACGCGGGATCGCATAGCGCCCCTTCGCCAGAACCATGCAGGACAGAAAGTCCGCAGCACACTTGTACAAAATCATCTGGCCCTTGACCGGCTCCACCGGCAACGTCAGACCCAGGCTGCCAAGCAACTCGCCACTCCAGGCACCGGCCGCGAGAACGACCTCGTCGCCCCGCACCTCACCCTGCGCCGTATTGACCCCGACGATGCTGCCGCCCTCCTGGATAAAGCCCTGTACCGCGCAATGCTCATGCAGGGTTACGCCGGGCAACGCCAACAACGCAGCCTTGAGGGATTTGACCAGGCGCGGATTGCGCACGTTGGCCACGTCCGCCATATAGATAGCCTGTGCAAACCCAGCACCCAGCACCGGCACCGCGTCACGGGCGGCCGAAACATCCACCTTGCTCAATGGCCGGCCTTCCTGAACGGCCCAGGCCAGGGCATCGGCTTCATCGTCCAGATCCAGCCAATACAGGCCCGTGGTATGAACCTCAGGGTCCACACCCGTGGCCGCAAACAGACGCTGGGCCAACTGTGGGTAGAAATCCTGGGACCAGTGCGCCAGCGCCGTGACTGCCGGGCTGTAGCGCCATGGATATAACGGCGAAACAATCCCGCCACCGGCCCAGGAGGACTCCTGCCCAAACGACGAACGGTCCAGAACGACCACCGCCCGCCCTTGAGTTGCCAGGTTGAACGCCGTCAACAGCCCGATAACACCACCACCCACAACCACGACTTGCTGTTGCTTGGTCATTGTTCCATTCAGCCCATAAAAAGAAAGGAGTGCCCACCAGCCTCAGCGCCCCCAGCATTCCTGACGCGTCGTGCCGGGCACAGCGCCGGGATTAGCCCGTGCGCCAGTGCTGGTCAAACTGAACTCACCACAAGGATCACCCAGCATCGCGACGGCAAAGGGCGTCGCGGTTAGCGTGAAATCCTGGGGATTCAGAATCACCGTGATTCTATAGCGATCATTGCCGGTGCTGACGCCGCTTGCATCAATAAAAGTGCCATTTCTCACGTAATAGCGCTCCAGATGCTGGGCTTGCTCCGTGAGCAGCCCGACAATTTCCGTGCGATAGGCTTTTTTCACATGGGCGGTGTACCCCGGATAAATCACCGCGGCCAATGTGGCAATAACCGCCAGTGCGATCAGTAATTCGATCAAGGTGAATCCTTTGCAGTTGCCGCTCATCGCGATGTCCACCTACTGAAGTTGTCGCCATAGAATTCGTCGAAATCGCTCACCGGCGTCATCAGCCGAGGCTACCCGTGCATAGACGCTCTCCAGAACGCTGCGCGACTGGCCGCTGATTCCCACTGCCGTGACCCGATACAAAGTCGCCGGGGTGTCGGGCGGCAAATGCGCCAATCCGATACCGACGCCCAGGTTTTGAATGCCATAAATACCCGCCTTCATGCCGACCCAGGTAACGGCCGAGACCGGATCGACGCCCGGCCGGCTGATGACATACGCCTCTTTCGGCGGTGCGCAGGTGACAAGTGACTGACAGGGCGGCAAACCGAATCCTTGCGCCTGCACAGCCGACTCACCGCGCCTGAGTCCGCTTTCGGCAGCCTGAAACGATTGGTTGCGATGCCGGAGGCTGCCAGCGAGCTGTTCCTGCGACGTTGCGCCCTGCATCGATGACAGCCCGAGAACCATCAACAACAGCAGCAACACCAGGCTGATCAACAGCACCATGCCACGCTGTCTGGGGGCCGATATCCGGAGCGCGCTATTCAAGACGATTACGCACGGCAGCGACAGCGCTATAGACCTGGTCCCGCACGCGGCCTGCCGGATCGCGGAGCGTCAACACCACACGCACACTGCGGATCAGCAAGTCATCATCGGGATCGCTGTCATACCGGGTCACGACACTGGAGCCAGGCTGGCTAGCCACCCCGAAGCTCAACTCGAACGCCCCCACGTTATCCACCAGCACTGCCTTGGCGGGGGATGCCGGAGTGCTTAGTTTCAGTTGCCCCGACTCAAAGCTGTAGGTCAGTTTGCGTACGGGAAAAGCGATCTGCCCGGCCCCTGGCTTGGGTGGCAGCCCCGAATAGGCCTGGGCGCTGCCGACACAATTGCTGAGCACCGTCCAGTCTGGCCGACTGCCCTGGCTACCGACATCGCTGGTAACCAGTGTCAAGCTGGTTGAGGCACCATTGACCACCACGCTGACCGGCCTGGAAAAGTCAGCAGGCGCCTGAGCAATCAAAGGCAGGGACAGGCAACCGAACATCCCCGCCAGACGAATCTCCTGGATCATCTTGCCCAGGACAAATCGACCCTCATCCTGCAATAACGCCGACGCGTACTGGCTGGCAGCGGTGCTTTGCGCCGCCAATGTTATCTGGACGGCCGCCAGGACCACGATCAGCCCCAAGCTCGCCGCCAGCAATACTTCGACCAGCCCAAACCCCGTACTGGAGCGCCTCATCGCGCAGGCCTCGGGTCAACCGCGACACGACTGGTCAGGGTGAATGTTTCACGGGTATTACCAGCATTGGCTGCGCGCGAATCATCCCAACTGATACTGATGGTGACTTCACGCTGATTGATCGCAATCGATCCTTTGGCGGTATCGCCGGCAAAGTGACTGATATTGGCCTCGAAGTCGTGCAAATCCAGATCCCGGACACTCGCGGCCACGGTGGTGGTGAGCGCAACATCGCCGCTCTCCCAGGCGTAGTCGGCACCGGCATTGGCGCGGATCCGGTCGAGCATGTCATAGGCAATGAAACTCGCCTGGCTGATCATCCTGGAGCTGTCGGTGTACTTGAGCACATTCAACTGGATCAGCCCGACCCCAAGCAGGCCAACGCCGAGAATCAGCAGCGAGACCAGCACTTCGATCAGGCTCATGCCGACCTGCCGGGTGGCACCAGAGGGGGCACAAGACGTTGCCGGGCAAGCGCGCATAGCCATCGTCATCCTTGTCGAGGGTCATCGAAACGGCCGAAATAGCCGTGTGTTGCCCAAGACTAGCGCCACACTCGCAGCCGCGCCGCCCCTAGGAATAAAGGGAAATACTTTGGACAGGAAGGCCATCACTGCACGGACGTAGACCACCGCTATAACTAGTACAGCCACAGCCCAATGAACTGTCCATGGAGGGACGAGGTATGAAACAACGCGGTTTCACATTGATCGAGTTGCTGTTCGGATTGATCTTCAGCGGCATCCTGGCACAACTGGCAGTACCCAGTTTCAAGAGCCTGCTGGACTCACAAACACGACTGAGCGCGGCGCAGACCCTGGCGTCCGGCCTGCGCTACGCCCGCACCCAGGCCATTGCACGCAATCGAACGGTGATCATCCATGCACGGGATGATGACTGGAGCCGAGGCTGGAAGGTGGTGGTGGACATGAATGGGCGCGGCCATCTGGACGACGACAACCCGGTATTGCTGGAGCGCCAGGACAATGGACGGATCCCCATCATCGGCAATACCCCGGTGCGCACGCAGATTCGCTTCAGCGGGTTGGGCGAACCCCTGCTGGCTGCGGGAGGGTTTCGCGCCGGCACTGTGCATGTGTGCTCAACGGACCAGCCGTTGAGCCTGCATCAGGTGGTGCTGGCGCCCACCGGTCGTATCAGCCTGCGCAGCGACAAGACCGAGCAGGCCTTGTGCCGGGGGTACGATGAACTGGGGCTCAGAGCAGCGAACGAACCCGCAGCTCCTTGGGCATGGAAAAAGTGATGTTTTCTTCACGCCCTGCCAACTCGTCGGCACCTGTGGCGCCCCACGCCTGCAACTGCTGGATCACGCCCCGCACCAGGACTTCCGGCGCCGAGGCGCCTGCCGTGATACCGATACGCTCGACACCATCGAACCAACTGCGCTGCAAGTCTTCGGCACCATCAATCAGGTACGCCGGGGTGGCCATGCGTTCAGCCAGTTCACGCAGACGATTGGAGTTGGAGCTGTTGGGGCTCCCCACAACCAGCACCACGTCACATTCGTCGGCCAGTTGCTTGACGGCATCCTGGCGGTTTTGCGTGGCGTAGCAGATGTCGTCCTTGCGTGGCCCACCAATGGCGGGGAAACGGGTACGCAGGGCGTCGATGACACGGCTGGTGTCATCCATAGACAAGGTGGTCTGGGTCACGAATGCCAACTTTTCAGGGTTATGCACTTGCAACTCGGCGACGTCTTTTTCGTCTTCCACCAAGTAGATCGCGCCGCCATTGCTGGCGTCGTACTGGCCCATGGTGCCTTCGACTTCCGGGTGGCCGGCGTGGCCGATCAGGATGCACTCACGGCCGTCGCGGCTGTAGCGCGCCACCTCGATATGCACCTTGGTCACCAGCGGGCAAGTCGCGTCGAACACTTTCAGGCCCCGGCCTGCTGCTTCTGTGCGTACAGCCTGGGAAACACCATGGGCGCTGAAAATGACGATAACGTCATCTGGTACCTGATCCAGCTCTTCGACAAAAATCGCGCCGCGAGCTCGCAGGTCTTCGACCACGAACTTGTTGTGGACCACTTCATGACGCACATAGATCGGCGGCCCGAAGACTTCCAGGGCGCGATTGACGATTTCGATCGCCCGGTCCACACCAGCGCAGAAGCCACGGGGGTTGGCGAGTTTGATTTGCATGCTGTGCCTCGTGTCTTGCCATGTAGGAGCGAGCTTGCTCGCGAAAATTTCACAGACACCGCGATCATTCAGGATGTCAGCATTATCGGTGAAGACCTTCGCGAGCAAGCTCGCTCCTACAGTAGGCCGGAATCGTCAGTTAGAGCGCTTTAACGTCGAAGATTTCAACATCAAAGGTCAAGGTCTTGCCGGCTAGCGGGTGGTTGAAATCGATGGTCACTTGAGTGTCATCGAAGGTTTTTACCACGCCGGGCAGCTCGGTATTCGCCGCATCATTGAAGATCACCAGCAAGCCTTCCGACAGTTCCATATCCTGGAACTGCGAACGCGGGATGATCTGTACGTTTTGCGGGTTGGGCTGGCCAAAGGCGTTTTCCGGGAGGATCTGCAGGGTGCGCTTGTCGCCGGCCTTGAAACCGAACAACGCAGCCTCGAAGCCCGGCAACAGGTTACCGTCGCCGACCTTGAAGGTCGCCGGGGCCTTGTCGAACGTGCTGTCGACCGTGTCGCCGTTCTCCAGGCGCAATGCAAAATGCAAGGTGACTTCCGTGTTCTGGCCAATGCGTTGTTCGGCCAATACTTGTTCAGTCATTTACGGTCTCTCCGGGTTTGTTGCCCTTGAACATATCCAGCGCCAGCATGACAGCGCCAACACAGATGGCGCTATCGGCAAAGTTGAACGCAGGGAAATAATAGCGGTTCTGCCAATGCACCAGAATGAAGTCGATCACATGGCCCAGGGCGATGCGGTCGTACAGGTTGCCCAAGGCACCGCCCAGCACCAACGCCAGGGCGATAGCCAGCCAGGTGTCATTGCGGCCCAGGCGCTTGAGCCAGACCACCAGCACCGCACTGACCACCACCGCGATCAGGGCGAACAGCCAACGCTGCCAACCACCGCTGTCAGCCAGGAAGCTGAATGCAGCGCCGGTGTTGTAGGCCAGGGTCCAGCTGAAGTAGTCAGGAATCACCACGATCTGCTGGAACATTTCCAGGGTGCCCTCGAAGTGAGCCTTGCTGACCTGGTCGATGACCAGGACCAGCAAGCTCAGGACGAGCCAGCCCAGACGTCCGAAACGGCTGGACTTAGGCATAGTGGCGAACCTCGCCAGCACCGCTGATGTTGTCGACGCAACGACCGCAGACTTCCGGATGCTCAGGGTTCACGCCGACATCTTCACGGCAGTGCCAGCAACGGGCGCACTTGGCGAAGGCCGACTTGACCACCTTGAGCTTGAGGCCCGGCACTTCGGTAGCGACCGCATCAGCCGGGGCCTGGGCGAATGGCGCCAGACTGGCTGTGGAAGTAATCAGCACGAAGCGCAGTTCGTTGCTCAACTTGCCCAGGTCGGCGCTCAGGCCCTCCTCGGCAAACAGCGTGACTTCGGCTTGCAGGTTGCCACCCACGGCCTTGGCCGCACGCTGGACTTCCAGCTCCTTGTTCACCGCGACCTTGACGGCCATCACGCCTTCCCAGTACTCACGGCCTAGTTCGAAGTCAGCCGGCAATTCGGTCAGGCCTTCGTACCAGGTATTGAGCATCACGGACTCGTTCCGCTCGCCCGGCAGGTATTCCCACAGTTCGTCGGCGGTGAAGGCCAGGATCGGGGCGATCCAGCGCACCAGCGCTTCGGTGATGTGGTACAGCGCGGTCTGCGCCGAACGGCGTGCCTTGCTGTCGGCGCCGGTGGTGTACTGGCGATCCTTGATGATGTCGAGGTAGAAGCCACCCAACTCCTGCACGCAGAAGTTGTGGATCTTCGAGTAGACGTTCCAGAAACGGTATTCGCCGTAGTGTTCCTGCAACTCGCGCTGCAGCAACAGGGTACGGTCCACGGCCCAACGGTCCAGGGCGAGCATTTCCTCGGCCGGCAGGATGTCGGTGGCCGGGTTGAAACCGGTCAGGTTCGACAGCATGAAGCGCGCGGTATTGCGGATACGACGGTAGGCATCGGCGCTACGCTGCAGGATCTGCTCCGAAACGGCCATCTCGCCCGAGTAGTCGGTCGAAGCCACCCACAGGCGCATGATATCGGCGCCCAGGGTGTCATTGACCTTCTGCGGCGCGATCACGTTGCCCAGGGACTTGGACATCTTGCGGCCGTTCTCGTCGACGGTGAAGCCGTGGGTCAGCAGTTCGCGGTACGGGGCGTGATCGTCGATGGCGCAGCCGGTCAGCAGGGACGAGTGGAACCAGCCACGGTGCTGGTCCGAACCTTCCAGGTACAGGTCGGCACGCGGGCCGGTCTCGTGACCCATCGGGTGCGAGCCGCGCAGTACGTGCCAGTGGGTGGTACCGGAGTCGAACCACACATCGAGGGTGTCGCTGATCTTGTCGTACAGCGGCGCTTCGTCGCCCAGCAGCTCAGCGGCATCCAGCTTGAACCAGGCTTCGATGCCTTCCTGTTCAACACGCTGGGCCACCACTTCCATCAACTCGACGGTACGTGGGTGCAGTTCGCCGCTTTCCTTGTTCAGGAAGAACGGGATCGGCACGCCCCAGTTGCGCTGGCGGGAGATGCACCAGTCCGGACGGTTGGCGATCATCGAGTGCAGGCGCGCCTGGCCCCAGGCCGGGACGAACTGGGTGTCTTCGATGGCCTTGATCGCACGCTTGCGCAGGGTTTCGCCGGCAACCGGCTCTTTGTCCATGCCGATGAACCACTGCGCGGTGGCGCGGTAGATCAGCGGGGTCTTGTGGCGCCAGCAGTGCATGTAGCTGTGCTTGATGGTTTCGGTGTGCAGCAGCGCACCGACTTCCGTCAATTTGTCGATGATCGGCTGGTTGGCCTTGAAGATGAACTGGCCGCCGAAGAACTCCAGCGAAGGCGCGTACACGCCATTGCTCTGCACCGGGTTGAGGATGTCATCGTTGACCATGCCATAGGCTTTGCAGGTCACGAAGTCGTCCACACCGTAGGCCGGCGCGGAGTGAACCACACCGGTACCCGAACCCAGCTCGACATAGTCGGCCAGGTACACCGGCGACAGGCGGTCATAGAACGGGTGACGGAAGTTGATCAGTTCCAGCGCGGAGCCGGTGGCGGTAGCGATCACCGAACCCTGCAGCTCGTAACGGGCCAGACAGGCCTCGACCATTTCCTCGGCCAGCACCAGCAGGCGATCACCAACGTCCACCAGGGCGTAGGTGAATTCCGGGTGCACGTTCAGCGCCTGGTTGGCCGGAATGGTCCACGGGGTGGTGGTCCAGATCACGATGGCAGCTGGCTTGGCCAGGCTCGCCAGGCCGAACGCCTGGGCCAGCTTGGCGTCGTCGGCGATCGGGAACGCGACGTCGATGGTCGAGGACTTCTTGTCTTCGTACTCGACTTCCGCTTCGGCCAGGGCCGAGCCGCAGTCAAAGCACCAGTTCACGGGCTTGAGGCCCTTGAACACGAAGCCGCCCTTGACGATTTCGGCCAAGGCACGGATTTCACCGGCCTCGTTCTTGAAATTCATGGTCTTGTACGGGTTGTCCCAGTCGCCCAACACACCCAGGCGGATGAATTCGGACTTCTGCCCTTCGATCTGCTCGGTGGCGTAGGCACGGCACAGCTCGCGGGTCTTGTCGGCACCCAGGTTCTTGCCGTGGGTCACTTCGACCTTGTGTTCGATCGGCAGGCCGTGGCAGTCCCAACCCGGGACATAAGGCGCGTCGAAGCCCGAAAGGGTTTTCGAGCGGATGATCATGTCCTTGAGAATCTTGTTCAGCGCATGACCGATGTGAATCGTGCCGTTGGCATAAGGAGGGCCGTCGTGCAGGACGAATTTCGGACGATCCTTGCCAATCTCGCGCAACTTTCCGTACAGGCCAATACTGTCCCAGCGCTGCAGGATCTGCGGTTCGCGCTGTGGCAGGCCGGCCTTCATTGGGAAGGCGGTGTCCGGAAGGTTTAGCGTGGCTTTATAGTCGGTCATTTAAGGCTCTTCATTAGCGATGGGCGCTAGGTGCGGCTAGTGCACGGGCGGCGGCGACATCCGCATTGATCGCCGTTTTCAACGCCTCAAGGGAGGCGAATCGCTGCTCTTCACGCAGCTTTTGGTGGAAAACCACCGTCAAACGCCGGTCATACAAATCCCCGGCAAAATCCAAAAGGTGAACTTCCAGGTGGGCCTTGCCATCACCTGCAACCGTAGGCCTGACACCTATATTGGCGACTCCGGGCCACGGCTGGCCGTCGATCTCGACACTCACCAGGTAGACCCCGGTCAGTGGCACGCGACGGCGCTTGAGTTGCACGTTGGCGGTTGGCGTGCCCAGTTGGCGCGCCAGCTTCTGGCCGTGCAAGACCCGCCCGGCAATCCGGAACGGGCGACCGAGCAAACGCTCGGCCAAAGCGAAGTCGGCAGCAGCCAGGGCATTTCGCACCTGGGTGCTGCTCACGCGCAGACCGTCCAGTTCAACGGTTTGCGCGGCTTCGACGGTAAAACCCTGGGTTACGCCGGCTTGTTGCAGGAAATCGAAATCCCCTACCCGGTCGCAACCGAAGCGGAAGTCGTCACCGACCTCCAAATGCTGCACACCCAAGCCATCGACAAGGATACGGTCGACGAACTCGGTGGCGCTGAGACTGCGCAAACGCTGGTTGAAGGCCAGGCACAGAACCCGGTCCACGCCTTCTTCGGCCAGCAACTGCAGTTTGTCCCGCAGGCGGGCCAAACGGGCCGGGGCCGTCTCGGGAGTGAAGAACTCACGGGGCTGCGGCTCGAAAATCACCACGCAGCTGGGCACGCCCAACTCGACTGCACGCTCGCGCAGCCGCGCCAGGATAGCCTGGTGGCCACGGTGAACACCGTCAAAGTTGCCAATAGTGGCGACGCAGCCCCGATGCTCGGGGCGCAGGTTGTGGAGACCTCGAACCAGCTGCATAACGCGCTTCTTGCTCATAAAGTGGTCGATTATAACCACACCCGGCCCCGGACGACAGGCAACAGCACAGGCCAAGTGATTCGAATCGAAAAAACAGCCAGCTTATTGTTGATTGCGATCAATTCAGCGCCTTGCGATTGAAATCCCGCAGACGGAAGCCCAGCAGCAATAACATGCCAAAGTAGGCGATCACCCCGGCCACGACCAGCAGGCCCAGGCGCAGGAATCGCTCCAGCATCTGCCCTTCGTCCCACGCGGGCATCCAGTGCATCAGCCCCAGCAATACCGCCGACATCACGGCCACGGCCAACAGCAACTTGAGGGCAAACACGCCCCAGCCCGGTTGCGGCTGGTACATTTTTTGTTTGCGCAGTTGATAAAACAGCAGGCCGGCGTTGATGCAGGCGCCGGCGCTGATCGCCAAGGCCAGGCCCGCGTGAGCCAGCGGCCCGATAAATATCAGGTTGAACAGTTGGGTGACCACCAGGGTGAAAATCGCGATTTTCACTGGAGTCCGGATGTTTTGCTGGGCGTAAAAACCCGGCGCCAACACCTTGATCACAATAATCCCCAGCAGGCCCACCGAATAAGCGATCAGCGCACGCTGGGTCATCAAGGCGTCGAAGACGCTGAACTGGCCGTACTGGAACAACGAAACGGTCAGCGGCTCGGCCAGGATCCCCAGGGCCAGGGCGCATGGCAGCACCAACACAAAGCACAGGCGCAGGCCCCAGTCGAGAATGCGCGAGTATTCATGGCGATCCTTGCTGGCATAGGTACGCGCCAGGGTCGGCAGCAAAATGGTGCCCAACGCCACGCCCAGCACGCCGGAGGGCAATTCCATCAGGCGGTCGGCGTAATACATCCACGACACGGAGCCAGAGACCAGCAGCGAAGCAAACGCGGTGTTGATGATCAGGGAGATCTGGCTGACCGACACCCCGAGAATCGCCGGCAGCATGTTTTTCATCACGCGCCACACGCCGGTATCCTTGAGATTGAGGCGCGGCAACACGAGCATGCCGATCTTTTTCAGGTGCGGCAGTTGGTACAACAGTTGCGCCAGGCCGCCGGCCAGCACTGCCCAGCCGAGCGCCATGACCGGCGGATCGAAATATGGCGTGAGGAACAGGGCAAAGATGATCATGCTGACGTTAAGCAGGGTCGGCACAAACGCCGGCACCGAGAAACGGTTCCAGGTATTGAGGATCGCGCCGGCCAGGGACGACAGGGAAATCAGCAATATATAAGGAAAGGTCACCCGCAGCAGATCACTGGTCAGGGCGAACTTTTCCGGGGTGTTGGCAAACCCGGGTGCCGTGGCCCAGATAATCCAGGGCGCGGCGAGCATCCCGGCGATGGTCACCAACATCAGCACCAGCGTCAAAAGACCCGAGACATAGGCAATGAATGTGCGGGTGGCCTCTTCGCCTTGCTGGGTCTTGTACTCCGCCAGAATCGGCACAAATGCCTGGGAAAACGCACCCTCGGCGAAGATCCGCCGTAGCAGGTTGGGCAGCTTAAACGCGATAAAGAAGGCATCCGTGGCCATGCTCGCGCCAAAAATACGCGCGATGAGGGTGTCACGCACAAACCCCAGAACCCGGGAAATCATCGTGATAGAGCTGACAGCGGCCAACGACTTGAGCAGATTCATTGAAAGAGTTTTTGCCTATAGATAAAGAGCAGGCGAACAAAGCGCCTACTTATGCGATACTACGCGCCTGCAACAGCACAGAGCCAAAGCTCGCGAGTTTACAGGTCAAGCGCCGGAAATAAATCACCCGCCTCTTCAGATCGACCACTCAGCAGTTCGCATCAGCCGCCCTTGACAAGACTTCAACTCATCGGCATGATTCGCGGCCTATTTTGTTTGCTATTTCCTAAAAAGTCTTTCGAGGAGCTCGACGGTGGCCAACACACCTTCCGCCAAAAAACGTGCAAAACAGGCTGAGAAGCGTCGCAGCCACAACGCCAGCCTGCGTTCCATGGTTCGTACCTACATCAAGAATGTAGTTAAGGCCATCGACGCAAAAGACGCTGCTAAAGCTCAAGCTGCTTACGTTCTGGCCGTGCCAGTTATCGACCGCATGGCCGATAAAGGCATCATCCACAAGAACAAAGCTGCTCGCCATAAAGGTCGTCTGAATGGCCACATCAAGGCTCTGAACCTTGCTGTTGCAGCCTAAGCGATAAGCTTGTTAAAAAACCGACCCCAGGGTCGGTTTTTTATTGCCTACGATTTATGCCACGCCCCAAAAAATGTGGGAGCTGGCTTGCCAGCTCCCACATAAAGCAACACTGCACCACCAGGCTTACTGCGCGCCAGGCCACGGCAGGATCGGAATTGCCGTCACCGCATTCTGCGGACTGCCTTCGATCAGGCGGTCGCTGTAGACCAGGTACACCAGGGTATTGCGCTTCTTGTCGAGGAAACGCACCACTTGCATAGTCTTGAACACCAGCGATGTGCGCTCCTTGAACACCTCATCGCCATCCTTGAGCTCACCCTTGAAGCGGATTGGCCCCACCTGGCGACAGGCAATCGATGCCTCGGCGCGGTCTTCGGCCAGACCCAGACCACCTTTCACCCCGCCCGTCTTGGCCCGGGACAGGTAGCAGGTCACGCCATCCACCTTGGGATCATCAAAGGCTTCGACCACGATCCGATCATTCGGGCCGACAAACTTGAACACGGTCGACACCTGACCAATCTCTTCAGCCGAAGCCAGCAACGGCACCGCCATCAGCAGGCCGAGCAACCCCTTCATTACACGCATCGATATGCTCCCTTTAGACCAGAATCAGGTTATCGCGGTGAACCAGCTCTGGCTCAGCCATGTATCCCAACAGACCGACAATCGACTCAGACGACTGCCCAATGATTTTCTGCGCCTCCAGGGCGCTGTAGTTGGCCAGGCCACGGGCAATCTCACGACCATCCGGCGCCACGCACACCACCATTTCACCCCGACGGAAACTGCCCTGGACCAGCTTGACCCCCACCGGCAGTAAGCTCTTGTTGCCCTGGGACAACGCCGAAACAGCCCCCGCATCCAGCACCAAGGTGCCGCGCGTCTGCAAATGGCCAGCCAGCCACTGTTTGCGCGCCGCCAACATGCCGCGCTCAGGCGACAGCAGCGTACCGATGCGCTCGCCCGCCTTGAGGCGATCCAGCACGCGCTCAATGCGCCCACCGACAATGATCGTATGCGCACCGGAACGGGCCGCCAGGCGCGCCGCGCGCAGCTTGGTCTGCATGCCACCACGCCCCAGCGCACCGCCGACACTGCCCGCCACCGCATCGAGCGCCGGATCATCGGCCCGCGCCTCGTAAATCAGTTGGGCATCTGGGTTGTTGCGCGGATCGGCATCGAACATGCCATCGCGATCCGTGAGAATCACCAGCAGGTCCGCTTCCACCAGGTTGGCCACCAGCGCGGCCAGGGTGTCGTTGTCGCCAAAACGGATTTCGTCGGTCACCACAGTGTCGTTCTCATTGATCACCGGGATCACCTTGAGCTCGACCAGGGCACGCAAGGTGCTGCGGGCGTTAAGGTAGCGCTTGCGGTCAGACAGGTCATCATGGGTCAGCAGAATCTGCGCAGTATGGCGACCATGCTCGGCGAAGCTGGATTCCCAAGCCTGCACCAACCCCATCTGGCCAATCGCCGCTGCAGCCTGCAATTCATGCATCGCGCTGGGTCGCGCGGTCCAGCCGAGGCGGCTCATCCCGGCGGCAACCGCCCCGGACGACACCAGCACCAACTCGACACCTGCCTCATGCAAGGCCACCATCTGCTCAACCCAGACGCTCATGGCCGCACGATCCAGCCCCTTGCCATCCGCCGTCAGCAACGCACTACCGATCTTCACGACCCAGCGTTGCGCACCCGTCACTTTGCTCCGCATCATCTTCAACCTTAGATTGAGGGCCGCGCGACCCAGCGCCGCCCATAACGTTATTCGTGACTACCGATTTCCAGATACTAAAACGCCGCTCGATTGAGCGGCGCTTAAGTTTATCGCAACGGATCAGTCACGCACGTAAATGATTTCCGGACCATCTTCATCATCCACGTCTTCCTCGTCCCAATCATCGTCACCGATGTCATGGACCGACTTGACGCCACTGCGACGCAGGGCACGCTGGTCATCCAGCGCCTGCAATTGCGCGCGCGCCTCGTCTTCGATGCGCTGGTCAAGATCCGCCAGTTCGGCCTTGTAGACCGGGTCGGCAGCCAGGCGATCTGCACGATCTTCCAGGTAGCGCATGATGTCACGGGTCAGACGCTCCGTGCCTTCTTTGGCAATGGCCGAGATCACGTAGACCGGACCTTCCCACTGCAGGCGGTCAACGATTTCCTTGACCCGCTCTTCGTGCTCCTCTTCGAGGATCTGGTCGCACTTGTTCAGCACCAGCCAACGGTCACGCTCAGCCAGGGACGGGCTGAACTTGGCCAGCTCGTTGACGATCACTTCGGCAGCGTCCGGGGCACTGGTTTCATCCAGCGGCGCCATATCGACGAGGTGCAGCAACAGACGGGTACGGGACAAGTGCTTGAGGAAGCGAATCCCCAGGCCAGCGCCATCGGAAGCACCTTCGATCAGGCCCGGAATATCCGCGACCACGAAACTCTTCCAGCGGTCGACACTGACCACACCCAGGTTCGGCACCAGGGTGGTGAACGGATAATCAGCCACTTTCGGCTTGGCCGCAGACACCGAGCGAATGAAGGTACTTTTGCCGGCGTTTGGCAGGCCCAGCAGGCCAACGTCCGCCAGCACTTTCATTTCCAGCTTCAGGTCACGCTGCTCACCCGGCTTGCCCGGCGTAGTCTGGCGTGGCGCACGGTTGGTACTGGACTTGAATCGGGTGTTACCCAGACCGTGCCAGCCACCCTGCACAACCATCAGCTTCTGGCCGGCCTTGGTCAGGTCGCCGATCACTTCCTGGGTCGCGGAGTCGATGATCGTGGTGCCGACCGGTACGCGCAGCACCATGTCCTCACCTTTTTTACCGGTGCAGTCGGTGCTGCCGCCGTTGGAGCCACGCTCGGCATCGAAGTGCCGGGTGTAACGGTAGTCCACCAGGGTATTGAGGTTTTCGTCGGCCATCATATAGATGGAACCGCCATCACCACCGTCGCCGCCGTTCGGGCCACCGTTTTCAATGAACTTTTCGCGACGGAAACTCATGCAACCGTTACCGCCGTCGCCTGCTTTTACTCGGATAGAAACTTCATCAACGAACTTCATAACAAAACGCCTCTCGCCGCACGGACGAGCTTAAGAAACCAAGACATAAGACTCTTGCAAAAATGAGCGCAGCGACCTCAATCGACGACTGCAAATCCCGCTGCCTTCGCCCACCACAAACAGCTTTGCAAGAGACTCACCCCACAAACGAAAAAGCCCCGTCGCAAGACAGGGCTTTTCCAGCGAGCTCGCAATTAAGCCGAGACAACGCTCACGTAACGGCGGTTGAACGCGCCTTTTACTTCAAACTTGATCACGCCTTCGATTTTCGCGAAGAGGGTGTGATCTTTACCCATGCCTACACCGTAACCGGCGTGGAATTGGGTGCCGCGCTGACGCACGATGATGTTGCCCGGAATGATTTTCTGGCCGCCATACATCTTAACGCCAAGGCGTTTGGCTTCTGAGTCGCGACCGTTACGGGTACTACCACCAGCTTTTTTGTGTGCCATGAGTCAATTCTCCTAGTGAGGAATTAGGCTGAAATTAAGCCTGAATACCGGTGATTTTGATCTCGGTGTACCACTGGCGGTGGCCCATACGCTTCATGTGGTGCTTACGACGACGGAACTTGATGATGCGGACTTTATCGTGACGACCTTGGGAGATCACTTCAGCCACAACGGTAGCGCCAGCAACAACTGGAGCGCCGATGTTCACGTCATCGCCATTGGCGACCAACAGAACGCGATCAAAAGTAACGGATTCGCCGGTAGCGATTTCCAGTTTTTCGATCTTCAGGTATTCACCTGGGGCGACCTTGTATTGCTTGCCACCAGTAACAATTACTGCGTACGACATGGTATTTCTCCGATAATCCTGCTCACCCAGCGCTTTATAAGAAGAGGTATTGGCTGGCATGGCTGCATGGGATGGACGTCCCGAATGCAATTGCGTAAGGCAGGTGCTGCCCAGGAAGTTCAGGGTGCGCGATTGTACGCAAGCTGTGGAAGGCTTGCAAGTAGCCATCCATCGCGCCTTGACACCCGGGGGCGCGGGTCCTAGCATGCCGCGCAACCCTTCTGGAGCGACTGTCGCTGATGCAACCCCAAGCTTTCTACCGCGCGGTGGCGGACGATTTTAGCGCCGTCGACGGCATCATCAAGAAGCAGCTGACTTCTAAAGTGCCGCTGGTCTCCAAAATTGGCGACTATATTACTTCGGCCGGCGGCAAACGCCTGCGTCCTTTATTAGTGTTGCTGTGTGGCAAGGCCCTGGGTCGTGAAGGCGATGACCTGCGCCTGCTGGCCGCCACTATCGAGTTCCTGCACACCGCCACCCTGCTGCACGACGACGTGGTCGACATGTCCGGTATGCGCCGTGGTCGCGAGACCGCCAACGCCATGTGGGGCAACGCACCCAGCGTGCTGGTGGGCGACTTCCTGTATTCGCGCTCGTTCGAAATGATGGTCGAGCTGGGCTCGATGCCCGTGATGAAGATCCTGTCCCAGGCCACGCGCATCATCGCTGAAGGCGAAGTGCTGCAGCTGTCCAAGGTGCGGGACGCGAGCACCACCGAAGAAACCTACATGGAAGTGATTCGCGGCAAGACCGCAATGCTCTTCGAAGCCTCGACCCACAGCGCAGCCGCTCTGTGCGAGGCGACCGCCGAGCAGGCCGAAGCCTTGCGCACCTTTGGCGATCACCTGGGCGTGGCCTTCCAACTGGTGGATGACCTGCTCGATTATCGCGGCGACGCCGAAACCCTGGGCAAGAACGTCGGTGACGACCTGGCCGAAGGCAAGCCGACCCTGCCGCTGATCTACACCATGCGCGAAGGCACGCCGGAACAGGCAGCCCTGGTGCGCAAGGCGATCCAGAAAGGTGGCATCGAAGACCTGGAAAGCATCCGCGCAGCCGTGGAGGCCTCTGGCTCGCTCGACTACACCGCACAACTGGCCCGCGACTACGTCGCTCGCGCCATCAAATGCCTGGAAGCCCTTCCAGCCAGCGAATACCGGGATGCCCTGGTGGAGCTGAGTGAGTTTGCGGTAGCCCGTACTCACTGATTGCGCCAACTGTAGGAGCGAGCTTGCTCGCGAAAAACGTCAACGATAACGCGCTGATTCTGGCTTTACGCGGTGTTCTTGAGTGCTTCGCGAGCAAGCTCGCTCCTACAGCGTTGATCCCTTTGCGCTAAAACCCTATATAATGTGCGACTTTTAGCCATCCTGACTTTCAAGGAGCCTTAGTGAGCACGTTGCCACCCTGCCCAAAATGCAATTCCGAATACACCTACGAAGACGGCGCCCAGCTGATCTGCCCGGAATGCGCCCATGAGTGGTCCGTCGGTGGTGAAGCCGAGGCAGCCAGCGATGAAACCGTGAAGAAAGACTCCGTCGGTAACGTCCTGCAAGACGGCGACACCATCACCGTGATCAAGGACCTCAAGGTCAAGGGCACCTCGCTGGTGGTCAAGGTCGGTACCAAGGTCAAGAACATCCGCCTGTGCGATGGCGACCACGATATCGACTGCAAGATCGACGGTATCGGCCCGATGAAACTCAAGTCTGAGTTCGTCCGCAAGGTCTGACCTGCCTGCCTCCATCCCGTGCCTCGCGCGGGATGGTGCCTCACCCTCCCCGCATCGCCCTCCCCAATAGCAAAAGGCCAGCCCTTTTGACCCTGCACAATGCCCACACAGAAAAACCAGGAAATTACCAATAGGGACTTGCTATTCCTTGAATAAGAATTATTCTCATTGAAACCTTTTCAAGGAGATGCGACCCATGACTTATTTGATTGATGCCTGGCTGGACCGTCCGCACCCTTACCTGCGGATCCTTCATCGGGAAACCGGGGAAGTGTGTGCCGTGCTGGAAGAAGAAGCGCTGAGTGAACTACAGGACCAGGGCGACCTGGACGTCAACGGCCTGAGCTCCAGTGAGCCTGGGGTGTTGAAAGAGGTGGTAAGGAACCTGTTTCTGTTCTGCTATGCCCGAGCATTGCGCCCGGTGACGGAGCTGCATGGCAAATTTCACCCATGAGCCACCCTGCAAAACACTGTAGGAGCGAGCTTGCTCGCGAAGGTATCAAAGGCACCGCGTTAATCCAGGAACTACGCGTTATCGTTGACGCCCTTCGCGAGCAAGCTCGCTCCTACAGGTAATTCAGCAGAAGGTCTTACAGAACGTCGAGCAGCTCGACGTCAAAAACCAGAACGCTGTGCGGCGGAATGCTGCCAACGCCTTGTGCGCCGTAGGCCAGTTCGCTCGGCACGTACAGGCGCCATTTGCTGCCGGCATTCATCAGTTGCAGGGCTTCGGTCCAGCCAGCGATCACGCCGCCGACCGGGAATTCTGCCGGCTGGCCACGCTCGTAGGAGCTGTCGAACACAGTGCCGTCGATCAGGGTGCCATGGTAGTGGGTACGCACCTGGTCTTCACGGGTCGGCTTGGCGCCGTCACCGGCTGTCAGCACTTCAAACTGCAGGCCGGAAGCCAGGGTGGTGATGCCATCACGCTTGGCGTTTTCAGCCAGGAACGCCAGGCCAGCGCCAGCTGCTGCTTCAGCCTTGGCTGCTGCTTCGGCTTGCATGATGTCGCGGATCACTTTGAAGCTGGCAGCCATTTGTTCCTGGTCAACACGGCTTGGCTTGCCGCCGAACGCGTCGGTCAGGCCGGTCAGGATCGCGTCCAGGTTCACGCCCGGTGGCGGGTTGTCGCGCAGTTGGTCGCCCAGCTGGCGGCCAATGCCGTAGCTGACGCGGGTTTCGTCGGTGGACAGATTGACTTCGGACATGGAAAGGCTCCGCTGTAGGACAACCGCAAAGGCCTGCAAAAGCGCAGTTTCTGCGTGTCATCCAAACTAAAAGGGCGAGCAGACTAGCACACTCGCCCTACGCTTGATGAGCCCAAAATCCCAGGCCCGAAGGCACCAGGCACGGATCAATGCTTGGTGACTTTATCCAGGTAACCCATGGCAAACGCCGAGATCACGAAGGTCATGTGAATGATCACGTACCACATCAGGTGCTGGGGATCGACGTTCTTGGCATCCATGAAGATGCGCAGCAGGTGGATCGAGGAAATCGCCACGATGGACGCCGCCACTTTCATCTTCAGCGACGAAGAGTCCATGGTGCCCAGCCAGTTGAGCTTTTCCTTGTTGTCATCAATATCCAGTTGCGAGACGAAGTTCTCGTAGCCGGAAATCATCACCATCACCAGCAGCCCCCCCACCAGGGCCATGTCGATCAACGACAGCAGCACCAGGATCAGCTCCGACTCGGCCATCGCAAAGACGTTGGGCAGCAGGTGGATCACTTCCTGGAAGAATTTCAGCGCCAACGCCAGCAGCCCGAGGGACAAGCCGAAATAGATCGGCGCCAGTAGCCAGCGGGAGGCGTACATTGCATTTTCGATAAAGCGTTCCATGGAATCTCACACAGCTTGGCTAGAAATGGCGGCGAGTATATCAGCCACGCACATTGCGCCATAACCACCCGGAAAACTGACCTGTAGCGCTTCTGTAAGACAATTTTTCTGCTAGTGTCGGCCTCATCAACGTGGCTCGATGCTGCCGGACAGGAATCTCAAATAATGGATGTGCGATCTCCCTTGGCCAGTCTTGGCCTGTGTGTGGCGTTGCTGGCGGCCGGCGGCTGCTCCCCCAGCGACGAGCACAAGCAAGCCAGTCTCGAAGAAAAAACCGCCCAGTTCGAGCAATCCCTGGACACGATCCAGGATCCCCGCCTCAAGGAAGCCGTAGCCGAACTGGGCGGCTCGTTGCTGTTGCTGGAGCGTGCGCGCATCAAGCTCGACACCAAGCCTGTCGAGACCGAGTACGGTGAAAACACCCTGGCCGCGCTTGCGCACTACCCGACGCCACAAGCACTGGTGGATACCTACATCAACGGGCTATTCGTCCTGCGCAAGAACTCGCACTCGGACTACCTGACCGACCTGCAACCGGTGTTCCCGTTCAGTTTCAATATGCCGGACCAATTCCCTTTCCCCCACGGCCTGGAATGGCAATCGGTAACCTTGAGCAACAACAAGATCATCCCGTTCCAGCCGGAATGGTCGGAAACCGACCCCGGTATCCAGTTGAGCCCCAGCAGTTCCAACCTGACCAACCCGGACGACCTGACCGTCACCTATCCGTTCATCGAAGGCATCGAGACGGACAACAAGAGCCAACCCCAACCCGTCACGCTCAAGGGCCAGGTAGAGGTCATCGCACCGCGTAAAGTCCTGACCTTCGACCTGACTCGCAAAGACGTGGGCCAGAAACGCAGCGAGGAAAACATCACCCTGACCCTCCTGGCCCTGGAAAACAACTACGCCGAGATCGAACTGACCAACACCGCGCCCCTGGCGCCGCAAGTGGCGGATGAATCGCCCAACCCACTGCTGGTCCAGGCCCGGGACACTACGGGGCAGTTTCTTTCCCGCTCCGGCTCAATCAACGAAAGCGCCGCCCAGGTGGCGTTCTACGAGCAGCAACTTTCGCAGATGCGCAAGCAGAAAACCTGGTCCGACGACTTTGAGAGGCAGTTGGGAGACGAGCAGAAAGCCTTTGAACAAAAGCAGGCCAGCCACTACGCCAAGGTCTACTTCAATGGGCAGATCGATAACCTGCAGGTCAACGTGCTGGACTTTTCCGAAGCGACCGTCACCCGCAAGGACCTTGAGCTGCCGATACGGCGCTTCGACAAAAACAGCCTGGAAAAAACCGTGCAGGCCCTGCCCATGCCGGTCACGGTGTATGACGACCAGGCCGCAGACTGGCTCCAAAGCGCCAGCCTCTCCGAAGACCAGTTGAAAAGCAGCATCAGCATCAGCCAGTCAGTGGAGGACGCCAGCGCCGCCCACATCGCCTTTGACCATCCTTTCACGTTCAATGACGACCTGATCGGCTCGACCCGCACCAGCAGCGATGCACCACTGACGTTCTTTACGGCAAACGATGAAGGCAAGCGCGGCGAGCCCATCGAGTTGCCCACCGAGGCCTTTGAAGTCGACCCATGGCGCGGCACGATCACCTACGACCTGAATTTATTCCCGGAAAACCCAGGGTTTGCCGTGGGATCAATCCCGCTGTTCCTGGCCAGCATCGAAAAAAGCACCGTCAGCACTGCACAATTGCCCAAGGGCCTGTCGGTCCAGGACAACGCGCTGATTGTCGACCAGGCGCTTTTCCCATCCGATAGCTGGCGGTTCTTTGCCAAGGACGCCAGTGGCAACTACTTGAAGGAAATCCTCGGCGTCAGCCATCGCGCCCAGGAATACGGCACCGCACTGTTTGATGTGCATTACTTTTATGGCCAGCCGACCGAGTTTGAAACCTACCAGCGTACGGCATTGAACACGGTGCAGTACGGCTTTGAAGTCAAGCTGGACAAGCCCGAGACCAAATAGCCCGCCAGGTCTACAGGTGCAGGGCCTGGGGCCGCCCACCATTAAGCTGTCGCAGGTGGGCTTGCAGGTGAATGCACCAGATCTGCGGGTCATCGGCCAGCTCGTAGCCGTGCAGGGTCAGGCTTTGCACGATGGACTCAAGAATATTTTCCGCGACGAACGGCCCATGGAAGGGCCCTTGGGACTTGATGGTCGAGGGCTGTTCGCCCGTCATTCCAGCGGCAAACAACAAAGTCCACATCCCGGTATCCCCCGCTAGAGGGCGAATGGAACATTCAATTCGGGTGACCAGGCCCAGGCACTGGCGGGTGAGGCAAAGGCTGCGCGGCATGGCGGCGACCCTCGGTAGATCCGGTGTTCAGCCTCCAGATACAAGGCTGTCTCTATCCCATGACTCCTGTAGATGTCCCTTGAGCTGAGAATAGAAGAAAACCGGTACAAACCAAGGTTGTAGGGACCAACGGCGGTTGGCCCCGAAAAATCCAGTCAAAATCATGACACGCTTTCTGTAGGAGCGAGCTTGCTCGCGAAGGTCTCAAGCACAACGCGTTAATCCAGAAGACACGCGTTATCGTTGTCGATCTTCGCGAGCAAGCTCGCGCCTACATGAGTGAACGCATCAGGTGGGCTTGGCCTCAGCCAACGCCTGCTGCGCCAGTTCCTTTTCCGCTTCCTTGAGGTCTTCTTCGCTGATCATCTCGGCAATGGCTCGCAGACGCTCAACCACACGGGCGTTGACGCTGCCCTCGGGGAATTGCCCTTCGGCATCCGGCTCACCGGCCGGCTCGCCCACCAGCAGGCTCAGCGCCTCGTCGGCCTGGCGCACGGCATACACATGGAACTGCCCTGCCCGCACCGCCTGCAAGACCTTCTCATCGAGCATCAACGTCGCGACGTTGGCCTGGGGAATGATCGCGCCCTGCTCGCCGGTCAAGCCACGAGCTTCGCACAGACGGAAGAAGCCTTCGATCTTCTCGTTGACCCCGCCCACTGCCTGCACTTCGCCAAACTGGTTGATCGAGCCGGTGATGGCAAAGCACTGCTTGAGCGGCGTCTTCGACAGCGCCGAAATCAACGTGCAAGCCTCGCCCAACGAGGCGCTGTCGCCGTCGACATAACCGTAGGACTGCTCCAGGGCGATGCTCGCGGAGATCGCCAGGGGGAATTCCTGGGCATAACGGCTACCCAGGTAACCGGTGAGGATCATCACGCCCTTGGAGTGGATCGGCTGCCCTAGGTTGACCTCACGCTCGATATCGACGATGCCGCTGCCACCCGGGTACACCGTGGCGGAAATCCGCGCAGGTACACCAAACGCCGAATCACCGACCTCCAGCACCGTCAGCCCGTTGCACTTGCCCACGGCTGCGCCGGCGGTGTCGATCAGGATGACCCCGGCGAGCATGTCGTCAAGAATCCGCGCCGATACTCGCCCGGTACGCGTGGCCTTGGCCTTCAACGCACGCTCGATATGCCCGGCGTCGGTGCGCTCGTCGCCCGCCAGGTGACGAATGAAGTCCGCCTCGCTGACCAGTTGGAACAGATCCCCGATACGCGCCGACAAACGCCCCTGATGCTCCGCCAGCCGTGCGCTGTAGGTTGCCAGCCGCGCCACCGCATCCGATGTCAGCGGCGCCATGCCTTCTTCCGAGGTCCGGGTTTTCAGCAACTGGGCGAACTGCTCCAGGCTTTCATCGACCATCGGGATGTCTTCATCGAAATCCACCAGCACCCGGAACATCTCCTGGAAGTCCGGATCCAGGTCTTGCAGGGTGTAGTACAACGAACGGGCGCCGATGATGATGACCTTGACCTGCAACGGGATCACTTGCGGATTGAGGGTCACGGTGGCCAGGCGGCCCAGTTCGCCCAGTGGCGATTCCATCTTCAGCTTGCGCGATTGCAGGGCCCGCTTGAGGGCGTCCCAGACAAACGGCTCGCTGAGCATTTTCTCGGCTTCCAGGATCAGGAAACCGCCGTTGGCGCGATGCAACGCACCGGGGCGCAGTTGCCGATAGGTGGTGTAGAGCGCGCCCTGGTCGGTGCTGTATTCGATCCGGCCGAACAGGTTGTCGTAAGTCGGGTGTGGTTCGAACACCACCGGCGCGCCACCATTGAGCGGATGGCCCACCACCAGGCTCGGGCAGTACTGCTCTTCGAGCAGCTTGCGCGCTTGGGCGTCGGTTTTCGCGTCGTCCACCAGCAACTCGACCACGGTCTTGAGCAGATAGACCTGCATCGCCTGCAGGTAACCGCAGACACCGGCGTTCTCGGCGTACTTCTCGGACAACGGTGCCAGCAACGGCTGCAAGGCCAGGGTGATGGTCTCTTCGTTGAACTGGCGCATCTGGTTGTTGGACTCGCGCTTCCACTGCGGCAAGCTGGCGAGTTCTTCGTTGAGGCGCTCTTCGAGCTCGGAAATATCGGTGTGGAAACGCTCGCGGTCGACTTCCGGCAGCTGCGAAAACTCGGCCTCATCCAGGGCCTTGCCATCGAGCATCGGGGTAAAGGCGATGTTGCTGCTGTCACGGTACAGCGCCACGTCCTTTTCCAAGGCCAGGCGCTCGATCACGTCCAGGGCACGGTCGTAGCGCTGGTTGAAGGCACGGTCGATGGCACTTTTGCGCTGTTGATACGTCGGGTGCTCGAATACCGCCGGGAACGTGGCGACCAAATTGTCGACCAAACCACTGATATCGGCGATGAACGGGGCCGCACCGCCCGCAGGCAATTCCAGGGCGCGGGGCTCGCGGGGTTCGTCGAAGTTATTGACGTAAACCCAGTCTGCCGGGGTCTGCAGGCGCTTGCCTTCGGCCTTGAGGTAGCGTTTGACGAACGAAAAGCGACCGGTACCGGGCTCGCCCATGACAAACACGTTGTAACCGGGGCGTGGCATCGCCACACCGAACTGCAATGCTTCAACCGCGCGTTCCTGGCCAAGCACACCGCGAAAGGGCTCCAGATCATTGGTGGTCGAGAAGCTGAACTGTTCAGCGGAGAAAGGACGAGTCAGCGCTTCGGGCGCTAGACGCAAGCTGGCAGCAACAGGATCAGGCATCGGGCTTCCTTACATCAGGCGGGGCAATGGCGGCATTCTGGCGCCGTGCGTAGCCGGCTGGCAAGGCACGACTGAGGTAAAGCATAGACACGGGATGCCGCCCGTAAAAAAACCAGTCTGCATTGATTGTTTTACAAAAACCCACGGAACCCTTGGAACATGCCTAAACTCCAAACTGCGCGGGTTGGACTAATAACTGGCCCCTAGGGCGCCATGAGGCGCCTGAACCCTTGTCCATTGGTTTGCACACAAAGAGAACAAAGCTATGAAACGGATCCTTCTCGGTACTCTCTTCACCGTCGTCTCCCTCAATGCAATGGCTGAAGCACCAGGTGGCCCGAACTGCGGTTGGGGCAACATGCTGTTCGAAGGCCAGCGCGGTACTCCCGCTCACTTCCTGGCTTCCACCACCAACGGCACCTCCGGTAACGCCACCTTCGGCATGACCTCGGGCACCAACGGTTGCAGCACCAACAGCGCGCTGACTTACGGCGGCAAATCGTGGATTGCCATGAATGGCATGATGAACGAGCTGTCCGAAGACATGGCCAAAGGCAATGGCGAAGCACTGACCACCTATGCCGTGGTCCTGGGCGTTGCGCCAGAAGATCGTGATCACTTCGCGGCTGTGACTCACGAACACTTCCAGCAGATCTTCAGCAAGGCTGACGTGACCGCCGAAGACGTGCACACCAACACCCTCGCCATCCTCAAGGGCGATGCCCGCCTGGCGAAATACGCCACCCAGGCTTAAGCTCGACCTGCCCGCGCCCTACCCGGCGCGGGTTTTATTTTTTGGACCTGCCCGCTTTGGGTCTTTATTTATTCCGACTTAAGTTGCCCCTATGCTCAAACGCCTTGCCTACCTGGCACTCTTCGCCTGCGCCCCGCTATCTGCGGCGCCGCACCTTGATGATCAACGTTTGCAGCAACTGGCCAATGATCCGTTCTGGCTCTCGCTGGGGCACTACGAAGCCGGCAAGATCAGCGGCTGGCGCAGCTATGTCAGCGACCAGAAATTCTTTCTCGCCAAAGACGGCGCGCACCACCCTGACGCCGAACTCAAGGCCACCGTAGAGGCGCTGTACGCCCCGGCCAGCCTCGGTGAAAAACACACCCAATGCGTGTACCCGGCCCGTACCCGCTGGCTCAAGGACCAGTTGCAACTGACTGACCTGCCGGCCGTGGACTGTGTCGAGTTCAAGCAATGGTTCAAGGACGTCGCGCCCCACAGTGCGGTGATGATCTTCCCGGCAGCCTACCTCAACAGCCCGTCCTCGATGTTCGGCCACACCTTGCTGCGTATCGACCAGGCTGACGTACAGAGCAACAAGACCGCGCTGCTCAGCTACGCGATCAACTTCGGCGCCTATATCGAAGGCTCGGACAACAGCCTCCTCTACGCCTGGAAAGGCCTGATGGGCGGTTATCCTGGCCTGTTCGCCCTGGTGCCCTACCAGGAAAAACTCTCCGAATACCGTAGCCTGGAAAACCGCGACCTGTGGGAATACCGCCTGAACCTGACCCAAGTCGAGACCGAGCGCATGGTCGAGCACGTGTGGGAGCTCAAGCAGATCCAGTTCGACTATTTCTTCTTCGATGAAAACTGCTCGTACCGCCTGCTGGAACTGCTGCAAGTGGCCCGCCCGGGCCTGCGCCTGACCGAACAGTTCCCGCTCACCGCCATTCCCACCGACACCGTAAAAGCGGTGAAAGACGCAGGCCTGGTGGAGAAAATCGATTATCGCCCGTCCCGCGAACGCGAGTTGCTGGAGCGCGCCAAGCCGCTGGACAGCGACGAGCAGCAATGGGTATTGAAGATCAGCGATGACCAGAAACAACTGCAAGACCCGGCATTCAAAGCCATCGGCAAAGATCGCCAGGCCCTGATCATCGACGCGGCCTACCGCCTTGGCCGCTACCGCGCCAATGGCCTGGAGCGCGACGCCGAACGCTCCCAGCGCAGTTTCGAATTGCTGCGGGCAATCAACCAGAACCCCGCGCCTGACCTGCAGATCGAACGCCCGGGCCTGCCCGAGAACGGCCACGAATCACGCACCTGGCAGGCCGGCATCGGCACCCGGGGCGACAAGGCCTTCGGCGAATACGGCCTGCGCATGGCTTACCACGACCTCAACGACAACGCCGAAGGGTTCCCCCTGGGGGCACAGATCGAAATCCTGCAGATGAAACTGCGCCAGTACGAGGGCAATAACTGGCAGCTGCAACAACTGGACCTGGCGACCATCCGTTCACTGACACCACGCAATGACTTGCTGCAACCGTTGTCCTGGCAAGTCACCGGCGGCCTGGAACGGGTACCGGGCAAACACAACGACGAAACCCTGGTCAGCCACGTCAACGGCGGCGCCGGCGGCACCTGGCAACTACGCGACGACATGCTTGGCTTCGCCCTCGGTACCGTACGCGTGGAACATAACAATGACTTCAGCGAATTCATCTCCCCCGCGGCCGGTTTCAACACCGGCCTGCTGTGGAGAAACCCACTGGGTAACCTGAGCCTGGAGGCCAAGGGCGATTTCTTCACCAATGGCGAAGTACGGCGCAGTATCAGCCTCAATCAACAGTGGGAAGTATCGCGCAACCTCGGCGTACGCCTGAGCGCGCAGCGAGAGTTCAGCCACTTGGCGACGCCGGTGAACGAGGTAATGCTGGAAGTGAAGTGGTATCACTACTGACCCGCCTCCAAAGCCCAACACAGATCTAAATGTGGGAGCGGGCTTGCTCGCGAAGGCGGTGTGTCAGTCGGCACCTATATTGACTGATATACCGCCTTCGCGAGCAAGCCCGCTCCCACATTGGGTTTGCGTTTATCCCTGAGCATGTTGCCCTGGCGGCCAATCCAGTGACATAGCCTCCCAACAGATTTCTCACCCCCCTTTCACATCTCCTCAACGAATCGCCTCCTAGACTTGCTCTATCAGCCGTTCAATGGCGTTGGAGTATGAGATGTGGCGGTTCGCGGTAATGCTGGGCGTGGTGATGGCGCTGTCAGGGTGCCAATCAACCCACGATCAATTGCTGGCCAAAGGTTATCCACCGCCCTTCGCCGACGGTTTTGACGATGGCTGCAACAGCGGGCGCCAGGCAGCCGGGGTGATCACCGGAGAGTTTCGCAAGGACGTCCCACGCTATTTAAAAGACCATGCGTACGCCGAAGGCTGGGAGGACGGTTTTCGCCAGTGCAAGGCCATGCGCGAGAGCGAGGAGCGTAATGACTACAGGGACCGCCACTGGGACGAGCGCGAGCGCGCCTGGCAGCAAGAGAAGGACCGCGACGCCGCACGGGCCTATCGCAGCCAATAAAACCTCTGTAGGAGCTGGCTTGCCAGCGATGGCGGCCGGAAGATCAACGCACCAGCGTCTGCCATCATCACCGGCAAGCCGGCCCCTACAGTTGATCAGCGTTATGGCTTAGACGATGCCCTGCGCCAGCATCGCATCAGCCACTTTCACGAAGCCTGCGATGTTCGCGCCTTTCACGTAGTTAACCCGGCCATTTTCCTCGCCGTAGTGCACGCAGGCATGGTGGATCGACTGCATGATGTTGTGCAGCTTGCTGTCCACTTCACCGGCGGTCCACAACAGGCGCATGGCGTTTTGGGACATTTCCAGGCCACTTACCGCCACGCCGCCGGCATTGGATGCCTTGCCCGGAGCGAACAGGATGCCGGCGTCGATAAAGATATCCACAGCCTCAAGAGTGGTCGGCATGTTGGCGCCTTCGGCCACGCAGATGCAGCCGTTGCGCAGCAAGGTACGTGCGGCTTGAGCGTCCAGTTCGTTCTGGGTCGCACATGGCAGGGCGATATCGCAGGCCAGTTCCCATGGGGTTTTGCCGGCGCAAAATTCCAGGCCGAAACGCGCGGCCAACTCGCTGATACGCCCGCGCTGCACGTTTTTCAGCTCCAGCAACGCCGACCATTGCTCCTCGGTCAAACCGCTTTCGCAATACAGGGTGCCTTCGGAGTCGGACAGGGAAATCACCTTGCCGCCCAGGTCCATGACCTTGCGCGCTGCGTATTGCGCAACGTTGCCAGAGCCGGAAACCGCCACGCGCTTGCCTTCGACGCGCTGGCCCTGGCGCTTGAGCATTTCTTCAGCGAAGTACACACAACCAAAACCGGTGGCTTCAGGGCGGATCAGGCTGCCGCCGTAGCTCATGCCCTTGCCGGTAAACACCGAGGTGAATTGATTGCTCAGGCGCTTGTACTGACCGAACAGGAAACCGATTTCCCGGGCCCCAACACCAATGTCGCCAGCAGGAACGTCTACGTCCGCGCCGATATGGCGGTACAACTCGCTCATGAACGACTGGCAGAAACGCATGACTTCAGCGTCGCTCTTGCCCTTGGGATCAAAGTCCGAGCCGCCCTTGCCGCCGCCCATGGGCAGCGAGGTCAGGGAGTTCTTGAAGGTCTGCTCGAAGGCGAGGAATTTCAGCACCCCCAGGTTGACCGACGGATGGAAGCGCAGGCCGCCTTTATAGGGACCAATGGCGCTGTTCATCTGGATACGGAAACCGCGATTGACCTGGACCTTGCCCTGGTCATCTACCCACGACACTCGGAAGGTAATGGCGCGTTCCGGCTCGCAGATGCGCTCCAGGATGCCCGAGGTCAGGTAGTGGGGATTGGCTTCTAGAAACGGCCACAGGCTGCGTAGGACCTCTTCTACGGCCTGGTGAAATTCCGGCTGGTCCGGGTCGCGTTTTTTCAGGCGGGCAAGGAAGGATTCGACGGATTCGATCATGAAAAGTCTCGGCAGATTTATTGTCGTTAATGGCGATTTGCCCAGGACTTTATCAACTCATGCTGCACCGCGACAGGGCAAAATGTCGCTTTTGTGAATTTAAATGGTGCAATAGATATAAATAACTGCGACTTGACGCCCCAAAAAGGGTATTTCAGCTTAAAGCATGCACCAACAGTTAAACCGCTTGCTCGCGAATGAACTCAACGCGGTACTCCCGAAACACAGGCAAAAAAAACGGAGCCCGAAGGCTCCGCTTTTCAAACCACCGACCCGATTCAGGCCAGTTTCTTGTGCCGCACACGGTGCGGCTGGGCAGCAGCTTCGCCCAGACGTTTCTTGCGATCCGCTTCGTACTCGGTGTAGTTGCCTTCGAAGAACACCGCCTGGGAGTCGTCTTCGTACGCGAGGATGTGTGTCGCCACACGGTCAAGGAACCAGCGATCGTGAGAGATCACAATCGCGGCGCCCGGGAAGTCCAGCAGGGCTTCTTCCAGGGAACGCAGGGTTTCAACGTCGAGGTCGTTGGACGGTTCGTCGAGCAGCAGGACGTTGCCGCCCTCTTTCAGGGTCAAGGCCAGGTGCAAGCGACCACGCTCACCACCAGACAGGTCCTTGACGAACTTCTGCTGGTCGCCGCCCTTGAAGTTGAAGCGGCCGACGTAGGTGCGCGACGGGATTTCATAGTTGCCGATGCGGATCTGGTCGGAACCGTCGGAAATCTGCTGGAACACAGTCTTGCTGCCATCGAGGTCTTCGCGGCTCTGGTCGACACAGGCCAGTTGCACGGTTTCGCCGACTTCGATGGTGCCCGAATCCGGTTGTTCCTTGCCCATCAGCATGCGGAACAGGGTGGATTTACCCGCGCCGTTGCCGCCGATCACGCCGACGATGGCGCCTTTAGGCATGGAGAACGACAGGTTGTCGATCAGCACGCGATCGCCATAACCCTTGCAGACGTTCTTGAACTCGATGACCTTGTCACCCAGGCGTGGACCGGCCGGGATGTAGATTTCGTTGGTCTCGCTGCGCTTCTGGAATTCCTGGGACTGCATTTCCTCGAAGCGTTGCAGACGGGCCTTGGATTTCGACTGACGGGCCTTGGCGCCTTTTCGTACCCATTCCAGCTCGTCTTTCATGGCCTTTTCATGGGCCGACTGCTGCTTGGATTCGGCCGCCAGACGGTCGGACTTGGCTTCCAGCCAACCGGAGTAGTTGCCCTCGTAAGGGATACCGGCGCCACGGTCGAGTTCCAGGATCCAGCCGGCGACGTTGTCCAGGAAGTACCGGTCGTGCGTGATCGCAACCACGGTGCCCGGGAAATCATGGAGGAAGTGTTCCAGCCAGGCCACGGAGTCGGCGTCCAAGTGGTTGGTCGGTTCGTCGAGCAGCAGCATGTCGGGGGCCGACAGCAGCAGGCGGCACAAGGCCACACGGCGCTTCTCACCACCGGACAGGTGTTCGACCTTGGCGTCCCAGGCCGGCAGGCGCAGCGCATCGGCGGCGACTTCCAGCTGGCGCTCCAGGTTGTGGCCGTCGCTGGCCTGCAGGATGGCTTCGAGCTTGGCCTGTTCAGCGGCGAGCTTGTCGAAGTCGGCATCTTCATCGGCGTAGGCGGCGTAGACCTCGTCCAGGCGGGCCTGGGCGTTCTTGATCACGCTGACAGCTTCCTCGACCACTTCACGCACGGTCTTGGACGGGTCCAGGATCGGCTCTTGCGGCAGGTAGCCGATGTTCAGCTCGGGCATCGGGCGGGCTTCGCCTTCGAACTCGGTGTCGACGCCGGCCATGATTTTCAGCAGCGTGGATTTACCCGAACCGTTGAGACCGAGCACGCCGATCTTGGCGCCAGGGAAGAAGGACAGCGAAATGTTCTTGAGGATTTCCCGCTTCGGTGGAACAACTTTGCCCAACCGATGCATGGTAAAAACGTATTGAGCCAAAATGTGGACCTCGTAAAAAGATGAGAACAGGGCCTGCGTAGCGTCATGGCGCTGTACGTAGCACATCGAATGATCAAGGTTAACCTAAGTCAGCGGCGGCGGGCAGATTGACAGGCGCTTTTGAGCCGCGCTTTTTCCTACTGAGGGCCAGATGGAACACAATACCCGGCAACACCGTCCTACATGAAGAAGACACATGGCACATGCATGCTGGACCACGCCTTACCCCCTGACGGTCCCGGGAGACAGCTTCCATGCTTAGCGTCATGTCTGCGCTGGGGTTGTTGCTATTGATGCCGGGGCCGACCAATACCCTGTTATTGCGCTCTGGCGTGCTCTCGGGCTTCAGGCTGGCCTGGCCCCTGAGCCTGTTGGAGTGCCTGGCTTACCTGCTGCAGATTTCATTTTGGGGCTACCTGCTCAGCCATATTGGCGCCAATGCGCCGTGGTGCCTGAAGGTGATGCAGTTCATCTCGATCTGTTACTTGGTCAAGACCTCATACGGCCTATGGCGCGAGCCTGCCGCCGATCTGTCCCCACTGCCCGGGGCGCGGGTGTCGAGGTGGCATTTCTTTTTACTGACGCTGATCAACCCGAAGGGTTTGCTGGTGGTTTCGTTCATCGTGCCGGTGCAGACCTTTGCCGATATAGCCTTGTACGGGCAGTTCGTCATGCAATTCACGGCAGTGGTGATCCCCGTTGGCTGCGCCTGGGTGCTGTTCGGCGCGCGCATCAAACGCAGCCGGCATGTATGGCTGACTCCACAGAACATCAACCGCACAGCCTCTGTGGTTATTAGTTGCTTTGCGCTGGCGATTCTATTCAGACTGGCAGATGCCTTGATCAGCACTGGCCCGGCCTGATAGTCCCGCTAAGCGGGGCTGGCACTTTGCCACAACTCAAGGCATGCTAGCCGCCCTCCGGGCGTCCGGCTTATAGTGCACGTCGCGCGCCAGTCCAGCCAAACCGCAGGATCACAGCTTGTCCAACGTAACAAAGCCAAGCCCCTTGCGCGCAGCTCATATTGCGCCAGGCGCTCCCCTGCACGGAACCCTCAAGGGCGCATTGGCGACGCTGGTCCTGCTGCTGCTTGCATTATTGTTCTGGCAACTGCTGGATCAATTGCAGCAAAACCAGAAAAACCAGCAGCAATACACCATCGACTACAGCGCGGACTTGGCCGAACAGATCAGCCTGAACATGGCCTTGAGTGCGCAAATCGCCCTCAACCTGCTACCCATCGTCGAGCCGCCGCGCAACGATGAACAGCACCAAGCCCTGATGCGCGCCTTGCAACGTTCGTTGCCGGAACTGCGCAGTGTTGCCCTGCTCGCCCCCAGCGGCGCGGTGATCACCGACACGGCCGACAACAGCCAGGACAGTGCCTGGCTCGAAGAACTGGTCAAGCGCAGCCATGCCCAGTCCTATTTCCTGAGCAATAGCAGCGACGGTTCCATCATCTACCTGCTGCTGCACCAGCCCAGCGGCGGCGCCAAGATGTATTGGGCATTGCGCCTGGCACCCAATTACCTGGCCAACCTGACCCGTCAGGACGGTCAGGGAGCGCGCCCGATGTGGGCCATAGAAAACCAGTTGAACCACCGGGTCGTCAGTCGCGACAGCGGCATGCCCAGCCAGTGGTCGGCCGGGCTGACCCCGGAAGAGCTGAAGAAAACCGTACTGGTCACGCCCCTGAGCAAAAGCGACTGGCAACTGCGCGGCCTGTTTGATCGCGCCGCCGTGCTGGAACAACTGCTGCCGGCGTTTATCGGCAAGTGTCTGCTGGGCCTGGCCTTTTCACTGATCCCGGTGCTGGTCCTGCTGAACATGCGCCGCCGCCAGCGCCAGGTCAACGAAGGCCGGCGCCGCTACCAGGATATTTTCGACGGCACCGGCGTGGCCTTGTGTGTGCTCGACCTGTCGGGCCTGCGAAGCTTCTTCGACAAGGCCCAATTGCACAGTCGCGAACAATTGCAGGACTGGCTGCACAACAGCCCCGAGCAACGCCAGCAACTGCTCAAGGAATTGCGTATCACCGAGGTCAACCAGGTGGCGGTGCGCCTGTTGAATGTGGCGTCCTGCGAACAGGCGTGGGAGCGCTTGATCGACGGTTGTGCGCTGAACACCAGCGCCATTGGCTATCAAGTACTTGAAGCGGTGCTGACCCAGCAAAAACAGTTGGAGCTGGAGATTCAACTCAGCGACATCGAAGGCAACGACCAGTACCTGTGGCTGGTGATGCGCCTGCCGGAAGAACAGCACGACTATAAAGCAGTGATCCTCAGCATCAGTGATATCACCAGCCGCAAGCTGATCGAACTGTCCCTGGTGGAGCGCGAAAGTTTCTGGTCGGACGTGGTGCGCACCGTGCCTGATCATCTGTATGTGCAGGATGTGATCAGCCAGCGGATGATTTTCAGCAACCACCACCTGGGCCACACCCTGGGCTACAACAAGCACGAACTGCAGCAAATGGGCGAATACTTCTGGGAAATCCTGCTGCACCCCGAAGACGCCGAGTACTATCACGACCTGCGCCAGCAACAGCGCGAAGCCGGTTACCTGACGCAGTTGCAGTGCCAGTTGCGCTTTCGGCACCGCAACAACCAGTGGCGGCGCTTCGAGATCCGCGAACAGGCCCTGGCCCGGGACAAGTCCGATCAGGTTACGCGGATTATCGGCGTGGCCAAGGACATTACCGATCAGATCGAAGCCAGTGAATCCCTGCGCGACAGCGAGCAACGCTACCGCATGCTGGCCGAAAGCATCAGTGACGTGATCTTCTCCACCGACAGCAAGCTGGCCCTAAACTACGTCAGCCCGTCGGTGCATGCGGTATTGGGCTATGACGTCGACTGGATCTTCAAGAACGGCTGGCAATCGACGATCGCCAACCCCCAGCAACTGACTGGCATCTACACCCTGGTTGAGCGGGTCAGCCGCTCCCTCGACCAGCCCCAAGCCCTGGCCCTGCTGCGCGATGACGTGCAGACCCAATTGTTTCTGTTCGATTGCCTGCGGGCCGACGGGCGCAAAGTACCGATCGAACTGCGCCTGGTGCTGGTGTGGGACGAGCACGGCGCGTTCGAAGGCATCCTTGGCGTAGGTCGCGATATCAGCCAGCAACGCCGCGCCGAGAAAGACTTGCGCATGGCGGCCACGGTATTCGAACACTCCACCTCGGCGATCCTGATCACTGACCCTGCCGGCTATATTGTGCAGGCCAACGAAGCCTTCAGCCGGGTCAGCGGTTATGCGGTGGCCGACGTCCTCGACCAGTTGCCGAACATGCTGACCGTCGACGAACAGCAGGAAGCGCACCTGCGCTACGTGCTTAAGCAACTGCACCAGCACAGCACCTGGGAAGGCGAAGTGTGGCTCAAGCGCCGCAGCGGTGAGCATTACCCGGCGTGGGTCGGCATTACCGCCGTGCTCGATGATGAAGGCGACCTCGCCAGCTACGTGTGCTTCTTCAGCGACATTAGCGAGCGCAAGGCCAGCGAGCAGCGCATCCACCGCCTGGCCTACTACGATGCCCTGACCCACCTGCCCAACCGCACTTTGTTCCAGGACCGCCTGCACACCGCCTTGCAGTCGGCCGAACGGCAGAAGTCGTGGGTGGTGCTGATGTTCCTCGACCTCGACCGTTTCAAACCGATCAACGACTCCCTGGGCCACGCCGCCGGCGATCGCATGCTCAAGGAAATGGCCACCCGCCTGCTCGGTTGCGTGGCCGAAGACGACACCGTGGCGCGCATGGGCGGGGACGAGTTCACCTTGCTCCTGCAACCGCGGGTCAGCCGCGAAATGGCGCTGAACCGGGCCATTCATGTGGCCGAGCAGATCCTCGCCAGCCTGGTGAAGCCGTTCGTGCTTGAAGGTCGCGAGTTTTTTGTCACCGCCAGTATCGGTATCGCCCTGAGCCCGCAGGACGGCAACGAACTGAGCCAACTGATGAAAAACGCCGACACCGCGATGTACCACGCCAAGGAACGCGGCAAGAACAACTTCCAGTTCTACCAGGCCGACATGAACGCCAGCGCCCTGGAACGCCTGGAGTTGGAAAGCGACCTGCGCCACGCCCTGGAGCAGAACGAATTCGTACTGTATTACCAGCCGCAGTTCAGCGGCGATGGCAAACGTTTGACCGGCGCCGAAGCCCTGCTGCGCTGGCGCCACCCGCGTCGTGGCCTGGTGCCGCCAGGGGACTTCATCCCAGTACTGGAAGAATTGGGCCTGGTGGTGGATGTGGGTGACTGGGTAATCGACGAGGCCTGCCGGCAACTCAAGACCTGGCACCAGAACAAGGTGCGGGTGCCCAAGGTCTCGGTAAACATTTCGGCGCGGCAGTTCTCCGACGGGCAGTTGGGTACGCGGATCGCCACCATCCTCAAGGAAACCGGCCTGCCGCCGGCGTGCCTGGAGCTGGAGCTGACCGAAAGTATCCTGATGCGCGAAGTCAACGAAGCCCTGCAGATCCTCGCCAGCCTGAAAAACCTCGGCCTGAGCATCGCGGTGGACGACTTCGGCACCGGTTACTCATCGCTCAACTACCTCAAGCAATTCCCCATCGACGTGCTGAAGATCGACCGCACCTTCGTGGATGGTTTGCCATCTGGCGAGCAGGACGCACAGATCGCCCGCGCAATCATCGCCATGGCCCACAGCCTGAACCTGGCGGTGATCGCCGAAGGCGTGGAAACCCATGAGCAACTGGACTTCCTGCGTGAGCACGGGTGCGACGAGGTGCAAGGTTACCTGTTTGGGCGACCGATGCCGGCCAATCGGTTTGAGGCGCAGTTCTGTAATGATGCACTGTTCATGTTTGACTGAAGTTTTGCGGTGAGGCTGATGGCCTCATCGCGAGCAAGCCCGCTCCCATATTTTGATTTGCGAACACATTCAAATGTGGGAGCGGGCTTGCTCGCGAAGAGGCCCTCAAATACGCCATCCATCTCTGGATGAACGCCACTTGTCCGCGACATGATGTCCTTTCATATGCCATCTAAAACCCATTGGGTTAGAATGCCCCTCTTTTCTGCCCCCGATCCTTGAGGACCGCCATGTTCAGCCGTGATTTGACTATTGCCAAGTACGACGCCGATCTCTTTGCCGCCATGGAGCAAGAAGCCGTGCGCCAGGAAGAGCACATTGAGCTGATCGCTTCGGAAAACTACACCAGCCCTGCGGTGATGGAGGCTCAAGGTTCGGTTCTGACCAACAAGTACGCCGAAGGTTACCCAGGCAAACGCTACTACGGCGGTTGCGAATTCGTCGACGTGGTTGAGCAACTGGCCATCGACCGCGCCAAGGAACTGTTCGGCGCCGATTACGCCAACGTCCAGCCTCACGCCGGCTCCCAAGCCAACGCGGCCGTTTACCTGGCCCTGCTGCAAGGCGGCGACACCATCCTGGGCATGAGCCTGGCCCACGGCGGTCACCTGACCCACGGCGCCAGCGTTTCGTCCTCCGGCAAGCTGTACAACGCTGTGCAGTACGGCATCGACGGCAACGGCCTGATCGACTACGACGAAGTCGAGCGCCTGGCGGTCGAGCACAAGCCAAAAATGATCGTGGCCGGTTTCTCTGCCTACTCGCAGATCCTCGACTTCCCACGCTTCCGTGAAATTGCCGACAAGGTTGGCGCCTACCTGTTCGTCGACATGGCCCACGTGGCCGGTCTGGTCGCCGCTGGCGTCTACCCGAACCCGGTACCTTACGCTGACGTCGTGACCACCACGACCCACAAGACCCTGCGCGGTCCACGTGGAGGCCTGATCCTGGCGCGCGCCAACGCCGAGATCGAGAAGAAGCTGAACTCCGCGGTATTCCCGGGCGCCCAGGGTGGCCCGCTGGAGCACGTGATCGCCGCCAAAGCGATCTGCTTCAAGGAAGCGTTGCAGCCTGAGTTCAAGACTTACCAGCAACAAGTGGTGAAAAACGCCCAGGCCATGGCCACTGTGTTCATCGAGCGCGGTTTTGACGTGGTTTCCGGCGGTACTGAAAACCACCTGTTCCTGCTGTCGCTGATCAAGCAGGACATCTCCGGTAAAGATGCTGACGCTGCCCTGGGCAAAGCCTTCATCACCGTGAACAAGAACTCGGTACCGAACGACCCACGTTCGCCGTTCGTCACCTCGGGCCTGCGCTTCGGCACCCCGGCCGTGACCACTCGTGGCTTCAAGGAAGCAGAGTGCAAGGAACTGGCTGGCTGGATCTGCGACATCCTGGCAGACCTTTCCAACGAAGCCGTGATCGATGCGGTCCGTGAGAAGGTCAAGGCCATCTGCAAGAAGCTGCCGGTATACGGCGCTTGATTGCAGTTGCTTGAATGAAAAGCCCGGCTCTTGCGCCGGGCTTTTTTATGCCGATCTGAACCTGGAATGCAGATCAAAATGTGGGAGCGGGCTTGCTCGCGAAAGCGACCTGTCAGTTGATGCATGTACCGACTGATACACCGCTTTCGCGAGCAAGCCCGCTCCCACATTTTGATCTGCATTTCAGGTCAGGATTGGTAAACCCGGGCAAAGCCTGCACGGATTTTGTCTTCGGGCAACTCATCGGCAATAAACACAATCACACTCTCCCGCGCCTCGCCTTCGGCCCATTCGGTATCCCAATCGAAACCGTAGAGCTTGAGCACGCCCTGGAACACCATGCGCCGGTCTTCTCCGGCGATGTTCAGCACGCCCTTGTAGCGCAGCAGTTGCTTGCCGTGCTCTTCCAACAGCTCGTTCATGAAGTCGCTGAGACGGTCGATATCCAGCGGCTGGTCAGTACGTAACACCAGGCTGGAGATACGATCGATAGACGGCGCCTGGCTGACCGGGCGCAGGGTCATGCCGGCGTTGAGGTTGAAGCCGCGCACGTCCAGCAACTCGGCGAGATCGATCTTGCCGTGCTCCACCACACGAATCGGCGCGCGTCGGTTGATGCGGGTCAGGCGCTGGCTGAGGGCATCGAAGCTGGCGTCGTCGACCAGGTCGCGCTTGCTCACCAGCAGACGATCGGCAAAGCCGATCTGCGCCTGGGCGATGGTCTGCGTCAGGTGGTGTTCTGCGTGGGCCGCGTCCACCAGGGTGATGATGCCGTCGAGGATGTAGCGCTCGCGCAGTTCTTCATCGATGAAAAAGGTCTGGGCCACCGGCGCCGGGTCGGCCAGGCCGGTGCATTCGATCACCAGGCGGTCGAAGGCGATCTCGCCGCTGTCCAGGCGTTCGAGCAGCAGGTACAGGGCTTTGGTCAGGTCGGTGTGGATGGTGCAGCACACGCAGCCGTTGGACAGGGTCATGACTTGCACCGGCTCATCGCCCAGGAGCTGGGTGTCGATGCCGGCGTCGCTGAATTCGTTTTCGATCACGGCGATTTTCAAGCCGTGTTCGGCCTTGAGCAGATGGCGCAACAAGGTGGTCTTGCCAGCGCCGAGGAAGCCGCTGAGGACGGTGACGGGGATGGGAGAGATCAAAAATATTCTCCTGAAAAATGGGAGCGCAAAAACAACTGTAGGAACGAGCTTGCTCGCGAAGAACGTCAACGATAACGCGTGCTATCTGGATGCACGTGGTGTCCTTGGGTTTTTCGCGAGCAAGCTCGCTCCTACAGGTAAAGCGGTTTTACCAACTTAACAGCACTTGGGCCCGCCCTTGCCGCCGTAACGGGCTTCCTGGCGCTCCCGGAAGAACGCCTTGTAGTCCATCACCGGCTTGTCCGGGTGCTTGGTTTGCATATGCTCGACGTAGGTGTCGTAGTCGGGCATTCCGACCATCAGGCGCGCGGCCTGACCGAGGTATTTACCGAGGCGACCAATGTCATTGAACATGTTTGCAACCCTCTATTACGCGTCCGGCATGGCTTGGAATGGTGCTTCTTTATCCGTGCGTTCCTTGCTGCCCCAGGCGGCTACGCCGACCTTGATCGCATAGAACAGGATGCTGAAGACCACGAACAGGAACAGTACCGTCAGCGTCGCGTTGGTGTAGGCGTTCCAGATCACGTGCTGCATCTGGTCGATGTTCTTCGCCGGAGCGAGGATCTGCCCGTTGGCCAAGGCATCGCTGTACTTCTTGGCCAGCGACAGGAAGCCGATCGCAGGGTTAGCGTCGAACAGCTTGATGAAGCCTGCGGTGGTGGTGCAGATCAGCAGCCACACAGCCGGCAGCAGGGTGACCCAGATGTAGCGCTGGCGCTTCATTTTGATCAGTACAACGGTGGCGAGCATCAGTGCGATACCGGCCAGCATCTGGTTGGAGATGCCGAACAGCGGCCACAAGGTGTTGATGCCACCCAGCGGATCGATCACGCCCTGATACAACAGGTAACCCCACATTGCCACGCAGCCTGCAGTCGCGATCAGGTTGGCAGTCCAGGACTCGGTACGCTTGAGCGCCGGGACGAAGGAGCCGAGCAGATCCTGGAGCATGAAGCGACCGGCACGGGTACCGGCGTCGACTGCGGTCAGGATGAACAGTGCTTCGAACAGGATCGCAAAGTGGTACCAGAATGCCATGGTGTTTTCACCCGGCAGCACACTGTGCAGGATCTGTGCGATACCGACCGCCAGGGTCGGTGCACCACCGGCACGGGCCAGGATGGTGGTTTCACCGATATCGTTGGCCACCGCCTGGAGCGCTTCCGGAGTAATCGCAAAGCCCCAACTGCTGACGGTCTGCGCCACGGTCACCACGTCACTGCCAACCACGGCAGCCGGGCTGTTCATGGCGAAGTACACACCCGGCTCGATCACCGAGGCGGCAACCATGGCCATGATGGCCACGAAGGACTCCATCAACATGCCGCCGTAACCGATGTAACGGGCGTTGGTTTCGTTATCCAGCAGCTTGGGCGTGGTACCCGAGGAAATCAGCGCGTGGAAACCCGATACCGCGCCACAGGCAATGGTGATGAACAGGAACGGAAACAGGCCGCCCTTCCACACCGGGCCAGTGCCATCGATAAACTGGGTCAGCGCCGGCATTTTCAGGTCAGGCATGGTGACCAGGATGCCAATCGCCAGGGCGATGATGGTGCCGATTTTCAGGAAGGTAGACAGGTAGTCACGCGGAGCCAGGATCAGCCACACCGGCAATACCGCGGCCACGAACCCGTAGCCGACCAACATCCAGGTGATCTGGATCCCGGTGAAGGTGAAGGCCTTGGCCCATACCGGATCAGTGGCAATCTGCCCGCCCAGCCAGATCGAACCCAGCAGCAGCAACACGCCGATGATCGAGATTTCGCCGATGCGGCCCGGGCGGATATAGCGCATGTACACGCCCATGAACATCGCGATCGGGATGGTCGCCATCACCGTGAAGATGCCCCACGGGCTTTCGGCCAGGGCCTTGACCACGATCAGCGACAGCACCGCAAGGATGATGATCATGATCAGGAAGCAGCCAAACAGCGCGATGGTCCCGGGAATGCGGCCCATTTCTTCGCGGACCATGTCCCCCAGGGAGCGGCCGTTGCGACGGGTGGACAGGAACAGGACCATGAAGTCTTGCACTGCACCCGCCAGCACCACGCCAGCAATCAGCCACAGGGTACCTGGCAGGTAGCCCATCTGCGCCGCCAATACCGGGCCGACCAACGGCCCCGCGCCAGCGATGGCCGCGAAGTGGTGACCGAACAGAATATGTTTGTTGGTCGGCACATAGTCCAGACCGTCGTTGTTGAGCACTGCGGGGGTGGCCCGCCGTGGATCGAGTTGCATCACATTATTTGCGATGAACAGGCTGTAGTAACGATAAGCCACCAGATAAATGGCGACTGCCGCGACTACAATCCACAAGGCGTTGATCGCCTCGCCGCGACGCAAGGCCACTACGCCCAGGGCGCACGCTCCTACGATTGCCAGCAACAGCCAGGGTAGGTGGCGTAGCAGGCTATTATTATTTTTCATTTTTATATTCCAGCCAGGTTGGACAGAAAGACAGCCATCCGGAGTTTAGCGCGCTGGGCCCTAAAGACCAGCCCCCTACGTTGGTCTAGAGCCTTGCCGGGGTGAAAAAAAAGCGAAATAAACGCCCGATAATGGCGCAAGGCTACAATCCCTGTATCTACAGAGGGTTTCACCATGAGCGACCAGCCGTCAGATCGCCGCCGTTTTCGGCGGATTGCCTTCGATGCCAGGACTGAACTCAAGCAGAACGGCCAGCAATGGCCGGTGCAACTGGTGGATTTATCGCTCAAGGGGTTGTTGGTGCAAAAACCCGCGCCGTGGTTGGGCAAGGGTGACGAGCCGTTTGATGTGGACATCCATCTGGACGCCGAGACCGATGTGCAGATGCAAGTGCGGTTAACCCATGACGACAAGGGTCAGTTGGGGTTTGTCTGCGAGCATATCGACCTGGATTCGATCACCCATTTGCGCAGGCTGATCGAGCTGAATCTTGGCGATGAGGATGAACTGCATCGAGAGCTGGGGGAATTGCTGAACATCTGACTGACAACACAGGACAAAATATGGAAGGGGCCTGCTCCCTCCCACATTGGTTTTGTGGTGTTGTTGGTTATTCGAACAAGGCATCCAGTGCCTGTTCCAGGCGCGTGACCGCAATAATCTGCAGCCCCGGCGGCGACTCCTTCGGCGCATTGCCCTTGGGCACGATGGCGCGCTTGAAGCCATGCTTGGCCGCTTCCTTGAGGCGCTCCTGGCCGCTGGGCACCGGGCGCACCTCGCCCGACAGGCCGACCTCACCAAACACCAACAGGTCATGGGGCAGCGGCCGGTTACGCAGGCTGGACATCACCGCCGCCATCAATGCCAGGTCCGACGCGGTTTCCAGCACCTTGACCCCGCCCACCACGTTGAGGAACACGTCTTGGTCATGGGTCGGGATCCCACCGTGGCGATGCAGCACCGCCAGTAACATCGCCAGGCGGTTCTGATCCAGGCCCAGGGTCACGCGGCGCGGGTTGGCCAGGTGGCTGTCGTCCACCAGGGCCTGGACTTCCACCAGCATCGGCCGGGTACCTTCCCACGTTGCCATCACCACGCTGCCCGGTACTTCTTCCTGGGCACGGGTCAGAAAGATCGCCGACGGGTTGGAGACTTCTTTCAGCCCCCGATCCGTCATGGCGAATACACCCAACTCGTTGACCGCGCCGAAACGGTTTTTCACCGCCCGCAACAAGCGTAGGCGCCCATCGGACTCGCCTTCGAAATACAACACTGTATCAACCATGTGCTCCAGCACCCGAGGACCGGCCAACGCGCCTTCTTTTGTCACATGGCCCACCAGGAAAATCGCCGTGCCGCTCTGCTTGGCGTAGCGCACCAGCAACGCCGCACTTTCCCGCACCTGGGATACCCCACCCGGCGCCGATTGCAGTTGCTCGGTGAAGATCGTCTGGATCGAGTCGATCACCATCACCTTGGGCTTTTCCACACGGGCGGTGGCGATGATGCTTTCGATACAGGTTTCGGTCATGACCCGCAGTTGGTCCTGGGGCAGGCCCAGGCGCCGGGCGCGCATGGCCACCTGTTGCTGGGATTCTTCGCCAGTGACGTACAGGGCCGGCATGCGGCTGGCAATACTGCACAGGGTCTGCAGGAGGATGGTCGACTTACCGATACCCGGGTCACCGCCAATCAGCACCACCGAACCGTCCACCAGACCGCCACCGAGCACCCGGTCAAGTTCGCCGGACGCCGTGGAAAAACGCGGTATCTCTTCGACACTGACCTCGGCCAGGGTCTTGATCTGGGCTTGTTGCCCGGTCCAGCCTGCGCGACCGCTAGGCGCCGCCGCACCGCCGCTTTCAATCATGGTTTCCGTGAGGGTGTTCCACGCACCGCACTCGCCACACTGGCCCGCCCACTTGGGAAAGGTCGCGCCGCACTCCGTGCAGCCGTACATGCGCTTGGCCTTTGCCACCTGAGAACCTCCAACCGAAAAACCGCGATGATAGCTCAGCGTGGCGCCGGGGTCCGGATTTCCCCGTTGACCAATCGTGAAGCACTGTTTCCCACCGGGTCTTCGGCGTTCAGGTCGGCGCCCTTGGCCTTGAGTGCATCCAGTAATTCGACGCGCTGGAACAGCCCGGCGAACATCGCCGCCGTCTGCCCGGCGCCATTACGCTGGTCGGGATTGCAGTCGGCACCCAGCAAACGCTGAGCGATTTTCAACTCGCCCTTGAAAATGGCGCCCATCAACGCGGTATTGCCGCGCTTGTCCTGGACACAGGCATCGGCACCGGCAGCCAGCAACCGCTCCACGGCCGGCCCCTGCCCGTGATAGGCGGCGAGAATCAGCGCCGTGTAGCCCTTGTCATCAACGGTACTCAGGGAATAGCCGGCCTCGATAAAGGTATTGAGCATTTCCACGTCGCCACGCCGGGCGGCATCGAAGTAGTAGTCCTGCAACTGCGCCTTGAGGGCCTGTGGGTCAGCGAACACACTCAAGGACCAACAGGCCAAAAGCGCTCCTATAAAGCTACGCATCATCAAATTCCTCCATGGCCCCCTGTAGGAGCGAGCTTGCTCGCGAAAAACGCAAGGGCACCGCGTTAATCCTGAATCTACGCGGTGCCTTTGAGAGCTTCGCGAGCAAGCTCGCGCCTACACAGAGGAGTTAATCAGTCGTTCAGCTTTTCAGCCAGTGCCTTGACCCGCGCCAGATCGCCCTTGGCGACCTTGGCCACGCCAGTGCCGTATTCCGGGTCGGCCTTGTAGAGGAACGACAGGATGATGTGCTTGCTCTCGTCATCCGTAGTCGCCAGGGAGCCACCGAAGTTATCGATCAAGTCCTGGCGTTCCTTCTGGCTGTAGGAGCGGTACAAGTCGCCCGCCTGCTTGAAGTTCTGCTCACGCTGGATCTTCGCCTGCTGGGTGCTGCCGGCCAGGGGCATCTGGCTGTAACGCGCACTTTGCAACTCTTCGCGTGGTACCAGGCGACTTGGTTGGTAGTTCACGCCGCTGGTGGTCTTGCCGAAGTTCATGGCGCCATCCTGGTTGCCGTTGTTGACGGTAATCCGTGGGGCGTTGATCGGCAGTTGCAGGGCGTTGGCTCCCAGGCGATACATTTGCGTATCGGCGTAGGAGAACACCCGACCTTGCAACATCCGGTCTTCCGACGGTTCGATGCCCGGGACGAGGTTCGCCGGGGCCATGGCCACTTGCTCGGTTTCCTGGAAAACGTTGGCCGGGTTACGGTTCAGCACCATTTGCCCGACTTTGCGCTCGGGCACATCGGGCCAGATCTTGGTGGCATCCAAGGGGTCGAAATCAAACTTGGCCAGTTCTTCGGGCTTGAGGACCTGCACATACAAATCCCACTTGGGGAAGTCGCCCTTGTTGATATGGGTGACCAAGTCGTTAGTCATATGGCTGTAATCACGACCCTGGACGTCGACAACTTGTTTGGGGTCCAGGTTCTTGATGCCCTGCAGGCTCTTCCAGTGAAACTTGACGTAGTGCACTTGCCCCTTGGCATTGATCAACTTGTAGGCATGTACACCATTACCGTCCATTTCCCGGTAACTGGCCGGCGTGCCGGAGTCCGAATACAACTCGGTCAATGTGCGGGTGGCTTCTGGAACATGGGAGAAGAAGTCGAAGCGGCGGGAGTCGTCATCCAGGTTAGTGCGCGGGTCAGGTTTGAAGGCGTGCACCATATCCGGGAACTTGATCGCATCGCGAATAAAAAAGGTGGGGAAATTATTGCCCACCAAGTCCCAGTTACCTTCGGCGGTATAGAACTTGGTGGCGAAACCGCGAGGGTCGCGCAGGGTTTCCGGGGAATGGTTGCCATGGACGACGGCAGAGAAGCGTACGAACACCGGTGTGGCCTCGCCTGCGGCAAATACCTTGGCTTTGGTCAGGTCGCTGAGGTTGTCGGTGACCGTGAAGGTGCCATGGGCCCCGGTACCACGGGCATGTACCACACGCTCGGGGATACGTTCACGATCAAAGCGCTGCAGTTTCTGGATCAACTGCACATCTTGCAGTAATACCGGGCCGGTCGCGCCAGCCGTTTGCGAGTTCTGATTATCGCCAACCGCCGCACCATTATCGCGCGTCAAGTTAGCGGCCTGTACAGACACCGAAAGCAGACTGGCACTGGCAATTATCAATACAGTTCGCGCAGCAATAGACCTGCGACTAATAAGGTTTTTCATCAGGCGTTCCTCTGGTTGTTTTATTGCACTCGAACAGGTGCTTGCCAGAGGCTAGAGCCCTGAACGCCAGAAGATAAATAGAAAACCCTGACCTACCCGATTGAAAAAATAATCTGGTAAAGCCCTGAAATCACGGGTAATCCGCGCGCGAATGATGGCACTTTGCAAACTATTTGCGATTTAATATGTCGATAACAACGAACAGTGTTAACAGTTGTGTCGCGCAAGCCACTGCAGACTGACTTACACTGCACTCTCCCCTCTCAACTGTAACAAGGAATAACCTATGGGCGTGCTCAGTGAGTTCAAGGCCTTCGCGGTCAAAGGTAATGTGGTCGACATGGCGGTCGGTATTATCATCGGCGCCGCCTTCGGCAAAATTGTTTCATCCTTTGTGGGCGACGTAGTGATGCCACCCATCGGCGTGTTGATCGGCGGTGTGAACTTCGGGGACCTGGCGGTAACGCTCAAGGCCGCTCAGGGCGATATCCCTGCAGTAGTCCTGGCCTACGGCAAATTCATCCAGAGCATCATCGACTTCGTGATCATTGCGTTCGCAATCTTCATGGGCGTCAAGGCCATCAACCGCCTCAAGCGCGAAGAAGCCGTGGCACCAACCCTGCCACCGGTGCCCACCAAGGAAGAGGAACTGCTGGGGGAGATCCGCGATCTGCTCAAGGCCCAGAACAACAAGCCCTTGTAACCGACTCGCAACATGAAAAGGCGCCTCTGACCAGGCGCCTTTTTTCTACCAGTAGTTTTCTACGGCGACTTGCCCCGGTCTGCGGGCCAGGCTCAATTGCATATCCCGTTGTTTAAGCAACTGGCGGGTGTCATCGATCATCTGCGGGTTGCCGCAAATCATCACCCGTGAATGCTCCGGCGTCAGGTCCACGCCCGCCGCCCGCTCCAGTTCGCCATTTTCGATCAGGGTGGTAATACGCCCATTCAATGCGCCCGGGTGCTGCTCACGCGTCACGATGGGCAGGTAAGTGAGTTTATGGGCGTATTCGCTCAGGTATTCACGCTCACCCAATTGCGCGATCAGTGTCTGGTAGGCCAGTTCCCGGGCTTCCCTGGCGCTGTAGACCAGGATGATCCGCTCGAATTTCTCCCAGACTTCAAAGTCCTGCAGGATCGACAGAAATGGCGCAATGCCCGTGCCGGTGCCCAGCAGCCATAGGTCGCGACCATCGACAAAGCGATTCAAGGTCAAAAAACCGGTGGCCTGGCGCTCCACCAGCAACTCATCGCCAACGCGCAGGCGGCTCAGTTCACTGGTGAACTCGCCGCCAGGCACCACGATGGAGAAAAACTCCAGGAACTCATCAAAGGGCGATGACACCACCGAATAAGCACGCCACACCAGGCTCCCATCGGGCTTGGTCACGCCCAGGCGAACAAACTGCCCGGCGGTGAACCGAAAACCCGGATCGCGGGTGGTACGCAGGGTGAACAGGCTGGGGGTCAATGACTGCACATCAATCAGGGTCTGGCGGGTGAATTTTTCAGCACTGGCCGTCATGGGGGGCTCCGGTCTACAGGTAATCCCTAGTGTCGCCCAAAGTGTCGCCCGGAAACACCGCCGGTTTGTAGTGGCATCCAGCCAGGCTGACAGACCATGTTGTACGGACCTACGACTCATACGATCTGGCGAAGTCCCACACACAGGCCTCCTGGCGTCTGTACCCCTGTCAAAACTGCTAAAAACCGCCGCGATAAGTGCGAAATATCCCACCTAGCGTTTAGATGCTGTCCTACACTCGACCCGGTGACGCTATAGGAAGTGCGTCATGTACAAACCAATATGTACCTCATGGAGAGTTACCGATGGTCCACTGGCGCAACACACGCCTCCCTAAACTGGAAGGTGAGGATGAAGTGACCACAATGTTCGAAGCGGCCCTGAACATCACGTATGAGCTAGGCTTCGAATACTGCGGTTTTACCATGGGCTCCAATGCCCTCTATCGCCCGCCCCAGAACATCAACCTCAACAACTATCCGGATGAATGGAACACCCTCTACAAAACACAACACTACTTCGAACTGGACCCGCTGGTCAGCCACTGCAAACACAATGTGCTACCGATCGTCTGGGAGGAAAAAACCTTTTCCGCAGTCCCTGACATGTGGGCACATGCCCAAACCCACGGTCTGAGTCATGGCTGGGCACAGTCGGTGCATGACTTCCACGGTTTTTTCAGCATGATCTGCCTGGCGCGGCGCAATGGCCTGGTGCAAGCCCATGAACTCTACGAGAAAACCGGCCAGGTACTGTGGATATGTCATGCCTTGCATACCGTAGCGGTACAGAAATATGCCAAGGCGCCTGATTTCCAGTGTCCCAGCAAACTCAGCAGTCGCGAGACCGAGATCCTGCAATGGTCGGCACTGGGCAAAACGGCGGCCGATATCGCCACGATCCTGTGCCTGTCAGAACGCACCGTGGGGTTTCATATCAGTAGCGCGATGAGAAAGCTGGGGGTCAACAATAAGATTGCCGCCGTGATGAGCGCCGTGAAACATGGCCTCTTTTAAAGGCTGCGGGTTAAAACACCGAATGTAATCCTCTGGAAAAAAACGTAACATTTACGGCCAGTTCTGAGTGATGACGCAGCCCTTCAACACCCGCGTCGCAGTCCACTCAGGAGGTTCCTCGCCCAGCCGGGAACACCCGTCGATCATCCAGAGTTCCCCCCGCCATGCCCCTGCTCGAAAGCCCCTTCGCCCAACTCGACTTGATCCGCCAGCCCGAGCAGCAAAATGAACCGCTGCAGGCGTTCGATGCGGCCGACGAGTATTTGCTCGCCCACCTGGCCGAGCAGCAACCGGCCAGCAGCACCCGCGTGCTGGTGCTCAATGACAGCTTTGGCGCACTGGCGGCCAGTCTTGAGGGGCATGTGCATGTCACCACCTGCGGCGATTCGTTCCTCGGCACCCAGGCCCTGCAAAAAAACCTGGTGCGCAATCACAAGACCTTCGATGCCGTCACCGTGGTTCCCGCCAGCCAGATCCCCCACGGGCCATTCGACCGTGTGCTGATCCGGGTGCCGAAAACCCTGGCGCTGCTGGAAGAGCAACTGATCCGTCTGCAAGGCCAATTGGCACCCGGCGCCGAAGTGATCGCGGGCGCAATGGTCAAGCACCTGCCCCGCGCCGCCGGTGAACTGCTGGAGCGTTACATCGGGCCGATGCACGCGTCGCTGGCGGTAAAAAAGGCCCGGCTGCTGATCGCCACCCAGGCTGATCGACCGCAGGCCGTGTCGCCCTACCCCACGCGCTATCGCCTGGACGTACCGGCCATCGAATTGCTTAACCACGCCAACGTGTTCTGCCGCGAAGGCCTGGACATCGGCACCCGCGCCTTCCTCCCCCACCTGCCGCAAAACCTGGGCAGTGCCCGCGTGGCAGACCTGGGTTGCGGCAATGGCGTACTGGCGATTGCCAGCGCCCTGCAAAACCCCGAAGCGCAATACACCCTGGTGGACGAGTCCTATATGGCCGTGCAATCAGCGGCCGAAAACTGGCAGGCGGCACTGGGCGAGCGGCCAGTGACTATTCGCCCCGGCGACGGCCTGGCAGACCAGGAGCCGCAATCTTTGGACGTGGTGTTGTGCAACCCACCGTTCCACCAACAGCAGGTGGTGGGCGATTTCCTCGCCTGGCGCATGTTCCAGCAGGCCCGCGAAGCGCTGGTGGTCGGCGGCGCCTTGTACATCGTCGGCAACCGCCACCTGGGTTATCACAGCAAGCTGGCGCGCCTGTTCCGTGGGGTGGAGCAGGTGGCGGCGACGCCAAAGTTCGTGATCCTCAAGGCCCGTAAATAAGCCACGCAAAAAAAACCCTCCGCAAGGAGGGTCAAGACAGCGTGGGATGTCAGTGAGTGCTCAAGCCAGCGGCGTTCATGAACATGCGCATCAGGCTGGCCACCACGAACAGGGCCAGGACGCTGCCGGTCCAGATCATCGCCAACCAGCCCAGGCGCTGCCAGAGCGGCTTTTTCTCGGCCTGTTCGATGTCGTCCAGTGAAGGTTTACCGCTCATGGTGCACGCCTCCTAGTGATAGCCGTCTTCATGGGTCACCTTGCCGCGGAACACGTAATAGCTCCAGAAGGTGTAGCCCAGGATGAATGGGATGATGAACAGCGTGCCTACCAGCATGAAGCCCTGGCTTTGCGGCGGCGCGGCAGCGTCCCAGATCGAGATCGACGGCGGGATGATGTTCGGCCACAAGCTGATGCCCAGGCCGCTGTACCCCAGGAAGATCAACACCAGTGTCAACAGGAACGGCGCGTAATGAGCATTGCGGGCCACGGCACGCACCAGGGCGTACATGGTCACCAGGACCAGGATCGGCACCGGCAGGAACCAGAACAGGTTCGGCAGGGTGAACCAGCGCGAAGCGATGTCCGGGTGAGCCAGGGGCGTCCAGATACTGACGATGCCAATCACCGCCAACACCACGAACGCCAGCGGTCGTGCCAGGTTGTGCATCTGCTCCTGCAACTTGCCTTCAGTCTTCATGATCAGCCAGGTGCAGCCCAGCAGCGCATAGGCCACGATCAAGGCCACACCGCAAAACAAAGCAAACGGCGAGAACCAGTCCAATGAACCACCGGCGAACTGGCGGTCGACCACCGGAATGCCCTCGATGAATGCCCCCAGCGCCACGCCCTGGAAGAAGGTGGCGGCCAGCGAGCCGCCGATAAACGCCTTGTCCCACAGGTGGCGCTTGTCATCCTTGGCCTTGAAGCGGAACTCAAAGGCCACGCCGCGGAAGATCAGGCCGATCAGCATCAGGATCAACGGCAGGTACAGCGCCGAGAGCACCACCGAATAGGCCAGCGGGAACGCGCCGAACAACGCCGCGCCCCCCAGTACCAGCCAGGTTTCGTTGCCGTCCCAGACCGGGGCGACGGTGTTCATCATCACGTCGCGGTCAGTCTTGCCCGGGATAAAGGGGAAGAGAATGCCAATCCCCAGGTCAAAGCCATCCATGACCACGTACATCATGATGCCGAAGATGATGATCACGGCCCAGATCAGCGGAAGATCAATACCCATGACTCAATTCCCCTTGTTCAGAGTGTCGCCGTGATCGGCGTCGCCGCTGTCATCGGCCGCCGACAATGGACGCGCCGGGGTGCGTTGCTGCCCGGGGCCACCGTGGGCCGGCTCGGTGCTTTCGTGGGTCACCGGGCCTTTGCGCACCAGGCGCATCATGTAGCCCAGGCCGGCGCCAAACAGGGCGAAGTACACCACCACAAACAGCGCCAGGGTGATGCTCATCTGCACCACGCTGTGGTTGGAGGAGGCGTCCGCCGTGCGCATCAAGCCGTAGACCACCCAGGGCTGGCGCCCGATTTCGGTGGTGAACCAGCCGGCCAGGATCGCAATCAACCCCGACGGGCCCATCCATAGCACCAGGTACAGGAAGGGTTTGTTGCTATAGAGCTTGCCGCCCTTGCGCAGCCAGAGGCTGAACAGGCCGGTGAAGATCATCAACATGCCCAGGCCGACCATGATCCGGAACGACCAGAATACGATGGTCGAGTTGGCGCGATCCTCGGGCGGGAACTCCTTGAGGGCCGGCACTTGCTTGTCCAGGGAGTGGGTGAGAATCAGGCTGCCCAGGTAGGGGATTTCCACCTTGTACTTGGTTCGCTCCTCCTTCATGTCCGGCCAGCCGAACAGGATCAGCGGGGTCGGCTCATTGCCGATGTTTTCCCAGTGGCCTTCGATGGCGGCGATTTTCGCCGGTTGGTGCTTCAGCGTATTGAGGCCGTGGAAGTCACCGATGACCGCCTGGATTGGTGCGACGATCAACGCCATCCACATTGCCATCGACAGCATGGTGCGGATCGCCGGGTTGTCCTTGCCCCGCAGCAAGTGCCAGGCCGCCGAGGAGCCGACGAAGAACGCGGTGGCGACAAACGCCGCCGTGGCCATGTGTGCCAGGCGATAGGGGAACGAGGGGTTGAAGATCACCGCCAGCCAATCGGTCGGGATCACCCGGCCATCGACGATTTCAAAACCTTGCGGGGTTTGCATCCAGCTGTTGGAGGCAAGGATCCAGAACGTCGAGATCAACGTACCGACGGCTACCATCACCGTGGCAAAGAAGTGCAGCTTGCGCCCGACCTTGTTCCAGCCAAACAGCATCACCCCAAGAAAGCCCGCTTCAAGGAAGAACGCGGTGAGCACTTCATAGGTCAGCAAGGGCCCCGTGACGGAACCGGCGAAGTCCGAGAAGCGGCTCCAGTTGGTGCCGAACTGATAGGCCATGACCAGGCCCGAGACCACGCCCATGCCGAAGTTGACGGCAAAGATCTTCGACCAGAAGTGGTAGAGGTCACGGTAGGTATCGTTGTGGGTCTTGAGCCACAGGCCCTCCAGCACCGCGAGGTAACTGGCCAGGCCAATGGTGATGGCCGGGAACAGGATATGGAACGAGATGGTGAACGCGAATTGAATTCGGGCGAGATCTAGCGCCTCCAAACCGAACATAAGTCTTCCTCTGTCAGGTAATACCGGCTGCAAGCAGGGAGGCCTGCACCCACTGCCCCCACGGATATGGAGTGTGGCGAATTGCAATTCGTTCTTTTTTTACCAACCACGTAGGGATTCTGGCCTTGCGGCCGCCAGCACAACACTCAAGTCAGCATTGATCTGGATCAAGCAACGATGAAAGAGTAGTCCCATTTTCCAGGTTGGACTGTGTGGTCTTTTGCCGCGTGACAGGTTGACTCAGCAAAATAGATGCCTTGCTAAGGATATTTCCGAAGCAGCAACTATTTGTTACAGGTTGGTGCTAATCTCGCCTTTCCCCACGCTCAGTCCAGTCCCTGCCGATGCCCAGTGAAACCCCGCTGCTGTTACGTCATCACCGCCCTTTTATAGCGTTCTGGCTGGCACGGATTTTTACCGCCAGTGGCTTCCAGATGCTCACCGTGGCCATCGGCTGGAACCTCTATCAACTGACTGGCAACGTGCTGGACCTGGGGTTGGTAGGCCTGGTGGAGTTTGTACCGCGGGTGCTGTTCATGCTGCACACCGGGCATGTCGCCGACCGTTACGAACGACGCAAGGTCGCCGCCATTTGCCAGACGTTGCAGGCGATGATCGCCCTGGCGCTGGTGATTGGCAGCCTGACGGGCAATGTCACCCGCGAGATGATTTTTATCCTGGCGTTCCTGCTCGGCGCTGCCCGCTCCTTCGAAATGCCCACCACCCAGGCCCTGCTGCCGAGCATCGTGCCCAGTGCCCTGTTCCCACGGGCGGTGGCAGCGGCGCAGTCGGCCCAGCAATCGGCAACCATCGTCGCGCCGGCCCTGGGCGGTTTGCTTTATGCCTTCGGTAGCGCCTGGGTGTATGGCCCGACGGTGCTGCTGTACCTGATTGCTTGTGTGCTGACCCTCAACCTGCCGGCGCGGCAAACCCCGCTGAACAAAGGCAAGGCAACGCTGGACTCGTTGCTGGCGGGGATTCGCTTTATCCGCAGCCGGCCGGACATCCTCGGGGCGATCTCCCTGGACCTGTTCGCCGTGCTGCTAGGCGGCGCCACCGCGTTGCTGCCGGTGTTTGCCAAGGACATCCTGTTGACCGGCCCATGGGGCCTGGGGCTGCTGCGTTCGGCGCCAGCGGTGGGCGCGCTGCTGATGTCGTTGTGGCTGGCGCGGTTTGCCGTGGACCGGCACGTGGGCCGTGTGATGTTTACCGCCGTCGGCGTGTTTGGCGTGGCGACCGTTGCCTTCGGCCTGTCCACCTCGTTCTGGTTCTCCCTGGCGGTGCTGGTGGTGCTGGGGGCAGCAGACATGATCAGCATGGTGATCCGTGCCTCATTCGTGCAACTGGAAACCCCCGATGAAATGCGCGGGCGGGTCAGTGCGGTCAATGGCTTGTTTATCGGGGCGTCCAATCAGTTGGGCGAGTTCGAGTCCGGCGTTACCGCCCACTGGTTGGGCACGGTGCCCGCCGTGGTGCTGGGCGGGGTCGGCACGCTGGTGGTGACCGGGGTGTGGATCAAACTGTTCCCGACGCTGGCCAAGCGGGACCGCATGCATACGCCGGCCGAGGCGCCCTGACCCTGTAATTACATGGGGCCATTACTGGATGCGTAGCTGAGTCTTCAAGGTGTTGCGCGGCACATTGATGGACGTGTTGCTGTACTCGAACCAGCCCGCTGCGCGGATATCCACGTCAAAGACATAGACGTAGCCCATCAACGTACCAGCGCCATTGCACGCCTGGCTGCTGGAGCCGACTTGGCAGATAGCCGTACTGCGCCCCGCAAGCCGCGCCCCATCAAAGGTGGCGATGGAATTATTGCCAAGGCCCACTTCCATCACCGAGACCTGCGTCGGCCCACGGTGCTGGCACTGCCGGGTGCTGTCGGCGCCCTCGGCGATGGACTCGTTGCACGCCTGGGACTGCACCTGGAACACCCGCACCTCGCTCAAGGCCGGTGCAGGCGCGCCCCATGCCGGTGCCGCCGCCAGCCACAGGCCGATACAGGCGAACGGAGCTAGACTGCACGCGATGGCTTTTTTCATGCTTTGGATGACTCAGGACTGAACGTCGACGGAGTATGCCTCAAGGCCACACTCAACAAAACCGAGGCTGGGCGCCACAGGCCGTCGACCTGCTGGTATGATGCGCCGCTTTTTCCGATCCTCTCTAGAAAACACGCGGCGCTTGGCGCAGTTTGTGCTTTGACTTTGAGGTCAACAAATCACGGCGCCAAGCGCGCCACAGGGAGCAGGCATGCTGGAAAAGCTGTTTCAACTCAAGGCACACAACACCAACGTGCGTACCGAGATTCTCGCCGGTATCACAACGTTCCTGGCCATGGCCTACATTCTGTTCGTCAACCCGAGCATCCTCGGCGAGACCGGCATGGACAAGGGCGCGCTGTTTGTCGCCACTTGCCTGGCGGCGGCCATCGGTTCGACGATCATGGGCCTGATCGCCAACTACCCGATCGCCCTGGCACCGGGCATGGGCCTGAACGCCTTCTTTACCTACACCGTGGTCCTGCACCTGGGCCATACCTGGCAAGTGGCGCTCGGTGCGGTATTTATCTCCGCCGTGCTGTTTTTCCTGCTGTCGATCTTCCGCATCCGCGAATGGATCATCAATGCGATCCCGTTGCCCCTGCGCTCGGCGATTGCCGCCGGTATCGGCCTGTTCCTGGCGCTGATCGCCCTGCATAACGCCGGGATCGTGGTCAGCAACCCGGCGACCATGCTGGGCATGGGCGACCTGGCCAAACCTGCACCGATCCTGGCGACCCTGGGCTTTTTCCTGATCGTGGCCCTGGAAGCCCTGAAAGTGCGCGGCGCGGTGTTGATCGGCATCCTCGCGGTGACCATCGCAGCCATCGCGCTCGGCGTGACCCCATTCGGCGGCGTGGTATCGATGCCACCGTCCCTGGCCCCGACCTTCCTGCAGCTGGACATCGCCGGCGCCCTGGACGTGGGCTTGATCAGCGTGATCTTCGCCTTCCTGTTCGTTGACCTGTTCGACAACTCCGGCACCCTGATCGGCGTCGCCAAGCGCGCCGGCCTGATGGGCAAGGACGGCCACATGCCGAAAATGGGCCGCGCCCTGATCGCCGACAGCACCGCCGCCATGGCCGGTTCACTGCTGGGCACCTCGACCACCACCAGCTACATCGAGTCTGCTGCTGGCGTGAGTGCCGGCGGCCGCACCGGCCTGACCGCCATCGTGGTGGCGATCCTGTTCCTGCTGGCGCTGTTCTTCTCGCCGCTGGCGGCCAGCGTCCCGGCGTTTGCCACCGCTCCCGCGCTGCTGTTTGTCGCGGTGCTGATGACCTCGGGCCTGGCGGAAATCGACTGGGACGACATTACTGTTGCCGCGCCGGTGGTGATCACCGCCCTGGCGATGCCCTTCACTTACTCCATCGCCAACGGCATCGCCTTCGGCTTCATCGCCTGGACCGGTATCAAGCTGCTTACGGGCCGCTACCGTGAACTCAACCCAGCGCTGGTGATTCTGTCGATCCTGTTCGTGATCAAGCTAGGCTGGTTCCCCGCATGACTTTTGATGCAGCAAGTTACGCCCTGCAACTGCAAGACAAGGTCACGCGTTTGCGTGACCTGCTCGCGCCGTTCGACGCGCCCGAGCCGCAGGTCTTCGATTCGCCCCTGCAGAACTTCCGCCTGCGCGCCGAGTTCCGCCTGTGGCGCGAAGGTGGCCAGCGCCACTACGCGATGTTCTCCCAGGACGACAAGCGCACGCCGATCCTGATCGAAGAATTCCCCATCGCCAGCCTGCGCATCAATCAGTTGATGCCGCAACTCAAGGCCGCCTGGCAAGCCAGCGCCGCCCTGAGCCACAAGCTGTTCCAAGTGGAGTTCCTCACCACCCTGGCCGGCGACGCGATGATCACGTTGTGCTATCACCGCCCGCTGGACGAACACTGGCACACCGCTGCCAACCAGCTGGCTGCCGACCTGAACGTCAGCATCATCGGCCGCTCCAAGGGCAAGCGTGATGTGATCGGCCACGACTACGTGATCGAGAAACTCGCTGTCGGCGGTCGCACCTTCAGCTATCGCCAACCCGAAGGCGCCTTCACCCAGCCCAACGGCACGGTGAACCAGAAGATGCTCAACTGGGCCTATGACGCCCTGGGCGATCGCAGTGATGACCTGCTGGAGTTGTATTGCGGCAATGGCAACTTCACCCTGCCCCTGGCGACCCGCGTGCGCAAGCTGCTGGCCACCGAGATCAGCAAGACGTCGGTCAATGCCGCCCTGAGCAACCTCGATGAAAACGCGGTGGATAACGTCACCCTGGTGCGCCTGTCCGCCGAAGAACTGACCGAAGCCCTGAACGAAGTGCGGCCGTTCCGACGCCTGCACGGCATCGACCTCAAGAGCTACGAGTTCGGTAGCGTATTCGTCGACCCACCTCGCGCGGGCATGGACCCGGACACCTGCGAGTTGACCCGGCGCTTCGAGAACATCCTGTACATCTCCTGCAACCCGGAAACGCTGGCGGCCAACATCGCGCAACTGTATGACACGCACCGCATCACCCGTTGTGCCATGTTCGACCAGTTCCCGTGGACCCACCATATGGAATCGGGCGTACTGCTGACCCGGCGCTAACCCGTCAGGGCACAGCAGATCCAGAAATGTGGGAGTTTTCGAGCCCCGGCGAGGCTGCGATGGCGGTGGATCAGTTGCCAAGTAGTTGGCTGACCCACCGCATTCGCGAGCAAGCCCGCTCCCACATAAGCCCGTACACATTGGATTGGCGGGTATTCCCCGACTTATTCTTCCTTACGCGGTCGACCGCCCTTCTTGCCATTGGCGCGGGCGGCTTCGGACTTGGCAGCACTGGTTTTACGGCCATTGCGCGATGCCACCATGCTCGCGGCCAGATCCATCAAGGGCTGGCTCGTGGCAATCAGGCCGCTGATGGAAACATGCAGGTCTCGGCCCTCATAGCACAGCGCCTTGCCACCAAACCCGACCTCAAGCTTCTGGAAGTCCTGTACAGAAAAACCTTCGAACTCCACAAGGCCGGCCACCGGCAACACAATGCGGCTGCCGTCGCCGAAGCCGATGGAGATGCAGTCATCTTCGTAGCGCACGGAACTGGCATTGGCGTACACCCGCTTGAGCTTGCGCCCACGGGCCACGGCCTTATCAATATCGGCCTCAGTGATAGGGACATCGGGCCGGACTTTGGCTTTCACAATCTTCATAACTCAATCTCCACGGATCCTGGCGCCCTCACCAGATTCAAAATAGTTCGCCGCCCCGCCACATCGTGCCGGGCACTGGCAATCACGTAGACACCCCGCCGGATGACCAGCCCCGGCACAACCTCATCGGCCTCCCAATCCCAGGAATGGTTGTCCAGGCAGACCGTTTGCAGCTTCTCCCACCAGATCCTTCGTGCCCGCGCCAGATAATGTCGCTGCCGCAGTGTCTGGCGAATGCCTTCCAGAACTGCACCTGATGGTCGCCGCCGCTCGGGATCCACATCCCACAACTCCACGTCCCCATCCAGAAAACTGAAACGAAAACGCGCATCCCAGTCCTTGCCCGCCACATGTACGTGCGGCGGGCAATGCTCATCCCGGAGCAACACTGCAATCACATGTCCCTTGTAAGTGCCTACTCTCATCGTAACCCATCCGTTAGGTTATTTTTCAGCGATCAGCGCTTTATCGAGCACCAACCGACAACCGGCGCCTTCTAATTGCCAGGGCTGCCTCACAGACTAGTAACGATTGGTACGGCTTCAAATGCCGGGTTGTAACCGCGAATGCCCAGGACCTACGGGCTCAAACACCTAGATCAAAACTTGTATTCCAGCATCCCGCTCAACGTGCGACCGCGCGCCAGGCTGAGGTTGTTGGCGTCGCCCATGGCAACGAAATAGGCTTCGTCAGTGGCGTTTTCCAGGGCCAGGCCAAGGTTCAAATGGTCAGTCATCCAGTAACTGGCATACAGGTCATAGAGGGTGTATTGCGGCCACAGTGCCTGGTCGATGAACTCGTAGCCCTGCTGGTTGAGGTTGGCGCCGTTGCCCGAGCTGTAGCGCACTCGCACCCCGGTATCCAGGCGCTTTTCCAGGAACCGCGCGCCCAGGGTCAACGAGCCGCGATCTGCTGGCATATAAGTAGCGTTGCCCATGATCCGGCCGCAGCTTTCCTTATTGTTGGCAACATCGTCATCCAGCACTTCATAGGTCGTGACCGGCCGGATGCCCGGGCGGCCATCCGGGCGAATGTAGGATTCGATACGTGTGGTCCGGGGCCCGCTGGTCTTGGCGCCGCCCATGTAATAGTTCTTCGAGCAGAAGTCGTTACTGCCGATCATGTGGGTGTAGCTCAAGTTGGCGTAGGCCCGGCCCATGTCGTAGTTGAGCTGGTATTCCATGCCGCGAAAGCGCGTCGGCGCCGTGTTGTTGACGTAGGCCATGGTCCCCAGGAAACCGCCAATGCTGGTTTCCGGCAAGCTGACGCTGTGGTTGAGGAATGAGAAGTTTTCGATCTTGGTATCGAAGTAGGCGACCTTCATGCCCAGGCGATCGTCGTTGAAAAACAACCCTTCCTTGAACACGTTGACGCCCATTTCCCAATCCCGCGACTCTTCAGCCTTCAGATAAGGGTTGGGAAACACCCGCTCTGACGAGTTGCCGCCATGGGGCCGACCGGTCATGAAAGTCTCCGTGACTGCCGGCGGGCGCCAGCCCTTGCCCCAGCGCGCATAGAGTTGCATCCACTCAAGCCCCGGCTTGATACCGATGCCAAAGGTGGGCGAGAAGTGCCCTTCTTCATTGTCGATATCAAACACCTCGGCCACCCGCTTGGCGCCCACCAGGCTGTTGTAGAAACGGTCACGCTTGTAGAGGGTCATCCCGGTTTGACCCTCAAGCCGATAGCGGTCGTACCGCAGGCCGGCATCCAGGGTCAGCCAGTTGTCGTACTCGTATTGCAGATTGCTGAACAGGCTGGCGATGGTGCGCTTGCCGCCCGGGGTGGCGCCTTCGACGTACGGCAGCAAGCCCTGGAGGTTGACCGCCTCGACCTTGTTGGTACGCGGTTTGAATTCGTCCTGGTACATCTCCAGGCCGTAGTTCCATTTGACCTGTCCCAGCGTATTGAAATCGAAGCGCGAGGTGTTGTCGGCCTGCAAGCCCCAGGTGTCGGTCTGGAAGTGGTCGGTGTAGCCGCCGACCTCGTTGCCCGTGCCCGGCGTCGCCAGGTTCGGCGCATGGGTCCGCTCCAATTGAGTCGTGACGTAATACGCCTTGGCCTTGAAGTCGATCAGTGGGTTGTCCGGGATGTAGCTGTAGTCCAACGCGACGTTCTTGGCGTTGAGGTTGTTCTTGCTCACGCGCTGGTAGTAAACGCTTTGCCCATCGTCGGCGGTATAGGCCCAGGCGTCGTTGCTGTCGCTGTCGGTTTGCAGGTAGCTCAGTTGCACGCGCTGATCGTTGGGCAGGTTCAAGCCCAGCTTGACGATCTGTGAACGGGTCACGCTGCCCATATCGCCGACTTCGCTGTTCAACCAATCGTCAAACGCTTCGGGTTGGTATTTGCGCGCGCGCAGGTTGGTGCCCAGTTTCTGGTCGTTGTTGGTACCGGCGCGGTAATCGCCAAAGTGCCGCTCGCTGTAGCCCAGCAGCACATCGCCACGCTCATCGCCAAAGGCAAACACCCCGCTGCCGTTAAAGTTAGTGCCATTGCCCAGTTTGCCGATGCCGTTACCCGCGCGCAGACGCCCGCCGTACTCCTTGCCATCGGCCAAAAACTCACTGGCGTCCAGGGTCTTGAAGGACGCAATCCCGCCGAGCACCGCCGCGCCGCCCATGCCCGACTGGCTGCCCTTGTCGATCTCGATACTGGAGACAAATTCGGGGTCGATCACCATCGTCCCGTTGCGCTGCTGGTGGCCGTTGACGTTGAAGTTCTGGCGCATGCCATCGATGTTCATATTCACCCGGCCGTAGTCCTGCACCCCACGGATATTCACCGACAGGCCAGGGTCACGCTGGTTGACGGCGGTGTAGACACCAGCAGTTTCTTCGAGCATATCGGCGGCATGCCGGGGTGGGCGCTTGTCGATCTGCTCGCGGGTGATCACCGCCACCGAGCGCGGCGTTTCGTACACCCAGTCACTGGGCTTGCCGTTGGTATTGGCATGGATGGTGGTGGTGCCGACAGTCAACGCGCCGTCCTGTTCGACACTGACGCGATTGAGGGTGACCTGGCGTTCGCCGGTAAAGCGATACTCCACCGGTGCGCTGCCCAACAAACGCCCCAGGCCTTCCTGGGCGCTGTACTGGCCCTTGAGCGCGGTGCTGCTGAGGCCTTGCAGGCGCGGGCTGTCGAACAGCACCTGCAGGCCGGCCTGGTCGGCAAAGGCCAGGACTGCGCCGCCCAGAGGTTGGGCGGGAATATCGAACATCAGCGTCGCAGGTTGCGAAGCGCCAGCCACAGGAGCGGCGGCGTAGGCTTGCCCTGCGCTGGCAAACAGACCCAAGTGAATGGCCAGGGCCAACCGGCTGCCGGTGGTGCGCCCTTTGGTGATTGCAGACATTGTGGTGATCCCTTCGCTGAGCGTTTTTTGTTTATGCGAATACTTCTCGATTAGCAAGACGCGTCAGGGATAGGGACTCAGTAAGTGTTTCTGAAAATTATTGGAAGATCAGCCAGGAGTGCGGACTTTTGTAGGAGCTGGCTTGCCGGCGATAGCGTCACCTCGGTGTGCCAGATAGACCGATTTGCCTGCATCGCCGGCAAGCCGGCTCCTACACAGTGTCGGTCTACAGAGGGGTTTGCGGTGTGTCAGTAGATCAGGCTGACACCCGCCAGATCAAAGCGCCGCACCTGCAACTCTTCGGTCAAGGTGCCCAGCGCCTTGTCCAGCATGTCGAGGCGCACCACCGCGCTGACTTCACGCTTGCCCAGCTCGGCATCGGTCAGCACCACCCGGCCGGGGCGGTAGCGATTGAGCTCTTCAACCACCTTGGCCAGCGGCTGGCGATCGAACACCAGCACCCCGCGCCGCCAACTGGTGGCCCGGGCCAGGTCAAGGTTGGGCAGGTCAACCACACCGTTTTGCATGCTGTAGCGGGCGGCCTGCCCTTCCTGGAGGACCGTGGTTTGTGGCTTGTCTTGCTGGGTCACGGCCACGCTGTGTTGCAGCACACCCACCCACGCCTGGTCGTCTGCCTCGCGACCGACCACAAAGCGCGTGCCCAGCGCCCGAGTTTGCCCGCCAGCACTCTGCACCACGAATGGCCGGGTTTCCTGTCCAGCCATGGGCGCCACGTCGAAAATCGCCGAGCCGGCCAACAGGCTGATCCGGCGCTGCTCGCCGTCGAAGTCCAGGCGGATGGCGCTGGAGGAATCCAGTTCCACGGTGCTGCCGTCCACCAGGCGGACCATGCGCACTTCGCCCTTGGCAGTCAGGTAGTCGGCCTGCATCTGCAGCAAGGCTTGCGGCCCCTGCAACCAGCCAACACCGGCGACCACCAGCAACAGCGCGACGCTTGCGGCCACGCGCCATGGCCGCCGACGCTGGGCGCGACGCGATGGCACACCAACCGAAGGCGGACGCTGGCGATGCACCGGCGTGTCCAATTGCAAGTCGCCCAGCGCCGCCCAGGTCTGCTGGGCAAACGCCAGTTCCGCAGCGTGACGGCTGTCGCTGTCGATCCAGCGTTGCAGTTCGGCATGCTCCTGCACATCCAGCCCACCCGCATGCAGGCGCACTGCCCAATCGGCGGCGGTCTCAGTAATGCTGGGCTGTTGCGACTCCGGGCTATTCACGTGTGAGTCTCGAATTCTCGTTGTATGAAACAGTGACGTTTGAGCAGCATTTTTCCAGTAATTCATTCATCGGATGGCGTCACATCGCCCTCCCGCAAACGCTGCATGACATGTGCCAGCGCCTTGGCCAGATGTTTTTGCACTGAACTGTCGGAAATTTCAAGGTGCCGCGCGACCTGGGCGTGGGTCATGCCTTCAACGCGGTTAAGGCGGAAAATCTGCTGCGTACGCTCCGGCAGTTCCGCCAACGCCTGCTTCAATGCCTGTCGCTGTTGTTGCGCCATTGCCTGAGCCTCCAACCCGGCCACTTCATCTTCAATCTCGGCCAGCGCCTCATGGGGCACGGAGTCGGTCTTGCGCCGTGCTTCCTGGCGGATATGGTCGATCAGCAGATTGCTCGCCGTGCGGTAGAGATAGCCCTGGGAGTTGTCGATCCGTTCACTGGAGGGCTTTTGTGCCAGGCGCAGAAAGCTCTCCTGCACCAGGTCCGCAGCCAACTGAGGGTCCCGTACCTTGCGCAGCAGATACCGGCGCAGGGTATCGGCATGCTTGAGAAAGAGGCCCTTGAGATCCACGTCCGACAAACCGACTCCCTGGGATGTAAAGGAAACAGGCGGGCATCTTAAGCGTTGTCGAGAATGATTTTCAATTGATATCCGCTCTTGGGCAGTGTCGAAAAACCTTATTCAGCGTTCGATAATCGAACGGTTATCCACAGCAGGACACTTCGTCAATTGACCAAATTAACTATTCAGTACATTTTGTCCTCATCAATAAAAACAACAGTGGAGACATCCCTATGCCACCTATTGTGCTGGTCCTCAACGGTCCCAACCTGAACCTGCTCGGCACCCGCGAACCGGCCACCTATGGCCACGAGACCCTGGCCGACGTCGCCGCGCTATGCGGTCGCAGCGCCGAACAATTCGGGCTGAAACTGGAGTTTCGCCAGACCAACCATGAAGGCGAACTGCTGGACTGGATCCACGGCGCCCGCGCCCGTTGTGCCGGGATTGTGATCAACCCAGCGGCCTGGACCCACACCTCGGTGGCCATCCGCGACGCCCTGGTAGCCAGTGAATTACCGGTGATCGAAGTGCATCTGTCCAACGTGCACGCCCGTGAACCCTTCCGCCACCATTCCTTCGTCTCGCCTATCGCCAAGGCCGTGCTCGCCGGGTTTGGCAGCCACGGCTATCACCTGGCCCTTGAGCATTTCAGCCGGGAACTCAAATGAAGCCGCGTATTCTTGCCGGCCTGATCGGCGCTGGCATCCAAGCGTCGCGTACACCGGCCCTGCATGAGCAGGAAGGCGATGCCCAAGGCTTGCGCTACCTGTATCGCCTGATCGATCTGGATCAGTTGCACCTGGACAGCAGCGCCCTGCCCGACCTGCTCACGGCCGCCGAGCAGATGAACTTCACCGGCTTGAACATCACCTACCCCTGCAAGCAAGTGATCCTGGCGCTGCTCGATGAACTGTCGCCCGAAGCGCGAGGCATCGGCGCGGTCAACACGGTGGTGTGGCGCGACGGCAAGCGCATTGGCCACAACACCGACTGCCTGGGCTTTGCCGAAGGGTTTCGCCGGGGCCTGCATGAGGCTGCGCGCCAGCGCGTGGTGCAGATGGGGGCCGGTGGCGCGGGCGCGGCAGTGGCCCACGCGCTGTTGGCCGAAGGGGTTGGGCAGTTGAGTATTTTTGATGTGGATAACGACCGCGCCCAAAGCCTGGCTGCCAACCTCAATCAGCATTTCGGTCCCGGCCGGGCGTATGCCGGCAGTGACCTCGATAGCGCGATGGCGGCGACTGACGGCCTGGTCAACACCACGCCCATGGGCATGGCCAAGCTGCCGGGCATGCCGGTACCAGCGGGCTTGTTACGCGCGGATTTATGGGTAGCGGACATCGTCTACTTCCCGCTGGAAACCGAACTGTTGCGCACGGCCAGGGCCTTGGGTTGCCGCACGTTGGATGGGGGGAATATGGCCGTGTTCCAGGCGGTGAAGGCGTTTGAGTTGTTCAGCGGCAAGAAAGCAGATGCACAAAGGATGCTCGATCATTTCCAGAGCATGAATACTTCACGGTAGGAACCGAATCCAAATGTGGGAGCGGGCTTGCTCCCACACAAGCCCACCCCACCTTGAGTTCGGCGGGGGAGTCAGGCCTGTAGGTAACGCAGCACCGACTCGCAGATCATCGCCCGATGCCGCTGCTTGATTGCCTCATCCGACAACTCGATCTGAAAGATCTCACTGAAGGTATGCCGGTTGGACACCCGGTAAAAGCTGAACGAATTGATCAGTAAATGCACATCCAGCGGCTCCAGCCCAGCGCGAAATACCCCCAGTTCCGCCCCCCGGCGCAAGGTCGCGCCCAGCGCTTCAAGGATGTTGCTGTTCATTGCCTTGATCGCATCCGACTCTTTCACATACTCGGCGTTGTGAATGTTCTCGATGCTGACAATCCGCACAAAATCCACATTCTGGTCATGGTGGTCGAAGGTGAACTCCACCAGGCGCCGGATCGCTTCACGGGGTTCCAGCTCGGTGAGGTTCATCCGGGTCTCGGTGTTGCGGATATCCCCGTAGAGTTTTTCCAGGACCTCGACGTACAGCTGTTCCTTACTGCCGAAGTAGTAATAAATCATGCGTTTGGAGGTGTGGATGCGCTCGGCGATGGCATCCACCCGCGCACCGGAAAGCCCCTGCTGCACGAACTCGACAATGGCCTCTTGCAGAATGTTCTCGCGGGTCTTTTCCGGGTTGTTCTTGCGGCTCTTGCGCGGCGCCAGGGGGGCGTCGGGCAGTTCGGACGTCGGGTTCATGGTGCGCTCACGGCCATTTATGCAGGCCGTGATTATGGGCCGCCACGTCGTACGAAGGAAGCGCCAACCCCCTACAACTTGGCCTGGCGCACCGCACCGCTGCGCGACTTGGCCATGGCCGCCAGGCGTACCGCCACATTGGCCGCGCCATAACCCGCATAGCCGTTTTTGCGCTGGATGATCTCGAAGAAAAACCGCCCTTCGAAGGGCTCGGTGTACACGTGAAACAACTCACCGCCCTGGGCGTCACGGTCGTACAACACGTTGTAGTACGCCAGCTCGCTGAGAAACTGATCGTCGAAATCAAACCGCGCCGCCAGGTCATCGTAATAGTTGAGCGGGATATCCAGCAGCGGCACGCCCGCCTCCTTGGCCCGGCTGACCTCGGCGAAAATATCCGCGCAATCGAAGGCAATGTGATGCACCCCGGAGCCACGGTAGCTCGATAGCGCGTGGGAGATCGCCGTATTGCGGTTCTCGGAAATATTCAGCGGCAGGCGGATCGAGCTGCAGCGGCTGCGCAGCGCCCGGCTCTTGACCAGGCCGTAGGGGTCCGGCAGCACCACTTCATCGTCGGCCTCGAAATCCAGCAGGCTCTTGTAGAACAGCACCCAACTGTCGAGGCTGTCGGCCGGCAAAGCCATGGCCATATGGTCGATGCGCAGCAAGCCACCGCTGTTGCGGCTTGCGGCTTGCAGGTTGAAATCAGTGTCGTAGATCCCGCCCGCGTGCTGGTCCACCAGGTAGATCAGGCTGCCATCCGGCGCACGCACCGCCGCCAGCTCCAGTTCATTGGGCCCGACCAAGCCACGATAGGGTTGGCCCTTGTAGGCCACTGCCCGTTCCAGGGCCTTGGCGCTGTCCTTGACGCGGATCGCCGTGGCGCACAACGACGGGCCATGGGCCTCGAAAAAGTTGTGGGCAAAGGAGTAAGGCTCGCAGTTGAGGATCAGGTTGATATCGCCCTGACGCAGCAGGCTCACACTCTTGGACCGGTGCTGCCCGGCCTTGACGAACCCCAGGCGTTGCAGCCATTGCGTGAGCCGGGCGCCGAGGTTTTCATCCACCGCGAACTCCAGGAACTCGATGCCATCGTACTCGCTGGCAGGCGGGGTTTCGAACAGGATATCCACCGGCGTAGCCTGTTGTTCCAGGCGTTGACGGGTCTTCTCTTCCAGGTACAGCAACGAGCGCAAACCATCCGCCGCGTTGGCCCGGGTGGGCGCAGCGCGAAAACCATCGTTGAAAATCTCCAGGGACAGCGGCCCGGTGTAGCCACTCTGGATGATCGGCGCCAAGAAGCCCGGCAGGTCGAACTCGCCCTGGCCGGGGAAGCAACGGAAATGACGACTCCACTCCAGCACATCCATGGCCAGGATCGGCGCGTCGGCCATTTGCACGAAGAAGATCTTGTCGCCGGGAATCTCGGCAATGGCCGCCGGATCGCCCTTGAGCGACAAGGTATGAAAACTGTCCAGCAACACCCCGAGACTGGGGTGATCGATCTCGCGCACCAGTTGCCAGACCTGTTGCCAGGTGTTGACGTGCCGGCCCCAGGCCAGGGCTTCGTAGCCAATGCGCAAGCCGCGCCGACCGGCGTGTTCGGCCAAAAGACTCAAGTCATCGCGCAGGATCGAATGTTCGCCCGTGGAATCCGCCGAGGCATTGCTGCACACCAGCACCAGGTCGGTGCCCAGTTCCTGCATCAGGTCGAACTTGCGCTCGGCCCGCTCCAGGTTGCGCGCCAGGCGTTCGCGGCGGCATCCTTCGAAGTCGCGAAACGGCTGGAACAGCGTGATGGCAATGCCCAGGTCGGCACACATCTGCCGCACTTCGCGGGGGCTGCCGTCGTAATACAGCAAGTCGTTCTCGAAGATTTCCACCCCATCAAACCCAGCTGCAGCAATGGCTTCGAGCTTTTCCGGCAGGGTGCCGCTCAGGGAAACTGTGGCGATGGAACGTTGCATGGGGTGACTCCCGGCAATGAAGGCTGGTCTTGTTTGCGGCAAATTATTGGCCGCGCGCAATAAAGCAGCAATTCAAAATGTACGAACCGGTTAGTTTTATGGGCGATTATCGAACACAATGGCAATTGGCGAATTGACGATTTTTTAGCCACTGCGCACCATCGATTGCGCATCCAGGGCCGCTTTTAATCGGCGTGCACCTGTGATCACGACCCAGAACACACCATAAGAATTTCAAAAAACGGGTACCTCTCATGCCTTCGCAAAACTCCGCCGTGGCCCCGCGCCCCGGCAACCCGCAAGCGGCTATTGGCGACAAGATTCGCGGCGCCCTCGCCGTCGGCAAAACCCGCTGGGGCATGCTGGCCCTGGTGTTTTTCGCCACCACCCTGAACTACATCGACCGCGCCGCCCTGGGCGTGATGCAGCCGATCCTGGCCAAGGAGATGAGCTGGACGGCGATGGACTACGCCAACATCAACTTCTGGTTCCAGGTCGGTTACGCCATTGGTTTTGTCTTGCAAGGCCGGTTGATCGACCGGGTCGGCGTCAAGCGTGTGTTCTTCTGCGCGGTGCTGTTGTGGAGCATCGCCACCGGCGCCCACGGCCTGGCGACCTCAGCAGTGGGCTTTATGGTCTGCCGCTTTATCCTCGGCCTGACCGAAGCGGCCAACTACCCGGCCTGCGTCAAGACCACCCGCCTGTGGTTCCCCGCTGGCGAGCGCGCGGTGGCCACCGGCATCTTCAACGCCGGCACCAACGTCGGCGCCATGATGACCCCGATGCTGTTGCCACTGGTGCTGCATGTGTGGGGCTGGCAGGCCGCCTTCCTGTGCATGGCGGCGCTGGGTGGGATCTGGCTGGTGTTCTGGGGCCTGAAGTACTACAACCCCGAAGACCATCCAAGCGTGAAGCAATCGGAACTGGACTACGTGCAACAGGAAGTCGAGCCGGAACAACCGCGCGTGCCCTTCAGTCGCATCCTGCGCATGCGCGGCACCTGGGCCTTCGCCATTGCCTACGCCCTGACCGCGCCGGTGTTCTGGTTCTACCTATACTGGCTGCCGCCGTTTCTCAACCAGCAATACAACCTGGGGATCAACGTGACCCAGATGGGCATCCCGCTGATCATCATTTACCTGACGGCAGACTTCGGCAGCGTGGGCGGCGGGATCCTGTCCTCGTTCCTCATCGGTCGCGGCATGCAGCCGATCAAGGCGCGCTTGCTGTCAATGCTGCTGTTTGCCTGCTGCATCGTCGGCGTGATCATGGCCGCAGGCTCCAGCCAGTTGTGGGTCGCGGTGTTTGCCATCTCCCTGGCCATCGGCGCGCACCAGGCCTGGACCGCCAATATCTGGAGCCTGGTGATGGACTACACGCCCAAGCACATGATGAGCACGGTGTTCGGTTTTGGCGGGATGTGCGCGGCCATCGGCGGGATGTTCATGACGCAGATCGTCGGCCATATCCTGACCGTGACCAACAACAACTACACCGTGCTGTTCACCCTGATCCCGGCGATGTACTTCCTTGCCCTGACCTGGATGTACTTCATGGCACCGCGCAAGATCCCGACGGTCGAGGTCTGATTCACCGCCGCCGCTGCTGCCAGGCAGCGGCCAACCCGCTCAGGCAGATCACCCCGATCCCGACCACCGTGGTCAGGTCCGGGGTGTGGTTGAACACCAGCCAGCCCAACAACCCCGCAAACACGATCTGGCAATAGCCGAACGGCGCCAGCAAGGCCGGCGCAGCGAAGCGGAAGGCCTGGGTCAGCATCAAGTGCGCGGTCATCCCGCAACTGCCCAGCGCCAGCATCAACAGGCCATGGCCCAGGGTTGGTACTTCCCAGAAGAACGGCACCAGCGCGCTCATCACCAGGGTGTTGCACAGGCCGGCGAAGAAGTTGCTGGTGGTCGGGCTGTCGTACTGGCTGAGGATGCGGGTCAACAGTTGGTAGAAGCAGAAGAACAACGCCGAGACCAAGGGCAACAACACCGCCGGGGTGAACAACTCACCGCCGGGGTGCACGATGATGATCACCCCGACAAACCCGCAGATCACCGCCAGCCACTGGCCCCGCGTCACATGCTCGCCGAGCAGCGGCACCGACAGGGCCGTCACCAGGATCGGCGCCAGGAAGTTCACCGCCGTGGCCTCCGCCAGCGGGATGTAATGCAAGGCTGCGGTAAAAAACAGGCTGGTACCCAGCAGGCACAAGGCCCTGGCGACCTGCAACAACGGGCGCTTGCTGCGCAGCACTCGCAGGCCCGATTGCGGCAGGAAAATCCCCGCCATCAGCAGCGTATGCACCATGTACCGGGCCCATACCACCATCACGATCGGATAGAAGCCGGCCAGGTATTTGGACAAGGCGTCATGGCTGGAAAACAGGAGCGTCGCCAGTACAATCAGCGCGATGCCCTTGAAGGGATGGTTGACGCCGGAAAGAGGGGTGCTGAGGGTCATTGAATTCTCGTGCGTGACAGGCTGAAATGACCGCCGCAAGCAGTGGCACTCAACGCGCTAATCTAGAGCGGGTGGTGCATCGGTCTCAAGAGCATAACCAAACAGCGGGCGATCAGCGCACTAAATTGCCCAAACCCAGTCCAACGCTGCACGCCAGCCTGCCATTGCATGCTGTTTAACCAAGGCCAGTCCCCAATGAAAAAAACCCTGTTGATCCTTTCGACCCTCGCCCTGCTCAGCGCCTGCGATAAATCCCCCCAGGCCCCGAAGCCGGCGCCGCCCTCCGTACAGGCGACCCTGGTGCCGGAAACCCTGCCCACCGACAAATGGGTCGGCAAGTGGGTCGGCGTCGAAGGCCTGCACCTGACCGTCAGCAAGGACGACAGCATCGGCCGCGGGCATTACCTGTTGACCATGCAATACGGCCTCGATGCCGACGCCTCCGGCACCTTCAAAGGCGAGGCTGGCGAAGACGGCATCACCTTCAACCGCCCGGACGGCCCGCAAGTGCTGCGTGCTGGCGACGGTGCAGCCACTGGCCTGAAATGGCTGGCTGATAAAAAAGACTGCCTGGTGGTCAATACAGGCGAAGGGTATTGCCGCCAATAACGGCCATACTCACTCACCACAACCCCTATTACTGTAGGAGCGAGCTTGCTCGCGAAAGTCGTTAACGCTAACGCCGCATGCCTGGTTTAACGCGGGCCTTGGCGTTTTTCGCGAGCAAGCTCGCTCCTGCATAACGATCATCAAGAGGATTGTCACATGCTATGGAAAAAGGGTCGGCGCAGCGACAACGTGGTCGACGCGCGCAATGACAGTGGTGGCGGCGGTGGCGGCATGCGCTTTGGTGGCGGCAAGGGCCTGAGCCTGACCGCCATCGTGCTGATCGTCGGTATCGGTCTGTTGACCGGCCAGGACCCGATGCAGATCCTCGGGCAACTGAGCGGCCAGATGACCGAGCAGGCGCCTTCGGTCAGCCCGCAAACACGCCAGGCACCGCCCGCCAACGATGAGCAGGCAGACTTTGTGCGTGCCGTGCTGGGCGACACCGAAGACACCTTTGGCCAGGTGTTCCAGGAAAACGGCCTGGCCTACAAGAATCCCAAGCTGATCCTGTTCCGTGGCCGGGTGAATTCCGCCTGCGGTGGCGCGACCTCCGCCAGCGGCCCGTTCTATTGCCCGGCCGACCAGCAGGTCTACCTGGACCTGGATTTCTTCCGGGAAATGTCCCAACGCTTCCAGGCGGCCGGCGATTTTGCCCAGGCTTATGTGATCGCCCACGAAGTCGGTCACCACGTGCAAACCCTGCTGGGGATTTCTTCGAAGATCCAGGTCGCGCGCCAGCAAGGCCGGCAGATGCAAGGCGATGGTGGCTTGCTGGTCCGCCAGGAACTGCAGGCCGACTGCTTCGCCGGGGTCTGGGCCAACCGCGCGCAAAAGCGCCTGAACTGGCTGGAACCGGGTGACATCGAAGAAGCGCTGAACGCCGCCAACGCCATCGGCGACGACCGCTTGCAGCAGCAGGGCCAAGGCCGCGTAGTACCTGACTCGTTCACCCATGGCACTTCGCAACAGCGGGTCCGCTGGTTCAAGACCGGGTTTGCCCAAGGCCAGATCAGCCAATGCGACACGTTTTCGGCCAAGAGTCTGTAAATGAATAAGCGATGCGGATGGCTGCTGGGCCTGCTGATCACCTGCTCTACCGCCACCCTGGCCGCCGGGCAGGCGGTCAAGGTGATCAGCCCCGATCGATTCACCCTGCAAGCCGGCGACCTGAGCCTGGGCCTTAGCCAGGACTGGCGCCAGCCGCTGCCGCAGGTCACCCGCGCGCTGATTATCGTGCATGGCCGGCTGCGTAATGCCCAGACCTACCTCAAAAGCGCCGAGGACGCCGCCGCCCACGCCGGGCAAGGCGCCAACACCCTGGTGATCGCGCCGCAGTTTCTCAACGATGCGGATATCCAGCGCCATCACCTGGGCGATAGCGTACTGCGCTGGCACGGCAATGCGTGGATGGCCGGCGAGTCGTCAATCGGCCATGGCCAGATCAGTTCCTACGGCGCCCTGGACCAGATCATCAAGCACCTGGGCAACCGCACACTGTTCCCGACCCTCAAGGAAATAGTGGTCGCCGGGCATTCCGGTGGTGGCCAGGTGGTGCAACGCTTTGCCCTGACCGGCCATGCGCACCCGGCCCTGCAAGCGGCGGGGATCAGCCTGCGTTATGTGATCGCCAACCCGTCGTCCTATGCCTACTTCAGCCCGCAACGCCCGGTGCAATTCGCGCCGGCCAGTTGCTCAGGATTCAATGACTGGAAGTACGGCATGCAAAAGCTGCCGACCTACGCCAACGGCCAAAGCCCCGAGCAACTGGAAAAAGCCTACGTCGCACGCGATATCACCTACCTGCTGGGCCAACAAGACACCGACCCCAACCACCCGGCCCTGGACAAGAGCTGCGCCGCCGAGGCCCAGGGCGCTTATCGGCTGATTCGCGGGCACAACTATTTCGACTACCTCAAGCAGCGGCATCCGCAGTTGAGCCAGCGGTTGGTTGAAGTGCCAGGGGTTGGGCATGACGGCGACAAGATGTTTACCTCGCCCGAAGGGCAGGCGGCCCTGTTCCACTAATCCTTCAGACAAAACCCAATCAGAAATGTGGTGCTTGGTTTAGATCATCTGGCGCAATGCCGCGCAGTCCTTGGCATGCCAATCGGCCAATTCCGGCCAAGGGTTTTCCGGCAAGTTCACCAACACTGTCCGCGCTCCCGCCGCCCGGCCGCAATCGAGGTCGAAGCGATAGTCACCCACCATCACCATCTCGGCGGGCGCTACATCCCACGCCTGCGCCAGTTTCAGCAGGCCACCGGGATCCGGCTTGGGCGGGGCGTCGTCGCGGCCCAACACATCTTCCACGGCAAAACAGTCTGCCAGGCCGATAGCCTGCAAGGTGATGTGCGCCAACTCCTGGGCATTGCGCGTCAGGATCCCCAGGCGACAGCCCCGTGCCGCCAAATCACGCACCAACTCCACCGCGCCCGTGGCGGCCACCGAACCCAGCGCCAGTTCGCGCTCATGCGCCAACAACCAGGCATGCTTGGCCGCCGCTTCGGCCGCAGGCAATGCCGCCAGGTGGGTGAGAATGTCGTCGGTGGGCGGAATTTCCAGCGCCACGCGGATCGCCGCAAAGTCATGCACGGCCACAGTCAGGGTGCCGTCCATGTCGAACACCCAGTGTTTGACGTGCGCCAGGCTCACGCCCAATCCTTGCGATGGCGAATCAAGCCTTCCTGAGTCACCGAGGCCACTAGTTGGCCAGCGCGGTTGTACACACTGCCACGGGAGAACCCACGGGAATTGCCGGCCCATGGGCTGTCCATGGCGTACAGCAACCAGTCATCGGCACGCAGATCGGCGTGAAACCATAACGCATGGTCCAGGCTGGCCACTTGCATGTCCTTCTGCCACACAGTTTTGCCATGGGGCAGCAACGAGGTGGTCAGCAGGCCGAAGTCCGAGGCATAAGCCAGCAGGTATTTGTGCAGCGCCGGCAAATCGGCCAGGGCACCATCGGCGCGGAACCACACATATTTGACCGGATCGGACGGCTGCGGGTTGAACGGGTCTTTCTCAGTCACCGGCCGCACTTCGATCGGCTTGGGGCACAGCAATTTTTCGCGCATGGACTCAGGAATCAGGTGCGCGCGCTGCTGGGTCAGTTCCAACTCCGACGGCAGGTTCTCCGGCCCCACCACCACCGGCATGGTGGTCTGGTGCTCGAAGCCTTCTTCGTCGTACTGGAACGAGGCACTGCAGGTGAAGATCGGGTTGCCCTTCTGAATCGCCGTCACCCGACGCGTACTGAAACTGCCGCCATCGCGTACCCGGTCCACTTGATAGACCACCGGCAGCCCGGCATCCCCAGGGCGCAGGAAATAGCCGTGCAACGAATGCACATGCCGCGCCTCTTCGACGGTCTGGCTGGCCGCCGACAGCGACTGGCCCAAGACCTGGCCGCCGAACAGTTGGCGAAAGCCCAAGTCCTGGCTGCGGCCGCGAAAGAGGTTTTCTTCAATCGGTTCCAGGGTCAGCAAATCGACCAGATCTTCCAACACTTGGCTCATACACTCTCCTCAGAGCAAAACGGTTTCTACCTTCTATTTTCTACTGTAGGAGCGAGCTTGCTCGCGAAAAGCCCAGGGATGACGCAGGGTGTCAGGCCTCCCGCGTAACCGTTGATGTTTTTCGCGAGCAAGCCCGCTCCTACAAGTATTACCGCCTGCTTATCCGTGCAGCGTGTCCAACCATTGGGCGCGGGTGATGCGATACAACACATGATGGCGCAGCGGATCGTCCGCCGCGAGCCTGGGGTGTTGAAAATCTGCCGCCGGATCGTAATGCATGCCGATGGCCTGCATGACTTTCTGCGACGCCAGGTTGGCCTCGGTGGTGAAGGCCACGATCTGCTCCAGTTGCAAACGGTCAAACCCACAGCGCAATGCGGTCCAGGCCGCCTCACTGGCAAACCCCAGGCCCCAGTGCTCGCGGGCCAGGCGCCAGCCAATTTCCACCGCTGGGGTGAAGTCGGCTTCAAAGCCGACATTCAGCAACCCCGTCAGGCCGATAAACTCGCCGCTGTCCTTGCGCTCCAGGGCCCACAGGCCAAATCCATACTCAGCAAAATGCCCACGTATTCGCCCGATCAATGCCGCACTTTCCAGGCGGTCCAGGGGGGCCGGGAAATAGCGCATCACCTGCGGATCGGCACACATCCGGGCAAATTCCGGCAGGTCGCTGTCGCGCCACTGGCGCAGCACCAGGCGCGCGCTTTCCAACTCCAGTATCGGCTCCATCGTTCCCCTCCCTTGCCATGTGCGTGAGTGTACAGCGCTGTTAAGATCCGTCGCTGGTTCCTGTCAGAAATTGCCATGCCTTTGCCACTGATCTACCACGACGACTACAGCCCCGAATTCCCGGCGGATCATCGCTTCCCCATGGACAAGTTCCGGCTGCTGCGCGATCACCTGGTCGACAGCGGCCTGACCCAGGACAGCCAGTTGCTGCGCCCCCAATTATGCCCGGCCGACGTCCTCGCCCTGGCCCATGACCCTGGCTATATCGAACGCTATATGAGCGGTGAGTTGTCCCGCGAAGACCAACGGCGCCTCGGCCTGCCCTGGAGCGAGGCCCTGGCCCGACGCACCGTGCGTGCGGTCGGCGGCTCGTTGCTGGCCGCCGAGCAGGCCCTGGAGCACGGCCTGGCCTGCCACCTGGCGGGCGGCACCCACCATGCCCATTACGACTACCCGGCGGGCTTCTGCCCTTATGCCGACCAAATTATGTAAACAAATCTTGTTAGACCGCGAAAATAAGGCCCTTGGAGAGTCAAGGTTTCTAAAAAGTGGAAATTAATACCCGAGATTCGACGAGGTGTTTACAAAACTCAGAAATCGCCCCAGCCCCCTCATATGCCATCGGGTGAATCGTGGCGGGAATCCGGGGTGAATCAGTGAACAGCATTACACCAAGAACGGGATTTTTATGAGGACCATCACGAATATCACGAATCGGCGACTAAAAATGTTTACTTATGATTGTGAATGATTATTATTAGCGCGCATCCACCCTGAAGGATATGCGTCAGTGATACGAACCTCTCCGGTGTTTTCCCGGTTACAAGCAGGGAACAACGTCTACGGCTTGCTCAATTCTCTACCTTCACCGATGCTCTGCGAAATGCTCGCGTTTGCGGGCTACGACTTCGTGATTCTCGATCTTGAGCACTTACTGCGCTCCGAAGAAGACATCATGCATTGTGTCCGCGCGTGTGAGGCCGCTGGCATTTCGCCTTGGCTGCGCATACCTCAAGTGGACGAAAAACTGATCGGTCGGGCACTGGATGCCGGCATCGAAGCCATTGTCCTTTCACGCACCGAAAGTGCTGCGCAAGTTCAGCGCGCCATCGAAGCGGCGTTCTTTCCCCCCTTGGGGAAACGCGGAATAACCGGCGGACGCATTACCGGTTTCGGTCGCCTGCCATTACCCGAATACATCGATCTGGCCAATCGTCAGACCCCTATTATTCCCATGATCGAAAGCCGCGCCGGGGTCGACGCTCTCGGCGAGATTCTGCAACTGCCGGGGGTCGGCATGATCATGGAAGGCGCTCTGGATCTGTCGCTCGATCTCGATCTGGGCCCCGACCCGCTCAATCCTCAAGTCTGGCAAACGCTGCAAAACATGGCCGATGCCTGCCTCAGCGCCGCAATACCTTTCTGCGCAAATCCCCGCACGGCCGAACAGAACACGCTGTGGCGCGCTCGCGGGATCCGAAGTTTTCTGGCCGGTGAAGACCGAGGCTTGCTGCATAACGCATTGAAAGCCCGCCTGCATTCTCTCCAACAGTAAAAATAAGCCAACGTAGTCCACATGAAAACAACAACAAACTCCCTACATTTTTCACTCAGTCTTATCACTTTGGGCATCTGTCACGGTGCCGTGGCCGCCGATCAACCCGTCGATTTGTCCACCAGACCTGCCAGTAACATGGAACTGGCACCCATGATGATTCAGGGTGACGTTCTCGGGACGGCCAGCGATCAGGAGGTGCGTACCTATGCCGGCAGTCGCAGCGTTGTCGACTCCAGCGAACTGAAAAAAGCCAGCGTCCGCGGTGTGGACGACGCGCTGCAACGGGTACCGGGCATCAAGATCTTTGACGAAACCGGCACCGGCGCCTTGCCACAGATATCGGTACGCGGGCTGTACGAGAGTCGTAGCGGCCGGATTCAAGCGTTGTCGGATGGCATTCCACTAGCACTGGCGCCGTACGGCCAGACGGGTCTGTCGCTGTTTCCAGTGACCATGGCCACTGTAGACCGTATTGATGTCGTGCGTGGGGGCGCAGCGGTGCAATACGGTCCGAACAACGTTGGCGGGGTGATCAACTTCATCAGCAAGCCGATTCCGCGCGAGTGGGAAACCACTCTGCAGGAGAAGTTGACGTTCAATGCTGGCGGGCGCCAGTTGTGGGACAACTATGTGGGCACCGGCGGCTACCTGACCGACAACTTCGGCCTGCAACTGGACCTCAATACCCTGGGTGGCGAATACGGGCGCGAGCACTCCGAGACCGATGTGCAGAACTACCGTCTGCGCGGCCAGTGGAACATCGACGACGATCGCGATCTGAGCTTCGGTATCCAGCACTACAAGGCCGATATGGACCTGGCCGGAGCACTCAGCGTGCAGGATTACAAGGATGATCCACGGCAATCGACGCGTCCGCTGGACCGCTTCGAGGGCGACACCAATCGCGTGTGGGGCACCTACACCCAGCGCCTGGGCGCCATGGGGCCGTTCGACTCAGTAGAATACAGCTGGACCAACTTCGCCCACGACAGCTACCGCAACTTCGTAGTCGGCCTGCCGTTCACTCCGGACGGTACGGCGGTGACCAAACAGGACGGCCCACGCGACTTTAAAGTCTGGGGCACGGAGCCGCGCATCAGTGCCACCATCGATGGCGACACGGTTGGCCAGACCTGGTTGCTGGGCGCCCGTTATGTCAGCGAAGACATCGACTACAAGGTCAACCGCCAGCGCGTCGCTACCGGCGTGACGACGCCGTTCCGGGACTGGAAGTTCGATGACGACGCCCGCGCGTTCTACCTCAGCAACGCCATCAGTCTGCTCGATCATCGCCTGACCATCACCCCCGGCGTGCGCTACGAAAACGCCCGCATGGATTACGCAGACGGCATCACCGGGTTCTCGCGCGAGAACAAATCCGAAGAATGGCTGCCGGGCCTGACGGTGGGTTACCAGGCGACCGACGCCTGGTTTGTCTACGCCAACGCCCAGAAGTCCCTGCGTCCACCGCAAGTCACGCAGATCGTCAAGGAAGGCGATGTCGGCGCCGAACTGGCGTGGAACTACGACACCGGCGTGCGCTATACGCCATGGGACGGCATGCGCGTCGACTTCAACTTGTACCGCATCGATTTCGACGACCAAATCAGCTACAACGCCACGACTGACCGCTTCAATAACCTTGGCAGCACACGTCACCAAGGTTTCGAGAGCGAGATTTTCTGGACGCCGCAAGCTCTACCTGATCTGGACCTGCACGCCAGCTATGCGTACCTCGATGCCAAGCAACGCAACGGCACATTCAAGGGCAACGAAGTGCCGTACTCCTCGCGCAATCAGTTCACGGTTGACGGTCGTTACCGTTTTGCCGAGCACTGGACCTACAACCTTGACGGCCTGTATGTCAGCAGCGCTTACACCGATGCCGCCAACTCCAGCGATGAAGATGCCACAGCCAGTGTGGGCAAACTGCCAGCTTACTGGGTCTGGAACACCGCCATTGAGCGTGAGTTCGAGCTGGCAGACAAAAGCGTCCTGACCGCGTCCGCGGGCATCAGCAACCTGTTCAACCGCGAATACTACTTCCGCGGTATCGACACCAGCCCGTGGGGTCGTCAACCCGCGCCAGAGCGCTCGCTCACCCTAGGCGTCAACTACCGCTTCTAAACCGCGCACTTGCGCACTTGTAAACCAGTGCCCGATCCTCCGGGACGGGCAACTGCTGCCCCCAGGAAACTGCCATGCAACGCCCATTCGTCATTCTTGCCCACGTCGCCCACCCTGCCATTCTTGAGGGTTTCCTGCCTGCCGCGCACAAACGCGGGTTGCCGATCGTGGTGATCACCGACCACGCTCAGGAACACCGGCGCCTGCTCGCCACCTCGCACATTTCGCCGGATGAGCTGCACGTTATCGAATGTGATGTGTTCAATCCGCTAGCGGTCGTCGAGACACTCAACAGCCAGGGTTTGCGCCCCGCCGCAGTGTTCTCCAACAGCGATCACCTGCAGACCGCGACAGCAATGGTGGCCGAGATATTCGAATGCCCCGGCAAGGACTGGCGACTGTGCTATGCGGCAAAGAACAAGGCGGCCATGCGCGAGCGCATGCAACGTCTCGGCTTGCCCGGCCCATGGTTCCAGGTGATTACATCGAATTCCAAACTGCCGACCGATGCGCCATGGCCGGTGGTCGCCAAGCCTCGTGAAGGCGTCGCCAGCCTGGACGTCAGACTGTGTCACAACGCCGCCGATCTGGCCGTTTACTGCAAACAGTTCTGGCAGCAGCAACCGGACCGGGCGTTGTTGCTGGAGGCGTACATGGAAGGTCCTTTATTCACCCTCGAGACACTGGGCGACGGGCGCAACCTGCAAGCCATCGGTGGCTTCGACGTCACCCTTTCAGCACCGCCGCATTTCGTAGAACTCGCCGCACGCTGGAATGGACAACTCAGCCGCGCGCAGCGCGCCGGCGCGCTGGCTCAAGTGGCCGCGTTCGGGGTCAATTTCGGGGTTTGCCACAGCGAGTTCATTCTGACCGCCCAAGGCCCGGTACTGGTTGAGATCAACTATCGCAGCATCGGCGATGGTCGCGAGTTCCTGCTTGATCGGCTGCTGCCACAGGGTTGGTTCGACCGCATCGTCGCTTTGTATTTGGGAGACAGCCTGATCGACGCGCAACCGGCGCAAGCCGAAGCAACCGTTCATTACCTTGTGGTCGACCGCTCGGGGCGTCTGGATCAGGCCAGCGCCAGCTTCAACGTCGAACGTGAGGGCCATTGGTGCGATTACCGCGCACTTCACAACACCGGCGACACCGTGACCATCAGCCATTCCAACAAGGACTACGTCGGCGTACTGAGACTGATCGCGCCGGATGAGGTGAGCCTCGAAGCGCAACTGAATTCGACTCTGAACGACCTGAAATGGGTGATGGCATGAGCCTGTATCCGGACGCCGCGGATCAGGCGTTCATTACTCGACGCATCATCGATTGCTGCCTGCGCGAGGACATCCGAGGGATCGTCAGCACAGGACAGATTTGTCGGCTGCCGGAAGAACTGAGTCAACACTTGCAGCATCAGCCCGACGCAAGCTGGCTGCGAATCGCCCATCTGGGCGCCGACGAACTATGGCTGCCGGTGGTCAAGGCGTATCCGTTGCAGGACTGGATCGGTACAGGCGACGCCTGGATCAAAGTGTCGCCGCAAAGCCACGGCGAGGTTCAACACGGCTACGGGCTCTGGCTGGGCCACCTGAGCCACGGTCTGGACGAAGAAAGTCTGACGCTGTTCGCGGCGTACCTGAAAGAAGCGGATTGCGCGACCGAACACCGGACCCTGTGCAATCAGGCGTATCGCCAGCATGGCCCTGCGCTGAGCGACGTGACTGCCCTGAAAGACTGGTCGCAGAGGCTGCTGAAGATCGATCAACTGGCGAGCTACCTGGATCACCCGTTTTATCCAACGGCGCGGGCCAAAAGCGGCTTCGATGCCGCCGCGCTCAAAGGCTACGCGCCGGAGTTTGCGCCGCGCTTCGAACTCAACTGGCTGGCGATTCCCAACAACGCCCTGACCCTGACCAGCCCACAGCCGCTGCACTGGCCGGACTTCGAGGACGTCGGCTTGTCACCGACCTTGCAAAACAGCCATTCATTACTGCCAGTACACCCGCTGACATGGGGCGAACTGGAGCAATACGGCCTGCCTGAAGGAACGCTCAAGGCTCCACGTTCGGCCATGCAGGTCGAACCTACGCTGTCCGTGCGCACGGTGGTCTGCATCAATCAACCTCAGTGGCACATCAAACTACCGTTGTTAGTCAGCACGCTCGGTGCGCGCAATTTGCGCCTGATCAAGCCCAGCACCCTATACGACGGTCACTGGTTCCAGACCACCCTGCAGGCCTTGACCGAGCGCGATCCGGCACTGGCGTCACGTTATCTGCACGTTGACGAAAAACACGGTGGTCATGCCGACGAAAGTCGTCACCTAGCCTATATCGTGCGCCGTTACCCGACGGGTCTTGAGAACACCACACTCGTACCTGTCGCCGCGTTGGCCAGTCCGCTTGCCGATGGACGCCTTTTCCTCGAACAGTTGGCCGAGCGCTTCTACGCAGGTTCGTTGCAACACTGGCTGGACGATTATCTCGATCTGCTGCTGCAGGTCCATCTGCGGTTGTGGCTGCATTACGGCATCGCGCTGGAGGCCAACCAGCAGAACGCCGTCTTGATGTTCGAACAAGGTCAGCCATTGCGCCTGCTGATGAAGGACAACGACGCCGCTCGCCTGTGGCCTCAGCGCTTCACCCATGCGTGCCCGGATCTCGCTGATCTGCCGGCAGTCTTGCAGGACGAGCGCATTCGCGTCGACAGCAGCCAACCGTTGGCCGAGATGTTCTGCACCATCACCTTGCAGCTGAATATTGTTGCGATCCTGGAAGCGATAGCGACCGCAGGCCTGGCCTCTCGATCCGGTCTGTACGGCACGCTGCGTCAGCGTCTCATGACCTGTCTGCAACATCTCGAAGCAGAAGGCATCGACTGTGACGACGCGCGTCAATGGCTGCTCGACAGCCCGAAACTGCCGGTGAAATACCTGCTCAGCGCCGGCAGCCTGTTCAGCAAGGCGCATTCCGGTGCCAGCGACATCAACAAGTTCTATGGCTACAGCGCGGCGAACTTCCTGCTGGAGGATGCTCCATGCAACGGAGTCTGATCACCAGCGTTCTGCTGGGGCATTACCTGTCGGCTTTCACGGCGCTGGGTATTCCGTTGTACTTGCCGCGCATCCTCGCCGACCTCGCACCTGACACACCAGGCTGGGCCATCGGGGTGCTGTTCGTACTGCCGACACTCTGCACCGCACTGGCGGCGCCGATCTGGGGACGCTGGGCCGATCGCAACGGTTGTCGCTTGTCGTTGCTGCGTGCGCATGCCGGACTGTTCGCGGGCTTCCTGCTGGCAGGCTTCAGCCCCAATCTGCCGGTGTTCGTCCTGGCATTGATCATCCAGGGCACCTTCGGCGGCGCGATGGCGGCGTCCAACGCCTACCTGTCGACTCAGTTCAAGGAAGGCGATCTGTCCCGCGCCCTGAACTGGACGCAGTATTCAGCACGTCTGGCGATGATCAGTGGCCCAATCCTGTTGGGGCTGCTGACCTCACAGGGTTTGGGATTAAGCCTGTATCGCTATCTGGCCTGGTTACCGCTGCTGGCGTTTGTGCTCGTCCTGCCGCTGCCCAAGGACGCCCCCAAACATGCCTTGAGCAGCAAGAAAGCCGTGGCCTTGGGCGAACTGCCTGAAGACATGCCGCGGCTGATGGCGGTGCAGTTTCTGTTCAGCTTCGCGATGGTCGTCACCTTTCCCTATTTCGTGCCCTTCGGCGAACAACTGAAAATTGGCAACGATGCCTTGATCGGCGTGCTCTACAGCCTGCCGCATCTGGTTTACCTGCTGGCCCTACCCTGGGCTCAGAAGCATCAGGGCAACCTGCTGTTGCCGGGGCTGGCGCTGCTGGCAATCAGTAACGCGTTGCAATTCTGGAGCGTGCAGGCCGAGCCGCTGTTCGCTCTGCGTCTACTCAGCGGGGCCGGCATGTTGCTGAGTTTTGTCGGGCTGCACCGCTGTCTGAGCCAGCGCAGCCGCCAAGGCAGCGCCGGCCGCCTGTTTGGCTGGTTCGACTCCAGTGGCAAATGGGCCGGCACTGCTGCCGGGGTCACTGCCGCTCTGGTCAGTCAGACCTGCGGCATCGCGTCCCCCTTTCTCGTTGCGTGCCTGGCGGCCATAGCGGCCATGGTGCTCGCCCGCCCTCTATTGATGACTTCCCGGGAGATTCCGGCATGACTTTCGCTCTGAATACCGCATCGCTGAACACCGTATCCCAGCATGACCATGCCCTCGATGGCGAAGCCCAACGACATGCCATCGAGTGCCTGCTCAATTGCTATTTGCGCGAATACGCATTGCCCCGCAACGAAGTGAACCTGAACGATCAAGCACAGGATTTGCCGATGAGCCTGCGCCAAGCCAACAGTCGTTGCATCAGCATTCGCCTGCCCAGTGGCCGGTTGATCGTACGCATCGACCGCGCCAGTCTTCTGGGCCGCTGCCACTACATCAGCGCCCCCTACTTCAAAGGCAATAACCAGAGCTGGCGACCGTTGGACGCCCACGAACTGGCGCGCCTGCTCTGTACCCCGCTGAGTGGAGCCGACCGCGTCGGCGAGATGCTGCAACAGATCGGTAACAGCCTGCAGATCACCCGTACCTTTCTGCGGCATTCACGCCCGGCCAACCAAGCAGCCGACAGCCTGCTGGCGTCCGAGCAACATCAGCTGTGGGGCCATGCCCTGCATCCGACACCGAAAAGTCGCGAGGGCATCTCCCATGACGATTTGCTGACCTGCTCGCCGGAAGTTGGGGCGCGCTTTCAGTTGCACTGGTTCAAGGTTGATCCGACGCTGATTCGTCATCAGGGCGAGGATCCGCGCAGCACGCTACGCCAACTGTCGGGGCGTGAGGGCGCCTATCCGTGCCACCCTTGGGAAGTCGCCCGCGTGCTTGCTGACCCGCTGGTGCAACGGGCGCAACAACAGGGTTTGATCACCTACCTCGGCCCCCTGGGTCAGGCCATGTACCCGACGTCGTCTGTGCGCACGCTCTACCATCCGCAGATGGCCTACTTCATGAAGTTCTCGATGCACGTGCGCCTGACCAACTGCGTGCGCAAGAACGCTTGGTATGAACTCGACAGCGCCGTCGCCCTCACTCACCTGCTCGGCCCCATCATGAGCGAGTTGGCGACGCAACAACCGGGCTTCATGTTGATGCCCGAACCCTGCGCCACCAGCCTGGACCTCAGCGCCCTGGGTACGCTGGAGGAGGCCCGCGAAGTCACCGAATGTTTCGGTATCGTTTACCGGGAAAACCTTTCCGTCGCCGAACGCGAGCGTTATCAGCCGCAAGTGGCAATGGCGCTGTTTACCTGGGATCAACAAGGTCGCAGTGTCTGCCGCCCACAGGTACAGCGCTACGCCGACAACACCGGCTTGACCATTGAGCAAGCCACGTTGAACTGGCTCGATGCCTATGCCGGTCAGATGCTCGGCGGTGTGCTGTATTGCCTATTCCGTCAGGGCGTGGCGCTGGAGCCGCATTTGCAGAACACGGTCATCGGCTTCGCTGAAAACGGCCTGCCCAGTCAGGTCTGGATTCGCGATCTGGAAGGTACCAAGCTGGTCCCTGAAATCTGGCCCGCTGAACGCCTGAGTGCGCTGGATGAACGCACCCGCAGCTCGGTGTACTACAGCGCGCAAAAGGCCTGGCAACGAGTGGGCTACTGCGCACTGGTGAACAATCTCGGCGAAGCGATCTTCCATCTGGCCAACGGCAGCGGCATGCTGGAACAACAATTGTGGGACCGAATCGGCGACCTGCTGCACGCGCAATCCACGCGTCTGGGCCATCCGACAGAACTGCGTGAGTTGTGCGCCGGCGCGCCCTTCCCAAGCAAGGAAAATTTCATGACGCGCCTGATGATGCGCGCCGACCGCGAGGCCGATTACACGTTACTGCCCAGCCCGCTGACGATGACTGAAAAGAGGAAACACGCATGAGCCTTCCTGCCTCCGTCACCCAACGCATCGAGCAGCTCAAGACTGAACACGACGCGCCATTGTGCGCCTACGTCTACGACCTGCCTGCCCTTGAACGGCACGTAAAGGCAATGCGTCAGGTACTGCCCGAAAACTGCGAATTGTTCTACGCCGCCAAGGCCAACCCGGAAGCCCTGGTGCTGAAAACCCTGGCGCCGTGGGTAGACGGATTCGAGGCGGCCTCCGGCGGCGAGCTGACGTGGCTGCATGAACAGTGCCCCGACCAGCCGCTGATCTTTGGTGGCCCTGGCAAACTCGATCGCGAACTGGATATCGCCCTGCAGTACCGGATTTCGGCGTTTCACGTGGAGAGCGTGACCGAACTGCGCAGTCTGGCGCGCATCGCCCGCGAACGCGGTGTGCGGGCTCCGGTGATGCTGCGGCTGAATCTGAAGCTGGCCCAGACACCGCAGAGCCGATTGGTCATGGGTGGCAAACCCACGCCGTTCGGTCTGGATGAAGAAGGCCTTGCAAGCGCCCTGCAATTGCTGCGCGAAGAGCCGTCCCTAGAGCTCAAGGGACTGCATTTTCATCTGTTGTCGCACCAGCTGGATGTCGACGCGCACCTTGAATTGATTCGCAGCTACTTCCTGACCTTCCGCCAGCTGTGCGCCGACCACGACCTGCAACTGCCGCTACTGAATGTCGGCGGAGGGATGGGCATCAACTATCAGGACGCGGCCAGGTCATTCGACTGGCCACGGTTTTGTCAGGGCCTGCAGGGGTTGATCAATGAATACGACATGGGCGCGACCCGCATACGTTTCGAGATCGGCCGCTTCATCAGCGCTGCCTGTGGTTACTACGTCATGCAGGTGCTGGACATCAAAAGCAGTCACGGCGAGTTTTTTGCCATCGGACGTGGCGGTACCCATCACTTTCGCACGCCTGCGGCTCAAGGCCACAATCATCCGTTCACGGTACTACGAGGCTCGCAGCCGGCACAAATCAGTGATCAGTCCGTGACGCTGGTGGGCCAGTTGTGTACACCAAAAGACGTCCTTGCCAGACAACAACCAGTGGCGCAGCTAACGATTGGTGACCTGCTAGTATTCACTCTCGCGGGCGCCTATGCCTGGAACATCTCGCACCAGAACTTCCTGATGCACGAACCGCCGTTGAAGGTTTTTATCGAGGGCTGATTCCACGCTATTGTCAGCCTCTGTGCTGCCCTTCCCGTATCTGTGGCTGCTTGTCCGATGTGTCCTTCAAACTCTTCGGACCACTACAGTTTGCCTATCCCTTATGTTAAGGGGGGGGGAAACGGTGTCCTGTCTTTCAGAGGGCTCGTCCAGATGGGATGATTGCAGTCCTTCAACCAAGCAAGTTGGAGGGAGCGCTCCTGTCGGCCACCTATTAAGTTGAGACGGTCGTTCCGAGTCGTGCCAATGGCTTGAATCAGAATGATATGTATTTACTTACAAAAGATAACCGTTATCATCTGCGCGATAATTCATACAAAAGGTGTTCATGGTGGCTCGATCGCGCATTTACCCAGTCTCTCTGTCGTTGCTGGGCGTTCTGGTTGTACCTGATTTACAGGCAGAAACGGAGTCTGCTCTAACCCTACCGGCAACCGCTGTGAACAGTGAGTACAGCGAGCAGAGCTACATGTCGACCGAGAGCAGGAGCGCGCTGAAGATCGATGCCCCTCTACGAGATATCCCGCAAACCGTCAACGTAATTCCCCAGAGCGTTATCAAGGATCAGGGGGCTCAGTCGATGGAAGACGTGCTGAAGAATGTCCCCGGTATCGGCCTGTCCAATGGCGATGGCCAGCGCGATCAAGTCACCATCCGTGGTTTCAGCGCCATTGGCGACATGTACGTCGACGGCATTCGTGACGATGCGCTGTACTTCCGTGATCTGTCCAACGTCGAGCGGGTGGAAGTGATCAAGGGGCCGGCCGCAGTGCTCTATGGCCGAGGCTCTTCGGGCGGTCTGATCAACAGCATCAGCAAGAAGCCCAACTTCACGCCCAAGCAGGAGGTCGGTGTCAGTGTCGACAGCGAGGGCAAAAAGCGCACTCAGTTCGATGCCGGTTGGGCCGATCAGCAACAGGGCGATAAAGCCTTTCGTGTGACAGGGGCGCTGGAGAACAGCGACACCTTCCGGGATGACGGCTACATCGACCGCAAGGCCATCGCGCCTTCGGCCTACTTCAAGCTCTCCGACGATCTGGAACTGAACCTGGGCGCTACCTATCTGTATGACAAGCGCCTGATCGACTTCGGTATCCCAGCACGAGGCGACCGTCCAGTCGATGTGGACCGCGATAAGCGTTTCGGTTCCGCTGATCCAGATGACGATTACACCCGCAGCGAAGTGTTCTCGTTCACGGCCGGCGTCGATTACAGCATCAATGACGACTTCACCCTGAGCAACACCAGCCGCTACTACCACTACGACCTGGATCGCAACAATACGCTCGCGGACTCCAGTCCAACGCGTTTCGTTACCGCCGCCAACGGCGAATTGCTGGTAAAACTCAACCGCGGCAACGTGCAGCGCAAGGAAGACGGTTGGTTCAACCAGACCGAACTCAAGCAGCGCGCCGTGCTCGCCGGGATGAACCATAACCTGCTCTATGGTGTGGAGCTGGGGCGCCAGGTGAAGGACCAGTCCGTGTTCAGCCAACCCAACGTGGCAAGGGTGCCGGTGTACCGCGATGCTTTGGTCGACGTGCCGTTCCAGGCCAACCGGCAAACCGCCAAGGGCACCAATACTCAGGACACTGCCGGGTTCTACGTGCAGGACCTGATCGAACTGGCGCCGCAGTGGAAAGCTCTGCTGGGAGTGCGTTATGACGTGTTTGACCAGGAATACGCCGATGACCTGACGAACAAGGAACTCTCCCGCACCGACACTACCTGGAGTCCGCGAGTCGGTCTGGTCTACCAGCCTGATCATGTGCAGTCCTATTACGTCTCGGTGAGCCGTTCCTACCAGCCCTCTGCCGAAATGTTCGCTCTGAGCACGACGAACCAGGACCTTGAGCCGGAGGAAACCACCAACTTCGAGATCGGCGGCAAATGGGACCTGCTCGACAATCGCCTGGCGTTGACGGCGGCGCTGTTCCGGCTGGAACGCACCAACATGAAAACCACCGATCCGGCGAACCCGACCAAACTGGTGCTTGCGGGAGAGCAGCGTACTGATGGTCTCGAACTGACCGCCAGTGGGCAGTTGAGCGAAAAATGGCAGGTATATGCCGGTTACGCCTATCTGGATGCCGAGATCACCAAGTCCAACAGCCGTACCAACGGTATCGCCAACGAAGGCCAGACTCCGACCTTGACCCCGCGCCACAGTGCCAATTTGTGGTTGGTACGTTCTTTGACACAGGAGTGGCGTGTAGGCATGGGGGCGAACTATGTCGATGACCGTTACACCGCCTTGGATAACCAAGTGGTCATGCCGGCCTACACCACCGTGGACGCAGCGTTGCTCTACAACCAGCCGAAATGGGACATGGCCCTGCGTCTGCGCAATGTCTTCGACAAGGACTATTACGCTTCGGCGCATGGCTCGGTGGATCTGATCACACCCGGCGCACCACGGACGCTGGAGCTGAGCACCAACTACCGCTTCTGAGTACGGACCTGAAGAACAAACGCCCGGCATTGTCGAGCGTTTCCTCACGGCTGGGCCTGTACTCCCAGCCGTGCAGTGGCAGCTTTCAAAAGCCCAACTAATCTTCAATGCGCGGGTTTGAGTGAGAATCTGTCGTGTGAGAGCTTTAACGATACGAGTTTGCTCTTATAGATCAATGGCTTGAGATGAAACGGCAACAGACCCTAGGGTGTCTGCTGTCGATTGATGATGGGCAGAGGGCGGGAAAGAAACTGTTCATCCAAGCCCCGAATGTAAGCGTTATAAGCCCAGCGTACAAACTGCTCGAGCAATCGATCATTCTCCATCCGCAGACGTTGATTCTCCGCTTCCAAACGAGCAATTCGCTCGTTTGCAACTTGTAATTCAGGACTGCTGGCCTTCTTCACTCCTACTGTGGTTGAGAGTGTTTGCTTACGCAGTATGAACGCACGCCGAATCCGCTCATGTTTATGCAGAGTCTGGCGCGTGTAGGTTCCTCGTAAACGGCGAGCGACGCTTAAGATCAGCAGGTCCCACGTCAGTTTTCCAGACCAACCATCCAGGATCGACACGATCTGCTCTATAGCATCTGGGGTTAGATTTCTCGAACGAGACATTACAGGTCCTCAGCCTCTATGCATGGCACATCTGGATCTTCAGTGTCTGGTCCCGGCAAATTACGCTTGTTCAATATTTTATGGTGGGTCAGCAACTGTTCCAGCCTTGACGCTGGGACGATCCCACGCGGCTGGATAATTGCATTTGCGGCAACGGAAGAGTCCTCAAAAATGGCACACAGTTCATCCAGTCGTTTAAGGGTCAGTGTCTGGTGCTCGACCCAACGGTTGGCACCAAACTCCTCCTCGCCCAGCGCTTCTAACGCTTTTGCGAGGAGGGCCTGGGTTTCCTGACGATACTGGCGTATAGCCTGCTCTCGGACCACATCACCTTTGATGCATACATGCTCATCACAATTGGGGCAATCTCGATGGAGTTGGCAAGGCAACATGGAAAAATCGTGCAGGCAATACCCCAAATCCGTTGTATGGGCGGTCATGATCTTCAGCGTCGCAAACTGATCCCGCGAGATCAAACTACTTGGAGGGATACCTGCCACATGACCTGCCGACTTTTCCGGGTCACCCAAAGCGGACCTCGCGAGCGCCAACACATCCCTATCGGACTGATGGTCATAGCACTTGTTTTGTCCGAGTTTGGCGCGACCGCTCCATTTGGCGATGTCGAGTTGCGATAATCCGCCCATCTGTGCCACGGTATTTAAAAAATGGCGAAATTGATGCGTCGTGATACTCATTGGACTGCCATCTAACTCACGATAACCGAACCGTTCGAAAATATTGAGAAAAGTTCGAGTACTACCTAGTTGCTTCTGAGTATAAGCGGTGTCTGGCAAGACGATTACCCCACGGTACGTTCCCCACAACTCGGTTAGCTCATTCAGCCGTGTCAAGCAAAGCGCTTCACTGTACTTCAGGTTGTTCTTCTGATCTGCCAGCGGGAAGTTAGCTGGCAGCATCGAAAGGATTACTCGCTCAACGTCCGCGAACAAAAACCTCGGAGCATGTCTCTGCTGTGGGTCATATGGAATATGTTCAAAAATCCCCTGCTTTCTGCACCACCCCGCCCCTTGCGCGGTTTGATTGCCATTGGGGGGTGGGGCGAGAAAAACAATCGCGCCCACCTGTTCTGAACTAATTAACGACCGCCCCCGTAACGCCTCCAGCTCCGTTGGCAAATACATCGCATCAGGGTGCTGCTCATACCACCGTGCCACTTCCCGCGCTGGCGTGGAAATGGTCCTGAGCTTACTCACCGCCTCGCGGGCAACACTGGCCATGGATTGCACCACCCATTTGACTTGTGCCTTACCACCCTTTGAAGGCCGCCAGCGCAATCCATACAGTTGTTGATTTGCTTTTGGATCGAACTCCTCGACTTCACACTGGTTTGAAATGGACATCACCTCATTAATGCGGCTCGGCGCCGACGCAAGCAACGCACAGACACTGGAGGTAAAAATATCGCCTGGCTTCTCGGCGGTTCTGAAAATTTCGGCAATCGCTTCTAACGAAGCTGACGAGGGCAGACGGGCCCGGCGCGACGCATCAAACTCTGGGCCAACACTGCGCACAAAGTTCGCTGGTGCCCGAAGTGGATTTTGCCATTGAAGAGGCAGCGTACAGAGTTGATGCTCCACCAGGAACTGCGAAATGCGTTTGAGTTCTGCCCCGGCAAAAAATGCGGCAGAGGCTTGGTAGCGTTCGTTTAGTATCGCGCACGCACGATTAAAATGCCCCAGACTTGCCTTAATAGGTGTGACACAACTCTCCGTTTCTTCCAGAGCTACAGCGAGGGAGCGGAGCGCGGCCAATCGTGAACTGACGGTTGTATACGCGCACAACGAATAATCATAACGGCAGTAGGCTTTGGCAAAGTCTTTGTAAGGCTGAGGCAAGCAACAGGAATCCTTTTGCCCTCGTCCACTGGGGAATCCATGAAATCGCATGCTTGAACAAGAATTACGTCGTTTCAATCGAACAAAATTGGTGACATCCCAACTGTCCGCCTCAAAGACCAACTCACTGCCAAAAGCCGTCAGAGACTCTCTGGCGAGGGTAACGAAGTCCCTGAGATTGTCCTCAGCCGCCTGCTCTGCTCGGGGCTTAAACAGGATTACCCTATCGTCCATGAGCCTGCTCCTTTCTGCTGCGACATAATTGGACCACTTCTGCCACTGCGAGCAGCGTTCGATCGTTGATCGCCGCGATACGACCGTCCGGATAGCGTTTAGCATCCGCTAGCAAGAAATCCAGGACCGCCTCATGCGGCCCGTCCAACCAAGGTTGAAAACACTGACAGGTGTAACAGGCCACGGGGGCAAATAATCCGCAGAAACTGAAGCTGCCACATGACCCCATTGGCCGTGCGCTTTGATCGATACGCAAATCGATAATTCGGCTGGAGCAGACCGCTCCACGAACGGCATTGTCCTCATGAGCTATCAGTTGACCTTTAAAAGCTTGAGCCAGAGGCGCCATGTACAGCGCAGTCGCCTTTTCAATCCGCATCGCAAGCTCTGGTGTCGCAGCTACATAGACAGCCGCAGAGTCAGTTCGCGAATGATCAAGCAAGTCCGCAATGACCAAAACCCCGTGCCCTTCACGCGCAAGATTCGTCCCTAACGTACGCCGAAAGCGCAAGGCACAGATGTTAACTATTTCCCCCGTGCGCTCAGAGCGGACGGATAGCTTGTCCAACGCGGTCACCAACAATTTCCGTAAATTCTCGCTGGTACGGTGGTATCTGGCCCATCCTGGCCCGTCCGCCAAATACTGTGACTGCCGGGGTAAAGGAAACAGGGGCGCCTGCTGGGGGTCTGGAAACGCTCCAATAAAGCGCTCACTGACGCGTCGGGCATAATCAAACAACGGTCGACCAATTTGATTCACCAGCGCTCGCGGCTTGAGTTCCTGGCGGAGCAATGCGTTTTGTTGCTTCGCACGCGGAACAAGCAAAAGAAAAGACTCTGTTCCATCCGCAGCCACCGAGCGCACAACATCACAAACCTTTAAGGCTGCCAACTGAACAGGGCGGGAACCCAACGCAATAAACAACCATGCCAGCAGGTATATGTCCTCACTCAAACGCCCTGCGCCGTAAGCTTCATTCAGGGCATCTTGAATACCCACTTGCTCAATTGGAGTAAATGGACCCAACTCGGGATCCCACGTCAATACAGCGATTCCGGTTTCTCGCTTCCGGAGCTTTTTCCTGTCCAGGACGTACACCACATCATCCTGAATACCCGGCAAGCTCATGGCATGCCATCGGCGTAAAAACGCAAAGAGATCGCGTGTTTGAAAGTCATTGGCATCGCAATGTATCAATACGTCATTTCCGCAGATAGTTTCCAACGGTTCAACGCGCCCCTCTTGCAATCGCAAGGCAAATGCTTTTAAAGCCGCAAAGCGACCCATCACAGTACTTGGCGCCCTATTTTCAACGAACCAAATCAACGTAAGATGGAATGAAGCCATGAGCACAGCAGAAAAATGTAGCCCAGAAAAATCCATGTAAACCGAATACACACCGTCCCGGTACGACCAAGCAGGCCGGTTAGGATCAAACGCGATACCGCTTTTGCTACGAATTACCGACGGAAGTGAAGGACAGAAATCAATTCCATCGATTACGTAGTTTTCCCCTGGTTTTTTAATCATCGGAAGGAGCCTCCACACGCAATTGTTTTTGCATTTGCAAGGACACAGCGGTGGCTTTTTTCTTGATATGACGCTGGTTATACACAATCGCCATTCCGGATGTTTCGGACCACCCCATCAATCGTGACCGCAGTTTTTGCTCCATGGTCGGCGACACATCACTTCTATCAATCGCTTCCGAAAAAATATCGTTCCAGGTATGGCGAAGGAGATGAGGGCAGATGTTTTCTGGTAGTTCCGGACAGTGTTGCCGTAAAGTGATAAATACTTTATTTAGCGCCGCAAGACTCAGTGGTTTTCCTGAGCCACCGGCTACCCAAAGATATTCATGCTTACGCGAGCCTGTAACATTTCGACGAATGGACATTACATACGCTCGCGTGAGCGCTACCAACTCTGCGTCGAGCGCTAATAATCGACCGCTTGTTTTGGCATTCGGCTGTCTCAACCGTGGATCCGCCGGATCGTCTGCCCTCCTGGCAATTAAAACTTCATTGGTCTGAAAGTTAATATCCGAGATTTTGACACCAAGCAACTCACCTCTCCTGACTCCCAAGGACAATAGCCAGCGAATCATTAAGTAGTTTCGCTGCCGAACAAATTCATGAGACCACGGATTATGCTCAAACTCTGGAGCAACCACCTGTTGCAGTAGCGATACCATTTGTTCAGTTAGGCCCTCACGAGGCGTAACATTGGATAAGCGCTGCACTGAAGGAATGCGAGCCTTTATGGCTGTAGAAACCAGTTCACGGAGTTTTTCCACCCCTGAAAAATGTGGGTTTCCTGCGCCTGTTTTTAGTAAGTGGTCGGTCGCAATCCAGTCAAGGTAACGGGCAATGTATAAAAGCCGTATAGCAATAGTACCAGGATGAATTTTTGGCGTACTAAAGCCACTGGTAGACCATGGCGATACAAACTTTCCATTTCCAATTTTTTTTCTGTCGCCCGCTGTAATTGGTAATTTACACGCCCCAACGATAGCTTCTATGTCTCCAACCGTTAAAAACTGGCCGTCGCGCAAACGGGCGGACAAATCTATCTTTAGTTCATCAAAAACAATGAACAGCACCATCAACGACCGAAGCGCCTGTTGGAGTGTGCTCGTCGACAAATTCGCCGTTCGTAACTCTGTCAGTACCCAAAGGTTAGCGCTGTGCACGGGCATGCCGTCTTGCTGAAGGCAAAGCACTGGAAAGCGCTCACCACCGTCGAACCGCACGAGTTTGATTCTGTAAGGGTTCATTGTTTACACACTCCTAAGGTAAACTATAATAAACCCTAGACTACAATCCTACTTTTCGCAAAAAAGTACGCTAATCCTCTGTTTTTATTATATTTCCCTCCTAAATATTTACGTTTTAATAGAAGTCGGCGCTATTGCATCTTCAATGACCTGGCGGTGATCAGCCACTACCTGCTGGCCAGCGGACGGGTCAATCGGGTGCTGATCTTCGACTGCGATGTGCACCAAGGCGATGGCACCGCGCGCATCCTCCACGACACGCCGGATGCCATTACCGTCTCCCTGCACTGTGAAAAGAATTTCCCGGCGCGCAAGGCCACCAGCGACTGGGATATCCCCCTGCCCATGGGCATGGGCGATGCCGACTACCTCAAGGTGGTGGACGATGCCCTCAACTACCTGCTGCCGTTGTATCAACCGGATCTGGTGCTGTATGACGCCGGTGTCGATGTACACAAGGACGACGCCCTCGGTTACCTCAAGCTGACAGACGCCGGCGTCGCCGCCCGTGACGAAAGCGTGATGCGCCACTGCCTGGGCCGCGACATCCCGGTGATGGGCGTGATTGGTGGCGGCTACAGCAAGGACCGCCCTGCCCTGGCCCGTCGCCACGGCATCCTGCACCACAGCGCGCAACGGGTCTGGACGTCATCAGGTTGTCATTGAAACGTGAGTGTTACCCACAATGCCTGTGGAACGGCCTGTGGATAACTTGAGCGTAAACACCTGTAAGGCAGACAGCGTATAGCGTGTAGGAAGGTGTACGTTTTTTGATCAGGCAGTTTTGCGGTCCTCGGGTAGAATGCTCGGCTTACTTCGCCGAACCGCAGTCACCGCCATGTCCCAGATCCCAGCCCAGCCCCATCACGTCACGATCATCGGCGGCGGCCCCGCCGGGCTGATGGCCGCCGAAGTATTGAGCCAGGCCGGGGTCCGGGTGGACCTGTACGACGGCATGCCATCGGTGGGTCGCAAGTTCCTGCTGGCAGGTGTTGGCGGCATGAATATCACCCACTCCGAGGCCTACCCGGCATTCCTTGCGCGCTATGCCGAACGCGCACCGGACATCGCCCCCTTGTTGCGCCAGTTTGGCGCCGAGGCGTTGTGCGAGTGGATTCATGGCCTGGGGATAAAAACCTTTGTCGGTAGCTCCGGCCGGGTATTCCCTACCGACATGAAAGCCGCACCGCTGCTGCGGGCCTGGCTCAAGCGCCTGCGCGACCAAGGGGTAGTTATCCACACCCGCCATCGCTGGCTAGGCTGGAATGCCGATGGCGGCTTAATTATCCACAGCCCGGATGGCGAGAAAACTGTCCACAGCGATGCCGTGCTACTGGCCCTCGGCGGCGGCAGTTGGTCACGCCTGGGTTCCGACGGCGCCTGGCTCAAATTGCTGGAAGACCAAGGCGTGCCCTGCGCCCCGCTGCAGCCGAGCAACTGTGGCTTCGAGGTGTCAACCTGGAGCGACTTGATGGTGAGCAAATTCGCCGGCGCGCCGCTGAAAAATGTCGCCATTGGTTTGGCAGCTGACAAACCTCGGTTGGGCGAATGCGTGATCACCGCGACAGGTATCGAAGGCAGTTTGATCTACGCACTGTCGGCGCCGATCCGTGAAGCAATCAACCGTGATGGCGCGGCCACCGTGCATATCGACCTGCTGCCGGGCAAGCCGCTGGACAAAGTGCAGGCTGCATTGGCCAAGCCCCGTGGCTCACGCTCGATGAGCAAGCATTTGCACAGTCAGTTGGGGCTGGATGGGGTGAAGGGGGCGCTGTTGCGCGAGTTGGCGCCTGCCGAACATTTCAGCGACCCGCAGCAATTGGCCGTCGATATCAAGGCTCTGCCGCTGACCCTGGTGAAAACCCGGCCAATGGACGAAGCCATCAGCACCGCAGGTGGCGTGCCGTTTGAGGCGCTGGATGAGCGCTTGATGCTCAAGCAATTGCCGGGAGTGTTCTGTGCCGGAGAGATGCTGGATTGGGAAGCGCCGACGGGTGGGTATTTGCTGACGGGGTGTTTTGCCAGTGGGCGGGCTGCGGGGCGCGGGGTGTTGGAATGGTTCCAACGCCAATAGTTGCGGCGAACTCAGGGCCTCATCGCAGGCAAGCCAGCGATGAGGCCCTGACAGGCAGCAAAGAAATTACTTCTTCTTACGCGGCCCGGTATTAAAGACCGGCACCTTGCGCACCGGCTTGATCGACGGCTCTGCCGCAACTTCCCCGCTTTCTACCCACTTGCCCAAGTTGCGCTTGCCGCCACCACCCGAGGTCTTGGGCTTCTTCGGTTTTTTCGGCTTTTTCACCACCTGCCCACTGGCATCGGTGTCCGGCACCCGGTGCTCCGGCTCGAAGTCCTGTTCCATTTTGCGGGTCAGGGTCTGGCGGGTCAGCATCTCGATGGCCGAGAGCATGTTCACCTCATCGGCACACACCAGGGAAATCGCCTCGCCCGTGTTGCCCGCGCGGCCAGTACGGCCGATACGGTGGATGTAATCCTCGGCAACAATCGGCAGGTCAAAGTTGACCACCATCGGCAAATCTTCAATATCCAGACCGCGGGCCGCCACATCAGTGGCCACCAGGATCTGCACATCGCTGGCCTTGAAGCGGTCCAGGGCACGTTGGCGCGTGGCTTGTGGCTTGTCGCCGTGGATGCCGTCGGCATTGATCCCCAGGCCTTGTAGCTTATCTACCAGCGCATCCACGCCATTGCGGGTCTTGGCGAACACCAGCACCTGTTTCCACTTGCCCTTGCGCATCAGGTGCACAAACAACTCGGCCTTGCGCTTCTTGTCCACCGGCACCACCCACTGCTTGACGGTGTTGGCGGCAACGTTGCGCGGGCTGACTTCGATGCTCAAAGGGTCATTGAGCATCTGCCCGGCCAGCAGGCGGATATCGTCGGAGAAGGTCGCGGAAAACAGCAGAGTCTGGCGCTTTTTCGGCAACATGCGGTAAATGTTCGCCAGCTCTTCCGAGAAGCCCAGGTCGAGCATGCGGTCGGCTTCATCCAGCACCAGGGTTTGCAACTGATTGAGTTTCAGCGCGTTCTGGCGAAACAGGTCGATCAGGCGGCCAGGCGTGGCCACCAGAATGTCGACGCCCTTGCGCAGCTTCATCATCTGCGGGTTGATGCTGACGCCGCCATACACCGCGTAGGTGGTCAGCGGCAGGTGTTCGGCGTATTGGGCGACGCTGGCGTGAACCTGCTCGGCCAACTCGCGGGTTGGGCACAGGATCAGCGCGCGCACCGAGTTGGCGGTGACTTTCGGCCCTTCCATCGTCAGCAGTTGCAGGAGCGGCACCGCGAAACCTGCGGTCTTGCCGGTACCGGTCTGGGCCGCAGCCATCAGGTCGCGACCGGCCAGCACCGCCGGAATGGCTTGCGCCTGCACCGGCGTCGGGGTCTGGTAGCCAAGCGTCTCAAGGGCGCGCAGCAAGGGTTCGATCAGGCCAAGGGAGGCGAAAGTCATGTGTTTACCGTAGGGAAAATTCAGCGCAAGGTCGCAATGCGCGGCAGTTTACCTTATTTCCGGCTTCGGCTTGCGCCACTGGGGCAGGCTGATCAGCAACACCGCACTGATGATCACCAGCATCGCCAGGGCTTCTTCCAGGCCGATGGTCTCGCCCACGAACACAATGCCCAGCAACACCGCCACCGCCGGGTTGACGTAGGCGTAGCTGGTGGCCGCTGCCGGACGCACATGCTTGAGCAGGTACATATAAGCGTTGAAGGCGATGATCGAGCCAAAGACGGTCAGGTAAGCCAGGGCCAGCCAACCTTCCACTGGCGGCATCGCTTCCAGGTGCTCACCCTTGAGTGCGCTGCCGATCAACAGCACCACACCGGCGATCAGCATTTCAGCGGCGCTGGCCATAGCGCCCTGAGGCAACGGCAAATGCCGGCTCCAGACCGAACCGAAAGCCCAGGAGGCTGCGGCGAACAACAGCAACCCTGCGCCCAACGGGCTCGATTGCAAGTTGGAGCCCATATTGAGCATGGCGATGCCGATCATTCCCAGAATCACCCCGGCCCATTCCAGACGGGTATTACGCGCGCCCCAGAAATAGCCACAGAGCAAGGTAAACAGCGGCACCGTCGCCACGGCCAGCGCGGCGACACCGGAGGTCACGCCCGTGTGTTCAGCCACACTCACCGCGCCATTGCCGAACGTCAGCAACAAGATGCCGATCATGCCGGCGGCTTTCCACTGCGCCCAGGTCGGCGCTGGCACACCGCGCCAGCGCAAGTAGCCATACATCAGAACGCCCGCCGTGCAAAAACGAATCCCCGCCAGCATCAGCGGTGGCCAGTACTCCACGCCAATGCGGATCACCAGGTAGGTGGAACCCCAAATGACATACAGCGCAAAAAAAGCGGCGATCAACGGTAAGGGAAAACGACGTGGGCCAGGCATGGGGTGGCTCTGAGGCAAGACAGGGGATAGCTATTCTAGAAATCCGCGCCAGTAAACATAAGTTACAAAACCTGTTTAAAGTGCCCATACACTTTTCAATTCATGGTTATCAGGGCTATAAGCCTTGTATTCGAAAGCCTCCTATTACCAGAGCCTTATTCATGGACAAATACGACCGCATGCTCCTCAGCGCCCTGCTCGAAGATGGCCGCGCCACCTACGCGCAACTGGCCCGCACGGTAAACCTCTCCGCCCCCGCCGTAGCCGAGCGCGTGGCCAAGCTGGAAGCCAGTGGCGTAATCACCGGTTACCAGGCCAAGGTTGACCTGTCCAAGATCGGCTTGCCGATCCAGTGCACGATCGAACTGCGCTTGACCAACAACGGCAGCCAGAAGGTGTACGACGCACTGGCCGAGATCCCCGAGTTGACCGAGTGCCACCGGGTCACCGGCGACCCCTGCGTGATCATGCAGGCGGCGGTGGGTTCGATGCCGGAATTGGAAAACCTGATCAATCGAGTGGCGAAGTTCGGGTTCAGCAAGACCTCGATCATCTTGTCGAGCGCCATAGAGCGGCGGGTGCCGTTGGGGCATTTGGAAGGGAAAAATGGCGGTGGCTGAACGGGCAAGCCAGCGGTAGCGCCAGTTGCCTCACTGCCGACATTGAACAATCAAGTCGACAACTTGCTGGATAGTGGTGATGTGATTCCAATCATCCTGAGTCGCCTGCAAGTTGAATTGCCATTTGATCTGCATGACAAAGCAGGTCAGATCTTCATCAATAATCTTAAAGTCGTGGATGAAGTCCGTTTGTTCCGTCACCTGGTTTCGGTCGATAAAGCCAATGATATCGACGAAAAGCCGGATTACTTTTTCACTGATTTCGGCTCTGGTCAGGTTACTTTCCATTTTTTGCCTCATAGGCACACTTACCAATACTGATTAGATCAAAAACAGCCAAACCCGCAGCAACAAAGGGAATGCCTCGCCCGATAATGCCAAACACCCGGACGGTACCAAAAGTCGCTTTCGCCATGCCGGCCAATGTCGGCTGCCTGATCAGTGTACGAGGGAAAAAGCGCATGCCAATGAGGCTAGCCAGGTTTGTCGTTTTGCTGGAGCCAACGTGGACCCAAGTCCCCACTGCAATTTTGCTGATGGGTATGCCCGCCGCCCCCGTGAGGACCGTTGCCAGCGTCAAGCCGTAGTGTTGCTGTGTACATTTCCAGAGTTCGTCAACAGTAGTGTTCGGCACCGCAGAGTCGGCATGAATGGGCTTGAGTAACTTGTAATTGGCACCATGCGTCCAGCCTGGTGTATTAGGTAAAACCATGACTGCCGGACAGCTTGCCATCGTATTTCCCAGGTGAAACGTCATGCTGGAAGTTGAGCCGAAATCAATGCCATTTTGTTCGAGTTCGGACTGGATTCGAATGATTGCCGAATGAAGATCGCTTTCCTGCATGACGTAGTCCCTGTACGTAAATGACAGGCAAGATGTTAGGCCGCAACAAAGGACGATAGGCGGGAGAAGGGAAAATCCAGAAAGGCCCGACGGGACTGTAGGGCTAAACCTACTGACAATTCAGAAAGCCGGTAAACGCCCCGACAAAGCGCCGATAACCACCACAAAACCAATGTGGGAGCGGGCTTGCTCGCTCCCACATTTTGATCTTTGCTGCTCGGAAGGTTGAGATCAGAACCCGCGATGTTTCTTCAGATGATCATTGATCTTTGCCGCCGGCACTTTCTGCAAGCTGCACAGCAGGTCATGGGACAAGTCGCGCAAGCCGTGGGCACGGCGCAGTTCCTGGGCCAGGTGGGCGGTCAGGTTGGCCGCCATTTCCGCGTCGGCCATGGCCCGGTGAGCCTTGCCGGTGTGGGGCAGTTGGGCAAATGAGGTCAGGGTGCCGAGTTTGTGATTGGGCGCGGCGGGCATCAGCCGGCGCGCCAACAGTAGCGAGCAGGCGAATTTTTGCAGACGGGTGCGGCGGATCAAACCGAGTTCGAAGTCCCAGAACTTCTGGTCGAACGCAGCGTTGTGCGCCAGCAGTGGCGTGGTGCCGACAAACTCATTGACCTCGTTCATTACCTTCTCGGCCGGCGGCGCACTGCGCAGCATGGCGTTGCTGATGCCGGTCAGTTGTTCGATAAACCCCGGCACGCGCACGCCAGCGTTCATCAGGCTCTGGTAGCGGTCCACGATCTGGCCCCGCTCCAGGATGACCACGGCGATTTCCGTGGCCCGGCAACTGCTGCTCGGCGAGATGCCGGTGGTTTCAAAGTCGATGACCGCTATCCGTTCCAAACCTGTTCCAACCTCATCAGAAAATCTATTTGAGCAACAACGCGCCTTCGATAGGCACGTAGCGGCTGGCCGCGCGGATCAACGAGTTGGCCGTCAGCCCCGGCACACCGTAGGCCACGGCTTCGACGCCATGTTTATGGATGATGCGGTCGAGCAACATGTCGAAATCGCCATCACCCGAGGCCAGCACTACTTCGTCGACATGGGCGGCCGCGTCCATGATGTCGATGGTGATGCCCACGTCCCAGTCGCCCTTGGCCGAGCCGTCACTGCGCTGGATGTAGGGCTTGAGCTTCACGGTAAAGCCCAGGTTGCGCAGGATCTGCTGGAACTGCTGCTGCTTGCTGTCGCCACGGTCGATGGCATAGGCATACGCCTCGACGATCTGCCCGCGCTGGCTGATATCAGCCCACAGGGCGGCGTAGTTGAAGTGGCAGCCATAGGCCTGGCGCACGGTGTAGTAGAGGTTCTGGACATCGGCGAACACTGCAATTTTTTTCACCGCACACCCTCATGGCACTGGCAGGCGTGATGGCCCGCAAAGGTCGCCAGTATGCCAGCCAAGGGGAGCTTTCCGAGAAAAATCAGACCGGGGCGGCAACGCGCCCCGGATTTGTGTGTTTCAGACGAAGGAATCGTCGTCGCCAAAGAAGGAAGAATCGCTGTCGGCAAAGCTGTCGTTATCGTTGGCATAACTGTCATTGCCGGCGAAACGTTGCTCGTCATTACCCCAGTCGCTGTTGTCACTGGCCGGCGCCGGCTCTTCGCGCACGATCTCTTCTACCACCTGCGGCTGTTGGTTATGGCTGAACAGGCTGCTGATGCCCTGGGCCAGCATCACGCCACCGGCCACGCCGGCTGCGGTTTTCAGGGCCCCGCCGAGAAAGCTGCTGCCGGCGGGTGCAGCCTGTTGGGGTTGCTGAACGTTCTGTTGCGGCGCAGGCGCGCTGTTGAAGCCCGGCCGGCTCGGCTCACGCCAACCACCGTTCGATGACGACGGTGTGCTGGGCGCCGGTTGCGAGTCGCGAGGGCTGCCACCAAAGATACTCGACAGGAACCCACCGCCGCTCGCGGCCGGCGGCGCGGCCTTGGCCCGTTGCAGCTCATCCTGCAATTGCTGGATCTGTTGCGCCTGCTGCTTGTTCTGCGCATCCAGGCTCTTGATCGCGGCTTCCTGCACCAGGATCGCCTGGGTCATGAAATACCCGGCGGCCGGTTGGCGAGTGATGTGCTCCTTGATCCGCGTTTCTGCCTGGGCGTCGCGGGGGGCTGAGTCCGTTTCGGCTTGCTGCAACCGTGAAAACAGTCCATCGATCAGGGTTTGCTCTTCGCTGTTCATGGCGACCTCGTTAGATTGCCGGTAAAAATCTGCGTCCCGCCCGCAATGGGCAAGGTACGCCACCAGTAATGGGGCTGGCCTGTGGCGTTTCAATGATCTTTACCCAAGGTTTACGTTTGTCGGTGATCAGTTAAAGTGTCTGCTGCTTTTTTGGCCTGTGATGACTTTGATGAATCCGTTGACCGTTCTGCGCGACTCTTTCTACTTCTTCCAGCGCAACCTGGGCGCCATCGTGCAGTTGTGCCTACCCTTGGTGATCCTCGAAGCCGTGCTGCAACAAGTGCTCGATCGCACCCTGGGCCCGGAGGCGTTTACCGGCTACAGCATGATCGTCGGGCTGCTGGTGTATCCGCTGTACACCGCCGCGTTGATCCTGTTTCTCGATGCCCGCAGCCGTGGCGAGTCGCCGCGCACCGCCGACGTGCTGGCCATGGCGCTGACCCTGTGGCCACGCTATGCGCTGCTGACCGCCATGAGCACCCTGTTGATCCTGCTGGGGCTGTCGTTGTACTTCCTGCCGGGGCTGTGGCTGATGGTCACTCTGGCGTTTGCCGAGTACCTGTTGGTGCTGCGCGGCATGCCGGCGCTGGCGGCGATGAAGGAAAGTTTCCGACTGACCCGTGGGCATTTCCTGCGCATCCTGATCTGCCTGTTGTGCGTGATGACCCCGCTGTGGCTGCTCAAGGGCGCGAGCGTCGCGGCCTGGCCCGACCCGCAGAACCCACTGCTGGCGGTGCTGATCGACAGCGCCCACAGCTTCTTGCAATTGTTTACCAGCGTGGTGCTGTTCCGCCTGTTCATGCTGATCGCCGGTGATGCAGACGCCCGCTAACGTGGCCCTTGGGCTCTCGGCCGCCGGTCGGGTATGCTCCGTGCCTGTCCTGCAGCGCCATAAGGCGAGCCGATGAACCGTTTACTGCGTACAACCCTGGTGGGCCTGCTGATTCTGGCTGGTGTGCTGACCGCCCTGGTCTACAGCCTGACCTGGCGCCCCGCCGACAAAGAGATCCTGCCGGTAAGCTGCGTCGCCCCGCGTGCGCCGACGCTGTTGCCCGGCCAGGCGCTCAAGGTGATGACCTGGAACGTGCAGTACCTGGCCGGCAAGAACTACGTGTTCTGGTACGACACCCCGGACGGCAGCGGCCCGGATGACCGCCCGACCGTTGAAGACATGGCCTCCAGCCTGGATGAAGTGGCGCGGGTGATCCGTGATGAACAACCGGACGTACTGCTGCTGCAGGAATTGGATGAGGACGCCAAACCGTCCCATTACCAGGACCAACTGGCGCTGCTCCAGGAGCGACTGGTGGACCTCTATCCTTGCAGCGTCCAGGCCTTCGACTGGAAAGCCGACTTTGTGCCCGATTGGCATATCTTCGGCAGCGTCGGCCGCAAGCTGGTAACCCTCAGCCGCTACCAGATCGAACACGCCGAACGCCTGCAACTGCCAGTGGCCTCGGCCAACCTGCTCAGTCACCAGTTCCAACCCAAGCCTGCGTTGCTGCTCAGCTACCTGCCGTTGAGCGACGGCGGCCAACTGGCGGTGCTCAACACCCGCCAGGACAACGCAGCTCCTGGCCACAGCACGGTGCGCGAACAAGTCAAGGCAACCATCAAGCTGCTGGATAAATTCGAAAGCCGTGGAACGCCGTGGTTGATTGGCGGGGATTTCAATCTGTTGCCGCTGGGCCAGTTCCTGCGCCTGGAGGCCGGTAAGCGCGGGCAGTATTCGCCAGACAGCGAGCTGCATCTGCTGTGGGACAAATACCCGATGGTGCCCAGCAACAGCCAATCCAGCGGCATCGACCGGGCGCAGTGGCTGACCCACTTCCCCAATGACCCGAGCCTCGACGGACCGGATCGCACGGTGGATTATCTGTTCTACAGCCCAAGGCTGAAGAAAGTGGAGGCCCGGGTGCGGCAGGACGATACGTTGCGTATTTCCAATCACCTGCCGGTGATTGCGCGGTTCTTATTGCCCGCCGCGCAATAACCAACACTACAAAACCAATGTGGGAGCGGGCTTGCTCCCACATTTTTGATCGGTGGCCTGTTCGAGGTTATTTTCGGGGTTTGATCCGCGCAGTAGCCTCAGCCACCAAAGGATCATCCGGCCAATAATGCTTGGGATACCGGCCCTTCAGATCCTTCTTCACCTCGGCGTAGGTACTGCGCCAGAAGTTCGCCAGATCCTGCGTCACCTGCACCGGCCGCCGTGCGGGCGAGAGCAGGTGCAGCTTCACCACTTGCCGCCCACCGGCGATGCGCGGGGTGTCAGCCAGGCCAAACAGCTCCTGCAAGCGCACCGCGAGGATCGGCGGTTGTTCGCTGTAGTCCAAACGCACCGAAGACCCCGACGGCACTTTCAAATGGTGCGGCGCCAACTCGTCCAGGCGTTGCGGCAACGGCCAGGGCAGCAGGTTATGCAGGAAACTCGATAGATCCAGGTTGGCAAAATGGCTCAAGCGCGAGACCTTGCCCAGGTACGGCATCAACCAGTGTTCAAGGCTGGCGAGCAAGGCGCTGTCGCTGACATCCGGCCATTCACTGACCTGGCCGGCGTCCAGTTGGCGCAACAGCATGACGCGGGCCTGCCACTGGCGCAGCTCCGCAGTCCAGGGCAGCAATTCCAGGCCTTTGCGCCGCACCAGATTGACCAGCGCCTGGCTGCGAGCAGACTCGTCGAGACCGGTCAACGGCTCGCGACTGAGCACCAATTCACCGACCTTGCGCTGGCGTTCGGCACGCAACACGCCTTCGCGCTCGTCCCAATCCAGTTGGTCAAGACAGCGCACCTGTTCGGCCAATACCGAATCGAACAACGCCGGATCAAAGTCTGCAGCCAGGTAGATCCGCTCTTCACGCTGCCCCTGACGGCTGCCCAGGTCGGCGATGACCAGCCACGCTTGCTTCATCAGGCTGTCGGCTTCGGCAAACAGCGCCGCACGGCCATTGGCTAGGCGATATTCGGCGCCCCCGGCACGACGCTGCTGGGCCACCCGATCCGGGTAAGCCAGCGCCAGTAACGCCCCAAGCCAACGCGGGTGATCGGGATCGGCGACGGGCTGTTCGGCCTTGCCTCGTAGATAGCCGCGATATTGGCGGGCCAACTGCCTGGCCCGCTGCACGCCACCCTGGGTGCCACGGGCCCGCTCCTCGCCGGACAACAACGCCAGGCGACTGTGCAAATCCGCACCGGCACCCCGCAGGATATCGCGCTCACCCAGTAGCGCGGCGACATCACACGCCATGTTCGCCAACCCCAGGTCCTGACCACGCAACAACAAGTGTGCGATACGCGGGTGCGCCGGCAGGCTGGCCATTTTCTGCCCGTGGGGGGTCAAGGTCGCGTCCTTTAATGCGCCCAGTCGCTCCAGCAAGTCCTGGGCCTGGGCATAGGCGGCCGTGGGCGGTACATCGAGCCATACCAGTTGTGTCGGCGTCACACCCCAGCGCGCCAGTTGCAGCGCGAGGCCGGCCAGGTCCGCCGAAAGAATTTCCGCGCTGCCATAGGCCGCCAGCCCTTCATGCTGGTCCTCGGACCACAAGCGATAGCACACGCCCGGCTCCAACCGCCCTGCCCGACCCGCGCGTTGCGTGGCACTGGCGCGGGAAATGCGCTGGGTATCAAGGCGGGTCATGCCGCTACCGGGGTCAAAGCGCGGGACCCGCGCCAGCCCGGCGTCAATCACCACCCGCACGCCATTGATGGTCAGGCTGGTCTCCGCGATGTTGGTGGCCAGCACCACCTTGCGCTTGCCGGCGGGTGCCGGGTCAATGGCCGCCCGCTGGGCCGTCAGGTCGAGTTCGCCATGCAACGGGCAGAGCAGTACATCGCTGCGCTCAGCCAAGGCGTCCGCCAACTGTTGATTGACCCGGCGAATTTCTGCCTGACCGGGTAGAAATACCAGCACGCTGCCGGTTTCGTCGTGCAGGGCTTCAAGGATGGTCTGCACCAACCGTGGCTCGATAAATTCACCGGGCTGGAACGGTCGCCCCCAGCGCATCTGCACCGGGTACATGCGTCCTTCACTGCGCAGGATCGGTGCGTCGTCGAGCAGACCCGACAGGCGTTCGCCTTCAAGGGTGGCGGACATCAGGAGGATTTTCAGCGGTTGCTCGTCGCGAAACAGCTCACGGCCATTGAGGCTCAGGGCCAGCGCCAGGTCGGCGTCGAGGCTGCGCTTAAAAATTTGAACTATTGCATACTCATGTCAAAATCATCTCAGCCCCTCTAAAATGCCGGTTTCAGGCCAAAACAAAGAGTATCACCTGTTGATAACCATCAAGAACACGAACTCCTTGGCCACTTATCCATTTCGTGTCCTTGCACCAGAGGTCGTAAGCCTCATGGAGGCGACAGCTCGGACGCTATCAAAGTCGTTCATAGTTGCACTGAGACTATTCGAGTGCTACTGCGACCTTCTCGGCGTTCAAGTCAGCTACGTGGGTCTGTCGAGTCCCAGCTACACAGGTTTAGTCAGAGGCTTCCTTGGCGCCCTCAAGTCCACATCCTTTGTAGGGAATGAGTGGGCGGCGCGAAGAGCCAAGATCCGTATGTTCACTGCTATGCACAACGCAATGCGGGCCTCTGTTCCGGCATTGGAGCATATAGGTTACGACGATGAGAGCTGGGCGGAGAACGACCGAGCTTGGGAGCAAACTCGAGGTAAATTCAATGCAGAGAGACTCCGATACTGGAATGGTTGGAGGATCGAATCATCTAAAGAAACAGAGCATTTCCTAGATTTCCCCTGCCTTTGGGAAAGTCATGGAAAGGAGTTTACTGAAGACTTCTATCAGCACTGGGAAATGTTCTACAGAAAGCAAGCACGCCCTAGCTATACAGACCTGAACAAAATGGCACGCTTTCTTTCCGCAAATGCCAAAGACTGGCCAGCTGCTACCTTCCAACATCCTCAGAAAATCAATGAATTCTTCCTTGCTTTTATGAAGGATTTTTTCATTACTGCTTACAATGATAAAAAAGACATGAACTCCCAGATCCTTACATGGGGCCAGCTAATCTCAAACTGCGAGGCTCTATTTATTGATACAGGTGTATGGGCGACTCCCTATCGAGGTCATCTACCGAAGCCAAAATCGAGAACTACTTTTGGCGCTGGAACTCACAAAACAATACGAGATAACGGCGTTATAATCCATGAAAAGCTTATTACGCCGGTTCCGCTGTTTTTGACCGATGAAGAAGCAATTGAATTACTCTTTAAACGTATTGACACTGACATATCGATTACGACCAACTGGGCTGTGGTTCAAACTAGCGCTCTCATTAAAGCTGCGCAAAGCCGAAAGGAAATGGCAAAACTTGGCACGCCATTAGAAGGAGGGTCATCCCTAAAGAGCATAGCAGAAATAGGATATGCAAATATCTGTGCTACGTTCGAAAGAGATGGATTCCGAACTGGGAAGGCTTATCTTGATGCAAGATTTGGAGGCGGAAACCGAGCGGAAACTGCCGAAATCCTGGGCCTACCTACCAGTGAAAAACTATACCCATATCAGATCCTATTGGTCACGGAACACCCTGAGATAACTGGAAGTTTCTTAGAGAAACTTATTCTCTGTGATGACAATGGGGATTACATCGGATTCGTAAAAACCGAAACTGGTGCTAATTTAGTAGGCTACAAGGATCGGCGGGGAAAAAAACTTAGCGAACAGGTTATCAGTCTCAACTCGCTATCTCAAAGGTGGGTGGAAGAAATTATCGAGATTACTGAGCCTTTGCGTAATTTCCTACGCGAGCAGGGTAATCCTGCTTGGAAGGAGCTGTTCCTAACTTGCGGAGGTGCATTCTCAAAACCTTCAAGCGCTAGGTTTCCTCGCTGGAACCGATCCAAGCTAGCAGGATCAGATAGCCTGCTCGCAGGTCTTCAATCTCAATTCGCGCCCTATGAGCATTTGATGGGATGTGGAATTCAAGACTACCTTGAGCGTGTTTCGCTGGCTTCTCTGAGAGCATCTTGCGGCGTTGCTGTGTATTTAAAAACAAAAGATGTAACTGAAATGGCCAAAGCCCTGGGGCACGCTCGTTATGACTCACTTCTACTAGGAAGATATTTGCCCGAAGCGCTGCTCGGGTTCTTTCAAACACGCTGGATCCGGATTTTCCAGCGCGGCTTCATATGTGAGGCTATGAAAAATAGTCCCTATCTTCTTGAGGCAACGAATTTTACCAACATGGATGAGCTACATTCATTTTTGAAAAACCATGCCCTCAAAGACATCCCTGCGTACCTTCAAACACCTGAGCAGGAAAATATAAAGCCCACTGTTGCCACCAAAGATCACATTTATATTTCGATTGATGTCGGCATCATGACTGCATTACTCTCATTGGAACAGGCAGTAAACCAATCCCCTATGCCTAACAAAATTTCTGGGCGAGCTAAATACTGGGCACAAATTTCTAGTTTGATCACTTTCGATATCGAGCAGGGTAATGATGGTCTTCTAAAGGAGCATTTATCCACAGCGTTGGTACATCGCAATCCTGCCTACATGGAAAAGGTGATCTATGAATCTGCCGCCTGAACTCGATTTTCTTAAACCATTATTTTTGCACTCTGCGGAAAGACTGCTAAAAGCTGACTGGCTACTTAGCGACTTTTATGAGAACCAGTGGGAGTACAGTTTTGGATTCAAAAAATCTAAGCTGATTGACTGGAATGTCGAGCTTGAAGACGGAAGCCGGCTGACCGATCAAAAACATAACGATCTGTTACTTGGATTAAAATATTTTCTGACGGGTTCAGTTTCAGAGATAGTTACGACAAGCAAAATCAAAGCCGGACAAGCTCCATCAATTTTCGCCGCCACCCTTCACATCATCGACGCACTTCTCCTAAACTCAAAGCACTTCAAATTAGCCAAGTTTGGCCTGGGAGGTCTGGGACGGGATAATTTAAAGACCATCCTGACTGAAATAGCATCGAGCAGCAATGCGGCAGAAGCAGTTTATGGGTGGTCTAAGCGGTTGTCTCTTCATTGCCTTGAGCTACTTATTAAAGCAGATCCTGTCGCCATCCAGAAAATCATCACGGAATGGCCTGAAATTTCCGAGATTACGCCTAGCCAGCACGATAACAACACGCTCGACATCCCCATGGAGCTCATCCCTAAAGTAAGAGCAGCCCTTCACATCAATGGAGTCTATAGATTTTCCACTGAAAAGGGATATGTACCTAACTCAGCTACACTATCCAAAGTAATTTATGCAAACACCTTAAAGGGCTGTACTGCTGACAAGCCTATCTTAGAAATATTGACCATTCCTAGGAAAGATGATTTCAAGCGAGAATTCCCGCCAGTTCCTGTCACCACTGGCGGGAGCGAACTGATTGGCCAAAGCGCTCTTGCGGATTACAAAAAGGCTATTTACGGATTGGGCATCCTTCATGAGATCGGCCTGCCTGCACCTTCAGAGACTGACCTGATTCATATAAAAAATCTCTCAATAAAATTCCAGGAATTAGGTCGGCACAGAACTCTACCTGCTTCTGTTGTATTTAGCGCGGTAAAAGACGCTATAGAATTCCATTTAAAGCATGGGCGCAATGTTATTGATGGATGGTGTCGAGTCGCTATCTACTGCCGAAAACAGGGAATCAGCCTTAGCAAACTAACAGATCCAGTTTTCAGAAAAATAATGCCTGAAGAACTTAAGCTTCTCGGAGTTGAGAACCTTGGGCTTTCGCGCAGGAGTGTGGATACTCCCTATACACAAAATACCCGAGGTGAAAATACAGAATACTTTAGGCGCTTGCGTTGTAACCGGGGATTGATTGAGCTTGTCAAAATATACACTGGCTGTGTTCAATTGGTCGTTGGCGCACTTATGGGGCGCCGCGTTGGAGAGCTCCGAGACCTGCATGCGTCTAACTGCCTGGATACCAGCTTTCAATGGCTTATCTTTCAAAACAGGAAAAGCACTTATCGGCTCTTTGGGACACGTCAAACAGAAGCACGTCCAATAGAACCCATCGCGGTAAACATGATCAAGAACTTGATCAGGATGCAAAAGATACTCAACCGCCTTGGGTTCATCCAAGAAATGCAAGAACTATTTTGCAGCCCCTCGATCCATGGTGATGTCACCTTATCTCAATTATCGACTTATACCTATAATCAAAACCTCGATCTGTTTTGCGACTACTTTGAAACCTTGAATAATGAGCAAGGCCAACGCTATTATATTCGACAGCATCAACTCCGTCGTTTCTTCGCATTGCTATTTTTTCACTCCAGCAGTTTCGGAGGGCTGGAAACTTTACAATGGATGCTCGGGCATGTAGACGCCACACACATATGGAACTACATCACAGAGACTGTTGATGGGGTTACTCTGAAAGGTGCCAAAGTTCAATATATTGCGGAAGACATCCATAATGGACATGCGGAAAACTACCAGAGCTTAGCCGATCTTTTAAAAGCCAAGTATCAAACTTATGATTTCACTGTCGTTGATGCGGAGGAGCTGGAAGACTATTTGGCAGACCTTATGGAGAAAGGCACAATTGAAATTGAGCCCGATTTTTTTGAAGGCCCGTACGGTCAAAAATTTCGCTTAGTGGTAAAGATCAAGGAAATTCAGCCATGAGCAAGATAGACACACGTATTCAACGTAATACTGAGGCATTCAATACGCTGGTTGAGTGCCTCCTGCGGATCCATAGAAATCCGGACGCTTTTAAGAGTGATAAGGCTCTTATACCAGCGCTTAAGAACCAAAGCTCAACTGCCGCTATGAGAATTAGCTTTGAAATCGAAGATTCAATCAAAACCACTGTACCGGTGAGTCTTAATACCCTGAAGACCTATGCTGAAAAAATTTTACCCACAGGGTTTAATGGCCTCAACAGACTAAGGCAAGCTGCCTTGGAAGCACTTGAACTCGCCGAACGCAAAGCTCAGCGCTCCAATAAGCGAACTAAAGTAGGCTTATCCATGAGGGTCGAGGAGCTCGAATCCAAACTCGCCATGCACCAAAGAACCAATTTTGTTCTGTTACAGGCCTTAGGGCGCGCACTGGATGATATCAAGAGCGTACGAGATGCTCCTAACGCTGGGCTACGAGCGCATCGGGCAAGCGAATCGATAAGGGCCTTGGCGGCCATAACCTCATTGAATGCACCGCCCTTTAATAGCCTACCTACCCCAAGCGAAAACCCGGTGGTTAAACTTGAGGATTATAGGTAATGAGCAAAGATACCTCATGCCAGCTAACCTATCTCTTAGATGGCCTAACCTTATATTCACACATGGCATTGGACAAGTTAGAAACCTATCAATTTGACAACATTCCATTTATTACATGGCCTAATGGATCTCCTTGCTTACCGGCCAACCAATACATCCTTTCATTATTGGAGCGAGCAGGTCGCGGAGGAAATCTTGGTTTATCCTCAAGAGGATCCAAAGGTGGTTCACTAGGAGAGTATGCCTCGAAAATTTCGCAACTAATCCGTTTTTGCTTCTATTCAAAAACAGACTTCATTCAGCTAACCGATTCTAGTTTCACACAATTCATTGACTCTTTAAGGAAAGAAACGTCACCAATATATCCTGCATCCAAGAAGAGGACTGAACCGACCATTCTAGCAATTGGACGTAGATGCTTAAACTTCCTCGAGTTCGTAGGTCGCATGAACAACAATCCGGAATTCGTATCTACTGGTGGAACAATACGCATCACGCATGAATCCTTTACAATCCAATACCGTAACGGTCGTAATATTAAGAGAAGCTATGTGCATCACCACTCTCTCAGCCTTGGTGGTAGAACTCGCTCTGTCTTCCCCATAACCGATGAAAACATCAGACGTCTCAGCAATGCAGTAGACTCGGCAAAATCCTCGCGATTTATTAAACAAAGAAGAAAGGTCATGCTTCAACTACTCGAGCATACAGGAGCAAGAAGGGGCGAAATTTCACGCATTAAGGTTCAAGACATCATAAATGCATTAGAGATGACCGATCCAATGTTGCGGCTAGAAACCTGGAAGCAGGGCGATGGAAGAATACGGTACATTCCTGTCCACAAAATGCTTCTTAATGACATTAAGAAGTTCATTGACATGCAGCGACGGCAGGTTTTCAAGAAGCTAAAGGGTGTACACGATGAGGGATTTCTTCTCATCGGTGAAACTACCGGAAAAGGGCTGGTACCCGATACGATCACTTCAGAGATTTCAACCCTTAAAATAGTCGCAGGAATTAAGGAAAAAATTTCACCTCATATGTTTAGACATGCCTTCATCACGAAACGATTCGTGATGTTGATAAAAGAGCACGAGATCCAGAATTCCGACCAGTTCAGGCAGGCTCTGCTTGATGTCCGTAGCTTTATTGCCGAGGTTATGATGTGGACTGGGCACAAATCCCCCGAATCGGTGGAACATTACATCCATATGGCGTTCAAGGAAATCGCTGGGTATGCAAAAACTGTTTCCTCAGTCCTTCTGACTACTGCCATGGAGCTTTTCGACCGCAAGCAACGAGAACTATTGACCAGATTGAAAGTGGATCTGACAATCGAGGAGTACGAAGCAGAGTTGCTGGAACTGCAGCGTTTGAGGGACGAAGATTTTGAGATAGCCAGGAAGCGTGCTCCAGTCGCCTGATGTCTATGCGCCAAGCCATCACGGTAGATGAGTACATCTGTCGGCGTGCTCGGTGGCCACAAACTGGTAACCGCAATTGAGCAAACCTCGAAGCGCAAACGGAACATGCCAACTCCCTGATTTTTGACCAACTTCCTATAGCCACATAGAAACTCTCTCAAGCGCTAGCATGGCTCATTTGCATCAGGGACGCGCCAGGTAACTAAGCGCGATAGCAAGAAGCCACTAACCTCGTGACACTATGCCAAAGCTGAGGCACGATTAGCTCGCCCAAGCACCATCATGCTCGCCTACCAGGCGGGGCCTTTGGATGCACGGAGCGCTCAATTCCACATCAGCTATATCACGCAAATGGAGTTCACATGGCTGTAATACTGAAACGCTCAAACCTTCAAATCGATGTCTATACCTACACCTGGACTCGAGATGAAGGCGACTCGCCTTATGCAGGTATTAAAGATCGTCAGCAGGTAGACAAGGACGAAGGCTACGAAGTCCTTTATTTCTTGGAGCAGCTTATGAACAAGCACGGCAAAGAGAAGCTTGTACATGTCCATGCTGCCGAAAATGCACTTCATAGCGATGATCTGAGCAAGGTTACCGACCGGGCAGAACTCACCGAACAGGTCGAAGAAATTCTGGGCTGGTAAACAGAAGCTGCCTCGCCATCAGCGGGGCATCCTGCCCACGACCGGCAGAAGCACCACCACTAAGCGTTGGCGCAAAACCGGACTCAGGAGTAACCCTCCATCTCAGGGCTCCGAGCAGTAAACAATGGGCACAAAAAAACCGCCTTTGAGGGGCGGTTTCTTTGAACATTTTACTTTCACAGGAGACGGTATTAGCCGTGTCGCCGAGGTGGAGTCCTGCACTCTTAGCTCGACCATGTGGGCAAATTATATAGAAAAGGTGCCACGCGTGTCAACCAGATTGACAGGACTTCAATTTAACGTTGCTCGACTCAGGCGCGATCCAACTCTCGCTGAACCTCAAGGCCTTCATCATAGTCCAGCTCCCACTCTGATGCCCAACGTTTTGCGAGGTTGCCCGCTGTGGTGACCGCGTCCAGGGCAGCTATGGACGCCTCCAGCTCCCGATTGAGGCGGTCAACATCCTGCTGGAGCTGATCAGCTTTGATCTGCTCCTGAAGGAACTGGTGGTAGGGGACATAGTTGGTAGCACCCACAGCGTGCAGCAGAGCCTCTTTGAAAAGCTTCTCTTCGCTCCGCGCCAGCTTAACCGTGTAGCGCACGTTGCGAATGGGGATGCTCGTTCCGTAGCTCAATGGAGGCAAAAGACGCTGAATAGAAACGGATTCTGTTCTGCCGCACAGGACATAGCTGGACTTGCCACTAAATTTATAGCGCGGCATTTTATCCAGCGTGGCCTGAGATATCTGGAAGATCGATTTGTCATCCGGCGATGGAGTGACGGATGTCACAGGAGCAACCTGAACAAGGTTTGGCGACACAACCTTCACCACTACAGCCAATCGACGCTTGTACATCTCACCAGCAAGAAGCGTGTCGCAGTAACGCTTATTAGTCTTTGTGCTCGCGTCAGGCCGCCCTGTGTGCTGGACAAAGCCATAATCGACCTCAACCAATGTTCCAGGCCATAGCAGTCTCTTCAGCGTCTGGTTTTTGTCCTTCTTGAGCGTCTGGTAAAGGAAAACCTCGCTGGAAACGTCTACCGGCCTGATAAAAATCGTAAAAATAGCCGGTGCTACCCCGTTCGCGGGCGTACTGGTTACCGATACCAATTCCCAACGATGGTGCTGGGAGGTAGAAAAGCACTTAGTGACGAAGATCGGGGGGGCCTTCTTACCTGGGCGCGGGGTGGGTAGGCCGGGGATGAGTGCTTCGCGAATATCTTCGTAGGATTCAGTTCCCAGCAGGTTAGGCACTTCACGGCCTGATGCTGGGTCGATCACAGTTTCAAAATAGCGAACGATGATCGTCTGCATTAAACATCCTGTAGGCACGTCAAAATCGTATTTTGACGTGTTGGATGGTCAAGTGGAAGCCTGACAAAGATTCCTAACCCAATAGTTCGATGGCGATTCCCATTGAATCCGCTCCGGCACTTGACTCCGCTGGGGCACGGCTGTAGTGAACCAAACCCCGGCTGCGCCAGGTTTTGGCCCTCCCGGCTTTCATCCTCAAGCCTCTAGCCTCTAGCCTCTAGCCTCTAGCCCGTCGAGGGCCGGCGCGCTTCCCTTGCGCTTACAAGAAATCAGAAACGGCTGGTGGAGCAGCGCGAGGCAGCAATGGCCATGTGCGCTGGGCCCTGCCCATGGCTGAGAAACCAAATCGGATTACTTGCACGATAATTATCATCTGATCAACGAACATCTCAGTGCCGCATCAACCAAACCAAAACCTGAGGTTTCCCATGATCCGTAAATCTGCTTTCACTGGCTGGTCTGCCCTTAAAGACTCTTACCACCTGCAGCAAGCCCGCGAGAACTTCTCCGAGCCTGACTACCTGAACGCTCTCGCTCAAGCTATTCAAGATGTAAAACCAGGCACCTGCTTCCGTGACGCCATGCGTCAAGCCATCACGGTGGACGAGTACACTGTCGGCGCGCTCGGCGGTCAGGAACTGGGTAAGCGGACTCGGGCAATTCTTGAAGATCAAGCTGCCGCCGTCCCTATTCGGTAATCAGAAATGGAAGAAATAATGAACGACAAAGGACAAGATAGGCTTGCCCAAGGATTTTTGGCTCGTAAAGACCGCGCTGTTCAAAGCATCCAAGAAATCCTAGGGCTCGATAAGCAAGCCTATCAAGACTGGCTTGATAGCATGCCCCCAGAAGACCGCTCTACCCACGACGAGGAAGTCGGACGGTACATGGAGCTTTGCACGATCATGTATGCAGTGCACCCGCAGTGGTCGAGCCAGCTTCTACTAGCTGCGCCAGAGGTTACACCAGGGAAGGATCAGGCCAGCTACATCGGCCCGCTGGGAAAGTTTCTGGATGGGGCCATCAAGGATGGCAAGCCTCTAGCTCAACATCTGCGAGACGCATCTGATCATATTTCCAAGCTGAACGAAGCAAGGCGGCGCTTCCTCGTGGAATTACTGAATCAGCTGCGTCCGCATGAACGAGTGAAATACGGCGATCTCCTAGCTAGCTGCGAGGCCATGCTGAGCGCTCTTCCTAACATCAAGCTCGGAGAAACCGTAGAACACCTAGATCTGTGTTGGAAATTCCGATACGAAGACATAAACGAGCTGCTGAAGCATGTGCCTGTCTTTGACGTCCGAGCAGAAGCCAAATGGCGACACCAACGGGTCACAGTTAAAAGCAGGGAAGCCGTTAGGCGCATCCTCAAAGATGTACAGCCTAGCAAGGACTCACTCGCTGCCAAGCTGATGTTGGCCAGCATGCTTAATCGTTATCACTGGGAATTTCTGGAGCTGGAGCGCTATGAAGAGATCGCAGTGCCAAGTCTGCTCCGCTTGATTGAAGGGCTACGAGCGGCAGGAGTAGAGCGTGTCCCAGCTGACCTCGAAGAGGAGAATTTCAGGGTTTGGCTGATGGATTGCTTTTCTGGCCCTAGCTTTGGGGAGGAGCAAGCTTGGCGCTCACTGAAGGTCATGCATCTAGACCGGGCTTACGATCAAGCAAAATGGATCATGAGCTGGGAAAGAATCGATTTCATCAAGCACCAAGTAAGTGAGAGCGAGCTTCAAAACATGTGCGTCTTGATCTTGGTCTGGAGCTACTGCTCTCGCGAAAAGCATGACATCAGGATTGCTGACATCAAAGACTACGACCTCGTGAATATGCGAGAGATCCAGAGTGGAGAGCAGGTGCCACTGACCAGGATCAAGTACCAGCAAAGACAACTGAACACAATGCTTCGCAGCCTTCAGCATGAGTCGCTGGATCCCGAGAAGGTCTGGAGTCACACTGACAATAATAAGGATTTGCGAACCCATCGAATGCAGTTCATTCGATCAAACTTTAAGCTCAGTACCTTGAGCGAGTGGAAAGCACTATCAAAATATGCAGCTGCAGTCGCACTGTTCAGGGTTTGAGCTAAAGCCCCACATCAATCGCCTTTGTTTAGAACTCACCAGGGTAGTAATCCAGCAGTAAATGCTCCACTTTTCAGCTCTATAGCTCGGCTGCCTTACAGGTTTTGGCCCCCACATCCGAGGCACTACGTAGGGTGCTGTGCTCTTCCCCGCGACCATTAGCGGCCACCACCTGTGATAGTCCGCACACGCGACGGTTAGAGCGCAAAAAACAAATCGGAAAACCTGCCTGATTGGCGAAAAATATGTTGTTTAAATACGGTTGCCCTGAAAAAGGAGGGGGCAACCAATGAGTAAAACTGCTCTAAAAACAATCTTGCGGGATGTGGTCGTTGCGGTCTTAAGCGCCTACATCGCTGCACTGCTGCAGGCTGGTGATCAGCCGAAATCCGACGTTGATCGACCGCCCCAGTTGATGTACGTCCAGCACCAGGAGCCGGCATATGCCGGCGATCAGGTCTTGGTGACGATATGATGGCGGACGACCGCACTACGCGGTCGCCGGCATCTTGTCGAGGGAGGTTTTGCTGCCAACGCAAAACTCGCGATTGCCCGAGGAAGTGCTGCTGAGAGGGTTGTCATCAATTTTCTTGGCAACAACCCTTCTCCTCCATCAGGCCTCTAAAATCGGAGGCTTCAGCCTTGGGACTTCAGCCGCCAGGATCTGGTTGAACGTGAGTTCACCAAACAAAAGGTTATTGCCCTGCCTTCTGATCGAATCAAAATGCCCATTGATATAGGTTATCTCGTACGGCGCCACCATTCCTTCTCCATACACCTCAACGGAGCCTGTCGCAGTAGTGAGGCTGCCTTCTACCTTGAAATGTTTCGGTGCGATCAATAGCGATGTGTCGGCGAACGACAAACGCAGCGAGCTACCTTCTCGTTCCTCTTCCCGACCACTGCTGTCAGTGACGAGGTACGCGGACGCCTTCGCCTCAGTAATGAAACCATCAAGGTCATACAGCGGCTGTATCCATTCTTCGATGCTTTCCATCAAACCGCTCAGTTGTGCTTCCCAAACGAGCAGCGCATCCCTCGATGCAATGTTGGCTTGATTCCGATATTCGATCTGTTTTTGTGCGGCGATCTTGAGGGCGTTCTGGATGGCGTTCACTTATAAGTCCTTTTTAAGAGTAATGGGCATCCTGCTAGGAAGCACCAACCTTGCAAAATACACAGTGGTATATCGGCCAGCTACCCGGTGGGCGGGCTCGAGTTAAGCACTACCTGAATTAAATATGCTGACTGGTCAGCGGCAAGGAATCAAAGCTTATCTTCACCGCGAATCCAATGGTGGTCAGGCACGATCATAGTTCCGATAATTCCATCTGCCTGCTTACTCAAGATGTCCTCCTGCTGAGAGATTGCAAGCACGAGCATCTGAATTGCAGACCTCGCGACTCGAAGCGCACCTAGGGTCTCGTTAATAAAATCTGAGTGATTGAGATGCTCGACTTCAGGAGCTTGCCTCGCTCGCGAGGGATCTCCAAAGTCATGAAGCACTACGAATCGATGCGTACCCGCGTTCCGCAGATCCTTCTGTGAGCGGAGAATTCCCTCGTTGCCATCATAGTCTTCTGCCAGCTCAGCCAAGCCGTACAGCGCGTACACGCCTGCACGAATTAGTACCTCTACTTTTTTTGCGAGCGGAGTACCTGTTTTCTTGTCTGCGGAATCTCTCCATAGCCTTCCGAAACTTACTTTTTTGGGAGCTAATCCAAGCTCGAAATAGTGGTTCGCCGTTACGGCTACCTTGTCGAGCAGGTCAAGGGCTGTTCGATGTGCCAGCATAAGTGCCGAGGTGTCAGGGCCGTACATTGCATAATCGAGCGTGTCCGCAAACTGTCCTGTCCTCGGCCAAACGCTTGCATCACTTGCACGCCATGTCAAATCTCGGGCTAACAGAAAATCGCTCTTCAGCAGATTGAACATGGCAAACAATGGCGGCGGGCTCCCTCCCATATCTGTCTCACGCTCGAGAATTCCTGGAAGGGTAAGCCAATCTAGCTTGCCCAAGGATGGATCGACGAGCTCGACAGTTGGGGCTAACGTCAGGCGCTCCTCCTCCACCCATTTGATGAATGGGTCTATATGCTCAGGCCGCGATGGCGGGTCACTTAACTCATCTGCTAGCGCTTCAACTTTGGCCGCTACGCGTGCGCCGGCGTACTGGACGATTCGCTCCTTATTTAGAAGTGCCTGCCTGGCTAGCATCACGGCCTCCATGCGTGTCAATTCAGAGTAGCCGCCTCGGTGGAAAAGCCACATCAGACCCAATGCTGCACAAAACGCGGCGACGCCATTCGTGGGATCAACCTTCAACGCTGAAAGACGTGCGTCATGGGCCTCAGAAAGCCGGTAGGTTTTTTCGAACAAATTAGCGATGTTCGTCCAAGCCTGCGTGCGTAATTCCATATCGGCATCCAAGTCTTGCAACACCCTCCAATAGCATTGTCGGGCTTCACCTCTGTAGGCGCGAGTCTGTTCCTGATGATCTAACCATTCGGAATTATGGAATCCACAGTTTGCGGCTTCCACGAGACCGTTTGCTAAGTTGTAGGTGATATCTGCCGTCGGATATAGGTTGTGAAGCTCGCGGTAGAGCTCAAGGCCCTCATCAATTGCATCCTGGCGCCCAAGCGAGGCACCGGCATTAACTAAAGTGGCCGCACGCAGGGACATCATATTTAGACGATTCGGCCCATCTAGAAAGAGTTCACGAGCTTCTTGTACTGCGAGTGTGGGATCAGCATCCACCAGAGAATTGAGGTGTGATGAGAGCTTCGAAAATACGCTCAACATAGTTAATGCCGTCCTTCAAAAGCAGCGATTCAGTGATGTGATGCTCCAAACGGAGGTGTTTTGCTCGCTCAGTCAGGCTATCGAAGGAACCATCTCTGGATTCCTGTGATTTTTTCCAGCTGTTCAAGACGAAGAGTATTAAGTCGTCCCTGCGCCCCAAGCCCAATCAGTGCCAACCACAACCAAAATCTCAGAAGTCAGAGACCGTGCTCGGAATGCAGCTTCGACCGAGGTGCGGATATCATCTCGAACAGCACCCGCGTCCTTACCAGTAAAGAAACCCATCGCAGAGGTCGTAGGGATCACTACGTTGTGCCCCTTGTCTCCCGTGATTACCTTCGCAAGACCGATTCGCTGAAGATCCGCGTACGCGTTCTCGTAATCCTTGGCCGAGGCGTTCTTCAAATCAAACGTGCAGTAGACCAAATAGCTCATAGCGTAAACTCCTGGAAAACTAACACCCAATAAAATGGGGCCAGCCCATAAACAAGCTGGCTTGCCCATCAGTCAAAAACCTGAGTGCGAGACTCGATCTACTGGGTATGGCACACCGAGGAGCATGTCCGGCAACCGTTCGATTGTCGGTAGGTGTTGCGAGCCTGGCGAACAGCAGTCGCACAGGTGGTGTGGTAACCAAGATCAAGACGGTTGTGGGCTGCTGGCAAGTAGATGCACGTACTGGTATGCACCTCGTGGTCACCGTTGGTCTGTGCGTTGCGGTTGACGAAATACTGAGCCATTTTTACTTACCCCGTTCTTTGTTCGATTGGGCGAGTACCGAGGCCGCGAGGGTCTTGGTGGTGGCGTTGTACTTGTTGCTGTCGAGGACGTGACTGGCCTTCGTCTCCATTTCAGCACCGGTTTGCTTACCGCTGGAAACCTGAGCCATTGCCGAGCCTGCCAGTTCTTTTTGAATGGCTGAGGAGCTGTCGCTTCTCAGGGTTTTGGCAGCCAGGCTGGCGACTGAAGCCGAGGTTTGTTTAGGGTTTTTAGGCACGATTAGGTGCTCCTGTAACTATATGAATATCAAGTAGGCAGGAACGACCCTTGAGCGGAAACCCGAGCTGAATGGTTGACATCCAAAGTCGGTTTTTCTCTAATGCGCGTCCCACCAGTGTTTGCATTGGTTCAGGGATAGGCGGGTATGTGTGCGCGGCGACCAAACTTTGCACGCATACCCGCTGTGTTCACTGAAACCTCAGCCTCCCGCCAAAAAACACAACATGTAGTGCCGATGTCGAGATGACCTACAAGATAATGTGGTCACTTTGACATTGCAAGATGGCAAAGCTGTGGATAAGTTGTGGGCAAACTGTGCGTTGGATCCATTTTTATCCTGTATGGATGCCCAGGCCTTCTAAATCGCGGGCTACGACCTTGCAGACCAGAAACAACTTGAAACACTCTCCCTTCGTGTGGCCGTTTTCTCCTCTGAAACAGCGCTCTCAGCAAATGTAAATGACGGATTTGTGGCGCCATTTCTTTTCTTTGGCAACTTTGGCGTTGCTCTTTTCCGACCACTTTTAAGTCTTTGTATTTGCAGTGTTCGAGTCGTGGACTACTGCTTGATCCGACATTAGAGACCGGGAACCATTTTCTAACGCCCCGGACAGCTATGCCTGATGCAGAGCATTTGACTAGAGATCTGAGAAATGGAATTCTCAAGACTCGGAAGGCATAGTGCCATCACACTTAATGGGCAAAGGAAGCTAAAGTGAAGAAGTTAGAAGAGGTTGCGGAAGAGTTTCGCAACCTGGCCCGTGCAGACGTTTTTAAACTCATGGCCAACGAGGAAAGCGCTGCAAAGTCGTTTGAAGAGTTTGCAGCCAAGCCCGATGAAGAAATTGACTTTGTGGCCCGAATCAGCGGCGTACCGGAGCATCAGTTTCCTGTGTACCGAGCGATGATCAGGCGTCAAGAGAATGAATACTTCTCCAAAATTATCGAGTTTAGCGGGATTCTCCAGAGCGGGGACGTCATCCTTGTTACCGGTAAGAAGTTTCGATCCAAAGCCTTGGTGGCAGCCCAAATCCCATTTTATTCGAAAGCGAGGGCGAGCCATGTGGCTATGGTGCATGCAGACTTCGTTTGCATCGATGCCAACCCAGGTGTCGGCGTTAAGCACCGTACGATTGCCGAAGTGCTGAGTGACGTCGAGGATAACTGGCGGGTCATCCGATTCAACGCGGTGACTGAAGATGATAGGGATCGCATGCTCACGCGCTGTGCATATTACCTACAGCAGCCATATAGCATCAGACCTACCAATGGGGCCGGCATCAAATTCTCCTACTGCTCGGAGTTAGTCAGCAAGGTCTACCGGGACAGCAAGGTTCGATGCATCAAAATCCCCCAAGGAATTTTGGTCAATCCGTGTCATTTCGACAAACTCGCAGACAAAGGCGAGGTGTGCCAGGACATAACTGAAACGGTGCGCCCTTTTCTCCCGTTCTTTCAGGAGTATAAGGAAATGATGGCAATACAAGCTCACACGCTGATAGCTGGTCTGAAGCTGAACCGCTATCGAGACAAGCAGCGAAAAGATCTTTTGGCTAAGGTGCAGGCCCAAGCTCGGGTAGGAAATCTTCCGCATGAGTCGCTGGTCAAGGTTGCGCAGGGTATCCAGAACATGGAAGAGAAGATGAACTTCAGGTTCTGGGACTCTATCAATCGTTGATTATTCATTCATGTGCTAGGCGTGAACAGTCTTTGATCGAAACATCTTTCGCATTCCGCCCGTTTGGCCTAATGGCCTACTTCTGACATCAGGGTCTCATCATGAAAGTTTGAAACGCCTCCTATGTGGAATCGAAAGGCTCGACGCTCTGCTCAGGGGCGACTTCGTAGCAGGCGTTTCACCTACATCGATTTGATTGAGACCACTTCCACATACTTGTATTTTTTCTTGGCAGCCTTCACAGCCTCATGCTCAGCAAGCAACGAACTCAACGTGTCGGCCTCGTGGATTAACTCGTGCATCTTCCCCTCGAATTCGTTTCCAACCCGAAGCGTAACCCTCAGCCTAGGCGTGAATGATTTCGCCGCTTTCTTCTTAGGCGAAGGAGTTGATACCGGCTTGGTAAAAACGACCTCTGGCGCCGGTTGAGGCGTTGGAGCCGCAGGAACCTCTTCGGGCTCAGTCGCACCAAACAATGCGCGACGCATTTCTTCTTCAGTTAAGTCAGAACTCATGGAAGATCTCAAAGGGGTGGTAATTATCTCGACAAATTCCACCAGGATTGTTGCCGACCGGTATCGTAGGGGAGCCTGCCTAGACGTCAAATTCCCAGTTCGATTTCAATACAAGAGCCGCGCAAGGCTCGCGAAAGCTGCACCTTTGGCAGGAGGGTGATGAGCCCATCAGCTAAGTTGCTAGCGTGACGAGCATACAGTGTGACTGTGCCCGCATCCGGCGTTCGACCTGGTACGACAGCACCCACCCTCTGCTGGGCAATTTTAAGAATATGCAAGACTTCCTGGCTGGCCTCATTGTTGGACAGATGCTCAACGAGTGGTCTGGGCGGAGGGGCGGAACGGCTCCACATATCTATTACCGCTTGAAGCAGGCCGTCTGAGCCCAAATGCTCCAGGGCCATCTCCCACAACTTCCCCTCCTGGGCGATATCCAGGCGTGCCCTACTCATTGCGAAATCCTAAAAGCATCAAGCTCATTCCTGATTGCAAATTTTACCCAGCTTTCGGCGAAAGCGACGCTCATATAGCTGGGTTGGTCGCAGAGGACGGGGCGCGAATTCTACGTTGAACGGCAGGATATTAGATATTCAGAATCGCGGAAGGATGCTGACTTGGGCACGTAACATCAATCGCTCGCCGCCCGGATGGGAAACACGGCGATTGAACGCAGTCTATTTCGTAGGATGAAAGAAGCTACGAGGAGAAATAGAGCCATGCCCACCACATCGGCCACGAAATGATCATACGCATTTATGAACGGAATACCGTTGGTGGCAGGATCAACGAACATTTCATTTCCGACGGAAAAAAACAGCGTGATCACTACGCCGATCCAAGGAGTCCAAGGGATCCCCTCGTTAACGTCTCTGACAATGGAGCGGAACAAAAGCCTGGCGAATGAAGATGGCCACCATAGGAGGGGAATTTTCAGCGCATTGCGAATGACTTCAGACAACTTGGGGCGCTGCAGCTTGGCAACAGTGAATCCGAAGTAGCTGAGCGCAAGTGGAAATGTGAACCCGAACAGCGCATGACAGACATTGTAATTCCAGCCTATGACATCGAAAAGGCGGAGCTGGATGATCCAGAACGTGATGGATATCGCGGTGAAAATCGCGATAGGAGTGAGGATTTGAAAGCGTTTTAGAAGCATGGATTTTCCATTATGCGGGCAGGATATCCATTCAGGGTACGACGCGGTCGACAGTCTTCTCAACCGAACCCGGCGCATTTACTCACTACGGCGATTAGCAAGGCTGCGTCGGGAATATTCACCTGCATTGAGTCTGCCTTCCGGCGATTCCCCTCCCCGTCCGCGCATGGTGAATTGACGGAGCTTTGCCTCTAGCTGATCGCTGGATCTTCTCGCTCACTACTCACACCAAATCCCGGATGCCCTACAAAAAAGTAGAATTAAATACTTGGCTTTGGATGGCAAAAACGAGCCGGGGCCTACGGCCCCAAATTGACAAGTAGATTACAAGGTGCGGAGGGGCAACCCTAAGCGATTGTATCTGCTTGAGAGTGAGCTTAAAAAGCTGTCAGATCGAAGAGGTCACATCGAAAAAGCTTTCGGCAAACCTGCCTAACTCCTACAAGGAAAAATATGAAGGTGCAGGCACTGCTGCTTTTCTTTTGAGTTCAAAATATACATCTCCGGTTTTGAAAAACCGTTTCAAGGGAGAGCGTTTTATGCTGTCGCGTATTCGACACAAATGTCGCCCAAGCATAATTTTCTCTATGCCTGCATTGCGCCTATTGGAAATCTAGGCTCGTTGAGCGATGAGCCAGCCCGGTAGTAACGAAGGGCTTACTGGAGGCGATCAGGCGTTGGCAGATACGTGTCTCCCGCGATGCGCATGAACTCTCGCAGGCTACGGCGCCCGACGTCCCGCCTGAACGTCGCAATGACGTACTTCGAGTTGACCGTGTTGATCACCCAAAACCTACCTTCCTTCGTAACGGAATGAATGTCCGATGTCCGAATCAGCCTACCATCTGCAAATCGTTCGTACGGCCCAGGGCAAATGTGACTGAACACCACGCCAACGGCGCTGCATGCATGGATATGGACATTCACCAGGTAGGCCGTGACCAGCCCGTCGTAGTCTTGATTCACTGCTTTGGCGATGCGAAGAAGGTCGAAGTCCGAGTAGCGCTTTTCGTGTAAATCGACTGCGACGGTATTGATGTCGTCCATAGCTACAGAGCCTCCGACGCTGAGGCTACGCCGGTGGTTGCAGCACTGCGCCGATATAGCTCCCTGACCCCAACCAAGGCATCGACATCGAGGTCGCGCTGATGGGTATTGACGTACACATCACCACTCTCGACGTGCAGAACACAGATCGGCACTTCTGCCTGGTTGAACCCCATGGAAAGCGATTTCAGCTTTTCCATCTTCCAGCCTGACCCTTTGTTCATCCATGCCGGGGTAACGACCTGGACATCTTGAATGACCATGCTCTCGTCTTGGGAGACCAGCAGCTCCACCAAGCGAGGCTCATCGTTCAGCATCTCTTCATAAGCTACGAACCGTCCCTCATGCCGGCGCTTGAGACTGACGTGATACCAATGAGTAACCAAGGATCGCGACATGGCGTGGAAGTGAGCGAGACCGTCCCCGAACATACCCACCGGGCCGGCCTGGTCTTGCATGCTAATCCTGAACATCGTGCATCTCGTGTGGAGCAGGCCTGCTTAGCGCCTGCGATTAACATAAGCCGAATATTGTCTTGAGCGATGCGGTCATCTCGCGCCCTTTGCCTACCAAGGCGTACACCGTATTCCGGGTCTCGAACAGGCAAACGCCGTCGAACGACTTACACAGGGTCGAGCGTACCCAGCCCCCTGGAGGGAACCGGCCCTGGCTGTCGTAGGTCACGCAATGGGAATAAAGGAACATTGTCTGCAGGCCTATGGCGCGCACCTTGGCGAGCGATTCAGGAGGCTCGTCCACATGAAAGATCAGCCAATCCTCGACCAAACAGTACGGTTTCCGACCGAAACGATCCGACACCAATGCCTCTATTTCGGCTTGAGGTAGCTCTGTTCCAAAGGACGATATCTCACCCTCGCGGAGCAACTCATGCTCCGAAGAATTACCCATAAATTGATGATCCTCATGGTGCAAACCCAAAAATCAGGCTCTGCGAACACGTAAAATACCGGGCAACAAGCCAGGAATCCCATCGATATGATTATATGCATTTGTGTGGGATCTATCAAACGCGTCATACCGTCTCTTTTTTGGAGAGGTAGGTTGGATGTCCCTGCGGAAGGCTTATGCGGCGACGCTACAGTGGCTGAGGATTCGAAATGGCTTATCGCAAGCAGACCTCCAGCATCAAGCTGACCAGGCTCACATAAGCCGCTTGGAGGCTGCGACGACGACACCGACTATTGATCTGAGTGCGGATCTGGCGCATGCGCTGGGCCTAACGCCTTTGTCGCTGCTCACTCTGGTGGCCGCAGCCGATGAGGGGAAGACAGCACGCTCTGTCTTGAATGAATCGATGATAGAACTCATGCGGTTAGGAGTTCTTGATGAAGCGCTGCCTGCCGAGCCGCAGAAGATCACCACACCACAGAGAATCGCAGCCGCAGAAAGGCTCGAGGCAGTACGCAAACTAAAGGCAGAAGGTCTTTCTCAGGCAGAGGTCTGCCGGCAACTGGAATTACCCAGAAGCACTGTTGGGCGCCTGTGGCACGTTGACGATTAAAAGTCCCCCTTGGCTCAAAATGACAGAGGCACGGGTGTCACTGATCAATAAGCCAAACTTCTGGCCATTCTTACGATGCTTTCCTGTATCCATTGCTCCACGATGGGCCGTGTGGCAGGGATGAAAAGTCGTGACTCACTAACGATCTTTTCACGGCGCATAGGCATCGAATAGCTGCTGGGGGCAGTCGCTGGCGGCTCCTCTATCTTCGCCATGTCTAAATTCTTCAAGGTAATGCGATACCATCCGCTGTTGAATCCGGACACCTCGAAGCAGGACATGATTAGCTTTGATAGGTTGGTCGGAGACACGAAATAGAGACCAGCCGTACGCCCCTCGACTGGCACACTTGCGTCAGTTTCCAAAAGGACGAGCCCGTCGTCAAAAACGCGCCAAGACGTATCTCCGGACTTCAGTCCTGTGAACAACTTGTCATCCCAGTCTTCGTAACCTTGCTTGAACTTCGCCAAGCCCAGGTTATGGAAGCTATGGAAAATCTCATCACGGCGTAGGGCCGCTCCGTGCACAGCGTGCTGCTCAACGGGCTGTGGCAGAAATGCGAACTCAAGCTGTGGCGCATAGGAGTGACCGCCGTAGGAGCGAGAGCTTGATGCCTCTGTAATGCGCTCGTGAAAGGCTTTCTCAGAAATTGCGCTTTTGGATTTCTCCATTCTACTCAGGCCCTGGACAATAGCTTTCAACAGCTCTTGGGGGTCTGAGAATGAGGCTCTGAAAAAACCTTGTTTGTAGTCAGACACCTCGTTGACGAACACGGCCTGCTTCGCGTCAAAGTCAGTCTGCTGGATGAAGACCAGAATCGGTTTACGCTTGCTCACTGCCTGGTGGAATTCTTGCTGCGTAACCGAGAGACCTGGCTGAGGTTCATAGCCGTAGTTAGCGCCAAGAATCAGGATATAAACGTCGCACTGATCGACCTCTGTCAGGCAGGCGTGCTCCGAGGAATAGGTTCGCGCTCCGAAGTGCTCGCTCATGACCGGCTTCATGTCCAGTGTCTCCACCGCGTCTTTGGCGGCGGCTCTGAACTGCTCGAAACCTCTTACTACGGAGCTTATGAACACCTTCATCAGTGCATCCTCTGAACGCTGGCATATGTGTCCTTTTGGACTGTAACTAGGTGTGATCGTTGCAGATTGTCTCAATGGTGAACAGCAGATCAGACACCGTATCGTTTGTTACCGCCAGAGGTAATGCAATATCGACCACCGCGAGGCCCGATACACACGTTCCCAGAGGAACAAGGGCAGGATGAACCGTAAGCTGGGGCCTGTTGACGAGCAGGCTGTTTCGGCTGAATCGCTGGTCTTAGCCTCAAAACGACGTAGCAGTCTGAGCCGCTACACAGGCTTTTGGACGAAAGCCACTTTGAAGGTTGACCATCAATGCTGATGCGCGCCCAATCCTTTCGGGTCTCAAAAACTTGAACCTTCTCCCCGCGCTTCAGTTTTGAGATGACCTTTCCGCCTGGTTGATCCCGGACATTGAGGTTATCAGCGCTCACGAACTGCTCAGTTGCGGAGGTCGGCGTGGGTGGGGATGGAGACGTCGGCGTGGTTGATACTAGCGTGCTCAGAGCGCTCGGCTCTACCGGGGTTTGAGGCGTGTCTTTTTTCCCCATTGCCCACAGGACGGCAAAAAGAATCAGGAGCGGGATAAACCACGACTGGGACTTTTTGCGCATATCCATTGCTCCCGCTTAAAACGCAATACGCCGGCTGCCATGCAGATCTGTCCTTCGGACTACTGCGAGCTTAGCCAAGCTTCCATTTTTTGCAGCTTGTCGGGATCTAAAAGTTTGGGCCTTCCCGAATTTAGGATCTCAAAAAGCCGCTGCTTCGTTTCGGAAGAGGGAAACCAATCAGCGACCTCGACGTTGCAGTGCTTAGAATCACTTAGCACCCATTTCATCACCATGTCAGCTACAGCTCTGTAGTGATCCGCCATGAACAGCCTTTTGCCGTCTTCTGACCAGCCTCGCATCGCAAGCTTGTCGGTTACGTCGATGACTCCAGCGTCTCCAAAGAAATCGGTCGTATCTGGATAATGAATACCTGCCAAGGACACTTTCGCTACGCCCGAATCGCGGTCGAAGTAGGACAGGAAATGCCATCCGCCAGTGATGCTTCCAGGGTGCGGAAAGTTGATCGCAGCCTTGCCAGTGATGTAATGCGTGCGGGAAACGCGTTTGAGATCAAAATCGAAAAGCGGCTGGGTCATGGGAGTTTTTTGAGCCGGGCCAGCCCCTGTTTGATATGGCCAGCGTTCTCACCAGTTGTGTAAAGCGTGCCACGAACGTTGTCGCCAACTTCCGCATGTCCTTGGGCTTCCACCTGGAGGGTTAGCTCCATGAGAGCAGCCTCAAGGGCGAGCTGATTTTGGTACATCCTTTCCAGCACATCTGATAGCGAGTATTCACTTGCCATTTTCCTTCTCCCTGAAATCATCTGAGCATATGTGTTCTGGGACGACCTAGGGTATCAAGCGCATCTTCCGTAGTTTGCCCCAACACAAAAAAAATGGTTGATCGCTCGCTTGGTAGGCGGTTGAGCCCATTGCACGGCTTTTTGACATATCCGTCACGACTTCGATTGGTCGAGTAAGGTCTGCATCGGTATTCGTTGAGGATATCAAGCAATCCACAGGCAAATTGCTGCCTAGCCGGATTGGCCAGAGCGCACTGCTAAATTTTCTCAGATAAGCCCTCGCAAGAGGGATCATCATCCTTTACAAAGAAAGTCATAGCCGTCCTGGACTGTAAGCAGTTCTCGGCTTGTTCACTTATGAGTGATCGAGCGTAAGGATCAGCCCACATCTGCATCACACCTTCTCGTCGAAATACTTCAAGCGGCAACGGCGTTGTAGCAAAAGGGTTGTGATAGATACGCAGCCCATCGGTGATCCCTTCTGAGGCTTCGTTGCCTCTGGACACAGTGCGCTTCATCTCGCCATTCGGTAGCGACCAGACAGACGATATGACCGCATCCGGATTTCCGCACATGGCATCTACTTTTCCCCAAGTGGCCAGATTACTGAATATCACGGCGCTAATGTGGCTGAAGCGCAAGCAATCGAAAAACCCCAGTTCGATTTCAGCACCGTTATCTTTCTGTACGCTTCCCAAAGATTTCCCCTCTAATCCGTTAGGAAAGCGCTCCGGATTAGCCAGGTATTCCGCTTCATCTACGTAGTAATCGAATAGCAGGGCTTCGATAGCCCGGTAAGCCTGGAGGTTGAAACCCGGCTGTTCGAACGGAGCTACTGCTAAGACAAATGGGCGTCCTTGGACATGCGGATGATGCTGATACTTATCTTGGAATTTTTGTGATTTGCTCATGAACGCGTTGGCCAACCTGATTATCGCGACCCGATTGAGCTCATTGAAATCAACGTCTTCAAAGAACTCCGCTGTCATGGGCCTACCCCACTCCGGGGTAGCGTCAATGGAATGGTTGGCAGTGGTTGCTTCCACCGTAAACGTAATGTCTGCTGACGAAACTAGGAAATCAGGGGCTGGATAAGTCCAGTCGAAAGCAAAGCCATACTCGCGGAACACTGCGTGAAGATAGATTTCCCAAAAGCTTGAGTTAAACGTGGTCTGAAACTCACGTACGAATTTGTTATCCCTGTCTGGAAATCCATCAAGCCAGCGTTGCAGCTCCTCTCGCTGGTAAAGCCTGCCGGGTCGTCCGTCAGATATGGTGCGAAAGTGTGGATGAAGCCTGTCCTGTTCGTACAAGGGCTTTAGCAAGTCCATTTCGGCCTCCCGGTGTGCAGAATCAGGAATGTTTACATTCTAGTTAAAGCGTATTTTCAGGCTACTTCGACCGAAGATCACTTCTCACGTACCTCGCAAATCTTTCTGAGTTGAAGCTTGTTCGGGAACGCCAACAACTTGCGCTGAACGAGCCTCCTTGGCCTCTTTGAGCCTCTGCTCAGCGTACATAGCCGGATCATCATCTGGCAGCGGGTAGCCTGCAGCAGATAGAGCTTCGGCGCGCTCTTCAATGAGCAGACGCTCAAGATCGCGAACCGTTTGGTAGGCTCTGCCTAGTACGCGTCGAGTTGTGTCCATTCCCGGCTCCCCAGAAGGCTGATGAATAAGAGCGACTAAATTACTTTTAGAACGATAACAGAACGCTTCGAATAGCGATGCCGAGCTCCGAATCATGAGGGTAGGATGCGTTGCGATCTATGCTTCCCATAGGCTCAGACACCAAGCAAGCGGAGCGCGCAGGCGTGAGGGATGCGAGCCCGCAGGGACGAGACACGCCTTGGCGGGGCTCGATTCACAGCAGCCTGACGCCGCAGGCGGCACGCCATCAACGCCAACAAGAGGTAACTCAAATGCCCGACGATGAACTCCGCGAACTGGAGGCCAAGAGACGAAAAGCTTTGTGGATGCTTGCGAACATATCTCCAGGCGATTCGAAGGCGTTCGATCCCTTATCCATTCTTGATGACCTTGAACTTCAAGAGCGAAAAGACTCCCCTCATGCTGACAAGGCACTTGAGCTCAACCAGCTTCGGGATTGTGTCACCGTGCAGTATCACCACTCCGGAATCGACATCATTTTGGAGCAGACTATCCCCCAGCCCTGGAGGGAGCGCTTCAGTCAGGCGAGTATCGGGTCGACCAGATTGTTAGATGGGCCTTACGCTGCGGACTGGTATAAATTCCTGGCTTGTTGGGAATCAGAGATGCAGCACCTCGAGGCACACAGAGCTGCCAGCAGTAAGCCCAAGCTGGATTGATGCAGACGGAGAAAAGACGTGGAACGAGACAGCGATGACACCGTGTATTGCGATATCCAAATGCCGGTGGCTCAAGGGCGGGAGCTATTGACGTTAGTGAATGTCCTGCGAGAGTCGAAAGCTCATCCAAGTCTCGACAGAGTTTTTGAACACATGCAGTACGAGCTCAGCACGTCGATTGATATAGTCGAAAATCCGCCGACTTGGGGCCTTTGGCGCGAATGATTCCCTCATCACGGTGTTACTAGCCAATAGCAAAGCCGCTATATAACGTCGAGGGTTGGATTTCGAAAAATTTATTTCTGGCGTCTATGGTCGGCATGGATGTGCGCAGGAATAGCGTCATTTTTTGGCCATCTACCAGAAGGTTAAAATAGGGTTCGCTCGGCCTTACCCTAACCCGGATTTGTGCTCTGCTAGCACCATTGGAAAATTTTCTGAACGTTTTGATATAGAACGAGCCGTTAAATAAGTTAACCGATGCAGTTCCAAAAACAATGGTATTGCTCCAGTTTACTGAGCTGATATCCTCCCCAGCGTGACTCAACGGAACGAATGCATCAAAGTAATTGAGCGGCTCATTTTCTATATAGAGCTGATGCTCGACTCGTTCGTTCATGCTCAAAATTCTCCAAGCATCGACAACTTCCTGTAGCGTGCCAGGGTGGATTGCTGGAGAGCTCTGAACCTGTTGAGCAAGCGCAAGCATTTGTGCTCGCGTAGGCATGGCCTTTTTTTTCGTAGCAGGAACTGCGCCTAAGTGGCTTGGGATGATCGTGGGTGCTACTGCCATTGCAACTTTTTTTTGCTCTCCCTGTACATTGGAGTGCTCAATGGATTCCTTTTCATTCTTACATCCCGTGACATGCCTGTTTGGCGCCCTAAAAAATTTGTTGTTCCTTTGCGCTGGGACGACCTTTTCCAAGCAGTTCTGCTCAGGACAAAAATAATAGAAAGTGGAGTTGTCTTTTGCGTACTCTGCCGACACGTTGGCGCCCACCTCCCAGCACACTGCGGTGGTCATCAATTCAGAGCTCATATTTCATATTCCCTCATTCGTCCGGAAACTCATCCTATCCACAGTGATGGCCCATGACTATCTGTGGTTTTCATCTTGTCCTGAAATGGAGAGTGAATTAAGGGGCTATTAAGGTCGCGTCAAACTTGAAGAGCTCATTACTGAGCTCGCGACATTTACGCTAAGCCTGCTTAGGCTCAGGAGGATGCGCGTTCCGAGCGCACTGCAAAGCTAAGCCGTAGGCGTCTGCGAGGTGAGGCGCAATACAGCCCTCCATGCTTATGTGTTGTGTCATCACGTTGGAATGATCTGCGTCATCCAATTTGCGATGAAAAATCAGCCAACTGTGCAGGTGCGGAGTCGTCTGCGTGGGATGACTCCCAGCTGCCGCCGAAAGCTTTCTAGCACCCTGATCGTCGGTCATCACAGCCAAACCACGACTCATGGCGAATGCGATAGAGGACAACTCCCCCTTTCCAAGACGCCTAAGGTTTTCCAACCTACTGATGGCTTGAAGATCATCGAGACTGCAAGCATGTACCGGGAACTGGCCCTTTTCACGCGCATCAATTAGTCGACGCTGCAGCTCGCGGCCAGCGTCGGTTGGTGATGTGCGGGGCTTTACTAGACACTCGTAGTTCACGAACTCCGTGACGCAGAAGTGGCATTGCGCAGCCAGCGCAGCGCGGTACAGGGTGCTAGACGATAGGACATTCCATACCGAACAGGTGTCTGTCACATTGATCAAATGGAAGCGGGACGGGTCAATGGCCATTGGAGGATCTTCCATAAAGGCTGAGCAACTCTTGAAGCCCTCCCAAGTCACAAAGCAAGGCTTCAGCCAGACGCCCCTGGGTTATGACGCCACGACTCTCAGCGTCCAGACATAGCGCTACGTAACTATCAGATAGCCCCTTCTCCAGTAACCTGGCCTTACGTTCACGTTGATGCGTCGTCAACTGAGCCGGTAATTCGGGATCAATCTTAAGTTCTCTCGGCACGCGGTAAGACTTTATTCGCTGCAATGCTAGCCCGCTAATAAGTCCCTCGGACTTCAGACCTATGCCCAAGGCAACGCAGCTGACACGCAATTGATTAGCCCAATGCTCGGTATTTGCCTGCGTCCATTGTTCTGGGTCAGGGAGCTGTCGAAGGAACTCTGGAGGCATTAAATACCGGGAAGCAAAAGCGTTTGCTCTCACTTCTACAAGATCATCCTTAGCCGCGCGGGAATACGTGATACTGGGGCCAGTTTGCGCGTCAAAAAGAGCGTGAGCAAACTCATGTGCGGCGCTAAACCGTTGCCGGTATACGTCTTCGCTGTAGTTGACCAGAATGCACTTCCCAGCCGTAGGGTGAGCTAGGAAGAGCCCTGATATGTTGGAATTGCCAAGCTTCCGACGAAATACGTGCACGCCGGTCTGGCGAATCTCTTGGTACACATCCCGAGGAACGGCATTGCTAGCGTGCTGGTTGAAGCGGCGAAAGGCTTCAGCCGCTCGGATCCCATCATTTTTAAAATGCCCGGAAGCCTGGGGCGCGGGAAACTCGAGCTGCCTTGCATTAAGCTCTCTCATCAAGAAGTCTTCTGTTTCGCAGAGGTACAGGAATTCCTGCACAGATCGTCGATCCTCCTTGGTGAATTCAGCGCCGTGCCTGCGATACAGGATTTCGGTCTGTTCAAAGGGGGCGAGTTGCTCGTTCGAGATGAAGAATTTGAAGTTGCAGTGGTATAGGTCGGCCAGGATAAGCACTTCATCACCCGTAGGCGCTTGGGAGCCAGCTTCAACTGACAGCAGGCGCTCAAGGGGGATGCAGGTGGCTGCACTTACCTCCTCCTTGCTCATCGCGAGCTGCTCGCGATACCGAGACAGCTTTGAACCCAAAACAGTTAGATTCATTGCTACACCCACTCTCCTGATCGGGACGGCCTGATCCTAAATGTATTTGGCATGGCCTGGCTATAGCCCCACCCGATAGGCCAGGTCAGCGGCCAGCTATCAGAACCTGGGCAAATAGCGTTTGCAGTTCGACTGGGCGGTAATCACTCCGCCTGACGCATCTCCGCCGTCACCGGAAAATCAATGCAAAGAACCAGCGGGTAAGCGGAGCGCGCAGGCGTGAGGATGGAAGCCCGAAGAGCCGGAACCTTGGCACCGACAGGGCTCGGTACACGACAGCCGCTCCCCGTAGGGACACGCCCCAACCGAAAGCGCAGGGTCATCAAAGCTCCGCATCCCATGCATCCATAGCCTCGCTCACAGCCGGGTACCACTGGAGATCACCGAGCTGTAGGGCATTCGCGGTTTGCCTGTTGGTATTGCCGTCGATCCAAGTCGGGAGACTCTCTATTGCTCCTGCGAACAGGCTGGCTGTCGCAACAGAGTAACTGCCAGTGTTCGTGGACTGGAGGCATACGTAGCGCACGGCAGCGCCACTGGGCAACCTACGCCAAGCCACTACCTCGATACAGTCCATGGCGCTCACCGGAGCCTCTACGGTGGGACTCAATAGCGGTTCCACATGGGCATCTTCCGCTGCTTTGAGTCCTCTGTTAGGCGCTCCTGATTTGTGAACAAGATGTTTCAACTGCTCACGCGAGGCGATTATCTGGTCGCGTAGCTCTTCGGGGTCGAGAGACATGCCGCCCCGGTCGGTGACCGAAAGGGTCTTCAGGCTGTTCGCTGCCAGGATAAACTCGCGTTCTCGAGTTTTCTCTCGCTCAGGGCGGCGGTCGGGGCTGATTAGGTTCCGAATGCTATTTAGGAGCTTCAAAGACAGTCCTAGTAAGGATGAGCCGATCTCAATTATACATCCCCCAAACGTTTATCATCTCGAGCTTGGATAAAGCGTCCTCGTCAAAAAGGAACGATCCACAGTGCCCAAGCCACGCCAACGGTCTTCGTTGTTTCTTAGGTATTGAGCCATCTCATCCACATCTAGGTCATGAGGCGCATCCATGAGAGTGTTGAGCCTCTGGAGCGTCTGTACCGGCACGCCCATTTCCTCCAAGCCAGCCAGGCCAGATGGGAGGTGGTAATGTTCAAAAACCCCACGAAGTTTTGAATAATCAATCTTCGCATTAATATTACGCCTCTTAGCATGCAACTTAACGACATCCTCAAGAATACCGAGTAGTTTTGGAACTGTGTACCCCAGAATATTGACCACCACCTTGAGGTCATCATTAATACATGTGGAAAGATTATCGACCTCGCCCTTCTCTAAGCGCGCCTTCGACTGAACAATCTGTGACTTAAAGTATTCTGCGTACTGAGGGGTATACAGATAACTTGTGAGTTTTGCATGGATAACCGAACTATTCTTGGTTGGGATCCGCACTCGGCGAAGCGCGCCGGATTGGAACCTCGTAAGTGCCTCAGCCAAAACATTGAGAAACTCACCTGAAGGCATCCAATGGAAGATGGTGGACTGAAAGGATTCCTCAAATAACATCTCAACATAAGAATACAACTCTCTGAATGCCTCCAGAGTGAATGAGCTATGGCGCCTCAACAAGTCCACACCAAATTCATCGATATTTTCGTCTCGTTCGAATCTGGACTGAGAGTAATCGCTAAGATGCTCAGGCTGAACGCCAACTAGAAGATTCATTGGCGTCGTATCATCTTGAATTCCGAGAGGGATATCCACCTCTTGGTTGAATGAGTCCTGGGGAATCGACTCTAGGCAATAAACCTTTCCTACGAAATGGACACCCATGCGACCAGCGCGCCCCTTGATGTTGCCATGTGTGAATTTATCAATGCTAAAATTGCCATCCCTGTTGTCATGTATCACAACATTTTTTGCAATCGTATTCACCCCCTCGATTATCGTCGAAGTACAAATAAGGTAGTTAATTTTTCCCTGATTAAAAAGATCAATAGTGTACTGCTGCAAAGCACGCGGCAACCCCCCAAAGTGAAGACCGATTCCGCTTCGTAGAGCGACACAATAATCCCAATCAGAATCGTACTCTTGGGCGACCCAGTCGAGATGAGGGCTATGAAACTCAGTACCAAACCCATGCTTGGCTAAAGACCTTGCAACTCCTCCAGCAACAGCAGAGGATTTACAGTAAATTATTGTCGCTTCACCACGACACAGGTCTGCAATAGAGAGAACCGCTTCCTCTTTACCTTCCTCATCATTAGGAGACAGGTCGAAGGACTCAACATCCAAAGCCACGGTATTAAAATCGGAGGAGATGAAGGTATACTCGAAGCCGAGACTCGCTAAGCCTGTCACACTGTTAATAAAAGGCCCGGTCATATAAAACTGCTTAGATGCCTTCAACAGCTTACTCAAAGCGATATTAAGTTCGATAACTCGCTCATTTTCATAGTCTATCTTCCCACTGGCCCGCTGCTGAAATGCAAGCTTGTAGAACTCATCAATTACGAAGAAATCAATTCCGATAATATCCTGTCGTTCATTAACCCTTTCCTGCGTGAGAACGTAAATCACCTTATCACCATTCGCTTCCTGAGAACTGTGATGGATGATTTGATAGAATTCGCCGAACCGCTCCTGAAGGCGCCTGCGCGTTTCGTCGGCTAGCGCGATAGTAGGAACAACTAGAACCACTCTACTCACTATTCCCAAGCCAATTATCGAATCTACAATTGCGCTCTTCCCCATGCTGGTCGGTGCACTTAGAACAACGTTGCGTCCAGATCGAAGCAGTTCAAAAACTTGAAACTGCATTGAATGGAAAACAATTTCATCCGAAAAAGGAGTCTGATAGATCCCTAAAGCCGCTTTTTCGCTGACCGTTACCTCTTGGAACTCTTTCTTCAAATACGGATACAGCCCAGACTTGCGTACCAGGTTGCGAAGCAAAGGCGTGTAGTTCGTAAACTTCAGCCTAGCGTCCAAGGCTCGGATAACTAAATCCCTACCCATATGCAATGAAACGGGATTCGACAACAGCTTGTCAGCAGCATGAAGATAGCTAAATGCTGATGTTCCTTCTGTTTCGAGCAGAAGCCGAGCAGTGTCGTAAATCCTGTTCACATGTCATCCCTCATTTTCTTTTCCACCAACCCACATAAATCGTCAAAGCTTGGGGCAGGATAGAGATAGAGCTCGAAATTAAATTGTGAATATTCCGGACTCTTGGTGATATCGGAAATAAAATCAACGAAGAGGTCATAAGCTTCCTGGTACAGGTTAGCCTCATGACCTTTAGTCTCAGGAATAGTGAGCAAACTTGACTCATAGCCGAAAAAAATTACAAATCGAAGGCGTTCCAAATGATCTTCAAACGAATTGCTGGTATCTAGAATATCATCGATATCGTGATTAAGTAGATATGAGTCTTCCTTGACATCCAGAACCTTTTCTCTCACTCCATCCAGACCGCTTACAATATCATTGTACAGTGTATCTCTAAGATCATTTAAAACCTGTGATAACGTCTTGGCTTTTGTTAACTTGCTGATCCCAAGCCATAACTCATCACCTCCCTTAGCACGCTGTACGATGTGAACATTTTCAAAAACCCGCATTTCATCTTTAGAATCAAGGTAGAGGGTAGCCGGAATAGGCTGACTGTTATGTCTTAGCCTCATGACCGAATGCAGCAATGCATTTCCAAGAAACCGCTCAAGGTCTCTGGCATTATCAGCGAGACGTGACCTCAATAATTTGTATTTTTCCGTAGCAGTCGAACTGATGAAGTCGGCAATTTCACCTGGTCTCAACAGGAGCTCGTCAAACCAACAACAAATATTCTTCGCGATGTGCTCATAGCGGTACTGCCCCATCTGATAACGCTGATGTAGGGCAAGCCCATTCCTGGTTGGAATCGGACTTAAAAAAGGCGCCTGAAGTTGAATTAATATATCTGGCAGTTTGCGATGAACATAAACTTTGCAATGAGAATTTCCGCGATCATAAAATAAGACCTCTGCCTTGAACCAAGCAAGAAAATTATCTCTATGGTAGGTTTTGTCATCTTCAACGTACACACGCCTATCGAGCGCACTTCTTTTAGTCATAGCTACTAAAATATTAACCCAGATACTTTCAACCATTGAATCCGAACTTAGAATTACGCCATACAGGTTAAGGGCAGCATTTCTGATATTACTAAGACCTGTAAGTTCTACTTGCCTTAAGCTAGGTATAACCTCCCAAGAACAAGAGTCAACCCAGTCGGATATAGAATTGCCTGCTGGCGCAACATATTTTCGCAATTTTACGTCGAGCTCATCGATCAGGCTTTGTCGGCCAGGCTTACCGTCTCGCTTTGAGAGCTCAATTTCTAAGTAGTCGAGTGGCGCTTTACAGTCTCTAGGAGATAAGATCCGAAACTTGCATTTCTCAATAGGCGTGAATGCACACTGCATTGACTTGTGCACAATTGAACTGTTGGCAATAAGCTTTTTATCAGCTCCACGAGTACGACTTGTAACCGTGCTAACAGACCAGCGAGGCTTGTCAGAAGTCTTAACTTGAACGAACTCAGTATGCGTATCGTATAGGATATCGATGTCGTCTGTAACTTCGCATCTGACAGCCTGGATCTTCTTGTTGAGTAGCATCTGGGTTACGAAAAGCGCCGCCGCACAGTCCTGATACAAGAATCCAAGCTTGGCTGCTACGCCCCCCGCATTGCTTGAGTCCATCACCTACTTCCATGGTTTTTGATGCCCAAGGCTATGGGAAAAGACATGTGGCGTCCACGCCTAATGGCCTTAGGCTATTTCGCCTGCGACGTGAGGAGAAAAAGCGGGCAGAACGTGAGGCTGATTTGGCCCGAAAGTCACGGCTTCCTAGGCTTGGCTTTGGCAGTCGCCTCAGCCACTAATGGATCTTCGGGCCAGTAGTGTTTCGGGTATCTGCCTTTAAGATCCTTCTTCACTTCCACGTACGTTCTACGCCAGAAATTGGCTAGATCTTGGGTAACCTGTACAGGCCTCCGCGCCGGCGACAAAAGATGCAACGTCAGGGGCTGTTTACCTTGGGCAATCCGAGGTGTTTCTGACAGACCAAAAAGCTCCTGCAGCCTCACAGCCAATATCGGAGGATGCTGCGAATAGTCGATTCGGATATTCGACCCAGATGGCACCTGAATCGTCTGGGGTGCTTGAACCTCTAGTTCCTGTGGAAGCGGCCAAGGCAGAAGATTTCTGACAATCGATGACAGATCCAGATGGCTGAAGTGACTGAGCCTCGTGACTTTGCCCAAGTACGGTGTGAGCCACTCTTCCAGCGTGTCCAGAAGGTTGGTATCGCTGAGATCAGGCCACTTGCTTTCTGCTTGGCCATTTTGGATATCCAACTGACGTAGCAGATTGACCCGCGCCTGCCATTGGCGCAACTCAGGGTTCCAAGGCAGAAGCTCGATGCCCTTGCGCCTCACCAGATTGACCAAGGCTAGCGAACGAGCTTGCTCATCAAGACTTGGCAAAGGGGTTACGGACAGCACCAACTGCCCCACCTTGAGTTGCCGCTCAGCCTTGAGTACCCCCTCCCTCTCGTCCCAGTCAACCTCATCGACTGACCTTACAAGGTCAGCCAGCTCGTCATCGAACAAGGCTGGATCGAGATCGCTCGCTAGGTAGATCCGCTCCTCGCGCTGCCCTTGCCGACTACCCAGATCGGCCACTACTAGCCACTCATGTTTAGTGAGAGCATCGGGCTCTGAAAATACAGCAGCCCGCCCATTAGAGAGACGGTACTCAGAAGCACTTGCACGCCTCTGGAGACCGATTCGGTCAGGGTAGGCGAATGCCAGTAGACACCCTACCCATCTTGGGTGATCGGGTTCGCTGACTGGATGGACGGCACTCCCACGTAGCAGGGATCGATACTGCCGAGCAGACTGCTTCACGCGCTGAAATGAGCCATCGCCTCGACGTGAATGTTGTTCGCCGGATAATGCACTCAGCCTGGTGTGAAGATCAGCACCCGCACCACGCAAGATGTCTTTCTCACCGAGCAGCGCCGCGATGTTGCAAGCAAGGTCATCCAGCCCCATCGCGTTGCCTTTAATGAGCATGTGAGCGATCCGTGGATGCGCTGGGAGCTTGCTCATGGCTGATCCGTGTGGTGTGAGCTGTCCAGCATCGTCGAGTGCGCCCAGGCGCTTCAGCAGGTCTCTACCTTGGCCGAAGGGAGCTGATGGAGGTTGGTCGAGCCAGGTCATCTCCTCCGGCTTCATTCCCCACCGGGCCAATTGGAGAGCCAGGGCTGCAAGATCAGCCTGCAAAATTTCAGGGGTACTGTAGCCAGCCATTTGTTCGTGCTGCGACTCAGACCAAAGGCGATAGCAGATACCTGGTTCCAATCGCCCTGCCCGTCCTGCACGCTGAGTAGCACTGGCCTTCGAAATACGCTGTGTGTCGAGCCGGGTCATTCCACTGCGAGGATCGAATTTCGGCACTCGCTCGAGACCACTGTCCACCACCACTCTGACACCTTCGATGGTCAAGCTGGTCTCCGCGATGTTCGTGGCCAGTACGATCTTCCGGGAGCCTTTGGGTGCCGGGTCTATCGCAGCACGCTGAGCATTTAAGTCGAGGTCGCCGTATAGAGGACATACGATTACCTCTGGACGACCACTCAACTGCTCCTTGAGCGCCTCAGTCACCCGCCGAATCTCTGCCTGCCCAGGAAGGAAAACCAAAACGCTTCCCGACTGTTCGTTGATGGCAGCCAAACAGGTGTCAGTGACTCGCGCATCCATACGCTCGCCCGGCTGATATGGACTGCCCCAAACCGGTACGACCGGATACATCCGGCCCTCACTGGTGACCACAGGCGCATCATTCAGCACTTTTGAAAGGCGAGCACCTTCCAGCGTTGCGGACATCAGAAGCAACTTCAGTGGCGGCTCCTCACGCAGAAGCTCACGAGCACTCACGCACAGAGCCAGTGCAAGGTCGGAGTCGAGGTTTCGCAGGTGGTATTCGTCGAAGATCACCACACCCACTCCATCAAGCGCGGGGTCATCTTGAAGCCGGCGAGCCAGGATGCCTTCGGTCACTACTTCAATCTGGGTTCGTGGGCCTACCTTGCTTTCAAGACGAATGCGGTATCCGACAGTCTCACCAACCTTCTCACCAAGCTCACTCGCCAAACGTTCAGCGGCGGCCCGAGCAGCCAATCGACGAGGCTCGAGCATCAGGATCTTCTGATCACCGAGCCAAGGCTCGTTCAGTAGTGCTAGGGGCACTCGAGTGGTCTTGCCAGCACCAGGAGGAGCTTCAAGGATTACTTCGTGGCGGTTGGCCAGGGCCTCTCGTAGGTCTGGCAATACGAGGTCAATAGGTAGTGAAATCATCGAGGCTCCCAAATCAGGGAAGCAGTATACGACGGGGGATCAAGCGAGGAGATTAAGCCCCCAGACTGAGACGGCGTTGTTTGAGAGTTTTTGACAAGAAAGTGATGGTTTCTGTGCATTCAGCAAAACGTGGAACTCGTCGAAGATCAACAGGCCTACGCCATCCAGCGCCGGGTCATCCTGCAGGCGACGGGTGAGGATGCCTTCGGTGACCACTTCGATACGGGTATTGGGGCCGACCTTGCTGTCCAGGCGGATCCGATAGCCAACGGTCTCCCCGACCTTTTCCCCCAGCTCGCTGGCCAGTCGCTCGGCGGCGGCGCGGGCCGCTAGCCGACGAGGTTCAAGCATCAGGATGGTTTGCCCAGCCAGCCAGGCTTCATTCAACAGCGCCAACGGAACCCGTGTGGTTTTACCGGCACCGGGCGGTGCTTCAAGCACGGCTTCATGGCGCGTCGCCAAGGCTTCACGCAAGGCGGGTAAAACATCATCGATTGGCAACGAATTCATACTGGCTCCAAGGCAGAGCGGCGAGTATAACGGCGAACTGCTGGATATCGATGGTCTCAGAGGCGATGCCATCTCCCTATGGAATGCGCTCCCACACTTAGACCTTCATATGATGGCTGCGGAGCTTGATCCGTCCGGTGACTTCAGCCACCAACGGATCATCCGCCAGTAGTCTTTTGGGAGAGATAAACAGGCATATAGAGAGTAGAAGCTCTTTAATACCCTGAAATGTTTCATTGCCATTCAGTGCCAAGCTGCTAACTGGCGCCACAGCCAACACTAAGTGTTGCTAATAAAGGAACAAGCAACACACCCCTTTATTAGTAATAAACCACGCCCCTCCAACAAATTCTTTACCCACCCCAACTAACACCAAAAAATCAACATACGAATAGACCTACAAGCAATTGCTTGACAAGCTTTTATAGGAAGGAACAAAGTTGCAAACCTAATAAAGAAACAGTGTTCCAAATAGAGGAACAAAAGATCATGCCGCTGAAAACACTAGATATTTCCTTGGAGCTTTTAGGGTATTTCACTGCTCACCACCCTAGTTGGGGTGTACGGGAGATGAGCCAACAGACAGGGCTGTCTCCGTCCGCTGTCCAACGGATCATGTCGACCCTTGCGAAAAAGGGGTTCCTTCGACAGCAACCTGAAACACGACGATATGAATTGGGTGTCCGTTTCTGGGAGCTCGGAGTTCTGTACCGGGATCGCTTACAGCTTTGCGACGCCCCGGCGACATGGCTCCAGGAGGTAGCCCTGGGCCAAGGCGAGACCGTCTACCTGAACTTCCTCGAAAACCGCACCGCCGTATGCGTGCAGGTTGCCAAGAGTAGCGAACATGTCCAATTGAACATCAATCCGGGCGAACGAACGCCGTTGCACCTGGGGTCACGGGGAAAAGCAATGCTAGCGTTCCTGCCTCGCGATCAACAAATGGCCATTCTGGAAGATGTATTCGCTCCAAAGTCTGGCGCCGACCGTGAAACACGCAAAACGGCCCTCCAGGAGGATTTGAAAAATGTTCAATCATCGGGGTTTTCCATAAGCCGAAGTGAAAGGCTCTCTGATGTTGTTGGACTGAGCTTCCCTATCTTGGATATTCGAAACCTTGTCATCGGTTCGGTGACCATTGGAGGCCCGAACTCCAGAATGACTGACAGCAAGTTAAATACATGCCTTCCTGTCATCAAGCAACTTTCCAACAAGCTTCAAGACCACTTCCGGAATTTCTTATGATAATTACGGCTAAAGAAACCTCAAACCCAGTGAGCATTAATTCCATTGGCTCTTACTTTGTAGGCGGGCATCATGTCGACTATTGCGACAATCCCATGGAAGAGTACGTATTGGCCCCAAACGGAGTGCCAGTCAAGATCAACCCCAATGGTACGGCTTGTGTTGGGCAGATGTATGTACAGTTTGTCATAAATGCGTCAGCTCAAGACCGCCCCCCCATAGTCTTTTGTCATGGTGGGTCTATGACCGGCGCAGTATGGGAATCAACCCCTGATGGGCGCCCTGGTTGGTTGAACGACTTTCTGAAACGGGGCTGGTCTGTTTTTAATATTGATGCGGTAGAACGGGGAAGGTCTGGCTGGGCACCACGAGAAGATGAGTTTTCGGAACCGGCATTACTGCGGACTCACCAGGATACGTTCACACAATTCCGGATAGGTAAACGTGTCAGTGACCTCTGCGCCAGCAGCTTACAGAGGGCTGCATACCCGCACTGCCAGTTCCCGCTCCATGCGTTTAAAACGTTCATGAAGCAGATTGTTCCTCGCTGGGCAGCTACCGACGAGCTTACCCTGAACGCTTACGTTCAAATGCTCAAGGAGTTGGAACAACCGGTCGTATTGATCGCTCATTCGCAGGGTGGCCATTTTGCTATTCGTGCAGCTGAATTAGTACCACACAAAGTTGCAGCCATTGTGGCGATAGAGCCCTCTCAGGCCGGTACGAAAGAAGGCATTGAAAAACGCCTGCTAAAAGAGACTCCGATCCTCACGGTATACGGGGATCACTTGCCCCTGGATGCACGATGGCCGGCCATCAGAGCGCGAACTGACGCCTATTTCCACGCCCTGGCTTCTGCTGGAGGACGTGTTGACGCATTGGACTTGCCCGAACAAGGGATATATGGAAATTCTCATTTACCAATGCTTGAGAAAAACAATCTGACCATATCCGGATTAATCGACAACTGGCTCGTCGACCGACTTTTATAAAAAACCACCCGACTTCGGGCCTGACTGCTTGGGATGAAATCAATATGACACAAGCACAGCAAGATATTGAACGCGGGGTAATGAACAAGGTCGCGTGGCGAATCCTTCCATTCGTTACACTGGGATATTTCCTTGCCTCACTTGATCGGGTCAACATTGCATTTGCCGCATTGCAGATGAAATCAGATATTGCCTTGAGCGATGCCGCGTTTGGCTTTGGCGCAGGCCTGTTCTTTATTGCTTACTGCATTTTTGCGGTACCTGCAAACATGCTTCTTGAACGCTTTGGTCCTGTTCGCTGGCTAGCATTGACCATGGTTTCCTGGGGTCTCGTCAGCAGTTGCATGGCCGCGGTTTCTGGGCCGTACTCATTCTATATTCTCCGGTTTTTACTGGGTGTCACTGAAGCGGGCTTCTTTCCCGGTGTCATCTACTACCTCACCCTGTGGTTTCCGAGCGGTCATCGCAGCCGGGCGGTGGCGATCCTGATGATTGCCTTGCCGCTATCGAGCGTCTTGGGCTCGCCTTTGTCGGCAATGCTATTGTTGCTCGACGGCTGGTTTGGAATGCGTGGCTGGCACTGGCTTTTCATCATTGAAGGCTCCCCAGCCATTTTCTTGGGCATTGCAGCCTTGTGGGTTCTCCCTCATAGCGTAAGTAGAGCCTCGTTTTTGACTGAGGGAGATAAAACCTGGCTGTCAGGCCAAGTTGAAAAAGTTCCAACCGAAAAAACTCGTGCCTCTTTTTCTGATATTTGGAAGCTTTTCTGCAACAAGTATGTTTTGGCACTTACTCTAATCTATATTGGCGGGACATCTGTCACGAACGGCCTCTCGTTGTGGCAGCCGCAGATCATCAGTACTTTCAACCTCACCACCATGCAAATTGGCTTTCTTAATTCTATTCCTTTCGCGTTTGCAAGTGTCGCCATGTACTTTTGGAGTAGCCACTCCGATAAGACAGGGGAGCGAGTCATGCACTTGGCAATCCCTCTAGCAGTAGGCGCAGTTGCATTGACCAGTATCATATTTGTCAATGCGCTCATCCCGACCATTATCATTTTATGCATTGCAATCAGTGCCGCCTCAATGATCAAAGGGCCATTCTGGGCGCTCGCCACCGAGATGATTCCTGCTCGTAATACCGCGATGGCGATTGCCCTTATCAATGCGCTGAACAACCTTGGAGTATTTGCCGGGACTTATCTAATAGGCATCATCAAAGGGCATACCGGCAGCTTCACCTATGCATTGATTCCGTACCTGGCTATCTCTGTCGTCGCTTGCTCGCTTACCCTATGGCTGGGCCATCGCAGGCAAGCCAGCCCACGCATTAGATAAGAGGCACCCGGTAGATATGTTTTATAGTCACGCCATAAAGTGTTCAGGAGAGTCCCATGCGTATTGCTTCCCGTGTCATCGGCGGTGTTCTGGCCGTCACCTTGTTGAGCCAACTGACCGCCTGCGGTTCGATTTTCTATCCTGACCGCCGTGGCCAGATCGACGGCAAGATCGACCCGACGATTGCCGTACTCGATGCGCTCGGCCTGCTGTTCTATGTCATCCCCGGCCTGATCGCCTTTGGTGTGGACTTCGCCACCGGCGCCATCTATTTCGAACCCGGCAAGACCGCCCAGGTCGCGCCAGAAAAACTGCAACAAGCCATCGGCGCCGACGGCAAGGTGGATAACACCAAGCTGCAAACCATCATCGAGCACGAAACCGGCCGCAGCCTGCCGCTGGACGACCCGCGCCTGATCCAGTTCAAGGGCAGCGTGCAACAACTCGCGATGCTGGGCCTGCAACCGGCTGCGTAAGGACTTGATCGCCCCATGACCACCAGCACCGAACACGCCCGGCTATTGCGCCTGGCCACCCGCGCCTCGGTCGGCGTGGCCAGCATCCTGATTATCGGTAAAGCCGTCGCCTGGTGGTTCAGCGGCTCGGTGAGCATGCTCGCCGGGTTGACCGACTCGCTGCTCGACGGCGTGACGTCGTTGCTCAACCTGCTGGCGGTGCATTACGCCCTGCGCCCGGCCGATGACGACCACCGTTATGGCCATGGCAAGGCGGAGTCCCTGGCGGGCATGGCCCAGGCGCTGTTTATCGCCGGCAGTGCGGTGCTGATCGCCTTCCAGGCGTACCAACGCTTGCAGCACCCCGAGCCTGTGGGCGCACCCTGGCTGAGCATTGCGGTGATTGTGCTGTCGCTGGCGCTGACCGTGGCGCTGCTGATCCTGCAACATCGGGTGATTCGCGAAACCGGCTCGAACGCGGTGCGCGCCGACTCGCTGCACTACCGCTCGGACCTGCTGCTCAATGGCAGCATCCTCCTGGCGCTGGTGCTGGCGGCCTTTGGCTTGCATCAGGTCGATGCCTGGTTCGGGCTTGGGATCGCCGCCTACATCCTGTGGAGCGCGATCCAGATCGCCCGGGAAAGTTTTGCCGTGCTGATGGACGAGGAACTGCCGGCCGAGGTCAGCCAGCATATGCTGGAACTGGCCCGTGGCGTGCCCGGCGTGTTGGGCGCCCATGACTTGCGCACACGGGTTTCCGGCAATCACTGGTTTGTGCAGTTGCACCTGGAATTACCGGGGGAGTTGAGCCTGTTGGTGGCCCATGGCATCAGCGACCAGGCCGCCGATGCCATCCAGAAAGCCTACCCGCGGGCTGAGGTGCTGGTGCACGCCGATCCGCAGGAAGTGGTTACCGGCAACAAGGCCTAGTAGGTCACCTGATAGCCACGGCTGCCCAGGCAGTTGCCCTGGGCCTGGCGGTAGGTTTGCACCACCGCAGGCGCGGGGGCGTAGGTGACTGTCTGAGGATCGAAGCCACTCTGCTGTACCGCCCAGCGATAGCAGTCATAACCGTCCTGCTGCACTTGGGCGGGTGATTGGCCGTTGACGGGATAGGCGACCACGTCATAACCATTGCCCTGGGGCGCCGGCTGTGGCGGCAGACTGGCGACTGGCGGTTGCACCACCACGTACTGCTGGGTGCTGGTCTCATAGCTGTAATAGGCGCCGGCGGCGAGGAAAAACAGCGCGCTGCCCACCCACACTTCCCGCGCATAGTCCGGCAGGTAATGCACACGAATCCCATAGGGAGGTGTGACCACTACATAGCGCGGGCCCTGGGGCCGATACCAATAACCCCCGGAGAAGAAATAATCCTGGCCACGATAGGGCACGCGGTAATTGCGATCGGGGAAACGCTCCACCGTGTACCCGGGCCGATATTGTGGGCCCGGGCCCCAGCCATTGCCGTGCCCGTCGGGGCGACCCGGCCAGCGGTTGTCATTGGGGTGGCCGTTGTAGCCAGGACGCGAACCGGGGCCGCCGGCTTCCCAGCGCGGGTTGCCATCGTTGCGCCGGGGAATGTCACGGTAGTTACCCTGGCGCGGCTCCTGGGTCTGGTTCACGGAATCGGGGCGGGCCTGGATCGGCAGATTGCTCCCGGCCTGGGGCGCCGGGCGCGAAGGTTCATTGCCTTGGGGGCGAGCTTGCCACTGGCCATTTTGACCGCTCTGGCCATTGCGCTCGAAATGCTGATTCTGTGGACGTGGCTGAGTGTTTTCCGCTCGCGGCGGGTTATTCGCCGGGCGCCCACCGCCTTCGGGGCCACGCTCTCGCTGCCCGCCACCACCGCCCTGCGGGCCTTGCCCCTGGCGGGGTGAGTTGTCTCGCTCGTCAGCCATCACCTGCGTACCCAAGGTGACCATCAACACACCTACACCTGCCAAACGCCAGATGCGCTTCATGCTATTCCTCACTGCGGATTAGGGCCTATGCATGAGACTGGAAAAGCCGGGCCCGGTTCTGCCACAGGTTATCAGCCAGCCGAACATTTTTCGTCGGCAAAAGAAAAGGGGTAGCCCGTCGGCCACCCCTTGAGAACTTCGTCCTGGCTCAACGCTTATGACGTTGGCTCACCTCACGCCGTCTTGTGGACAGTGTGCAGCCCGGGGGCCGGCACAACCCGGTGGGGTTGGCGGGCCGCAGCCGGCCTGATTCGGCGGGCTGCAGTGGACTGTATGTCCGGGCAGTGATTCTGTTGGTAATCATAGGCGTGAAGCCCCGATAGATGATTGCGAAGATTGCGTCAATAAACAGTGCTTGCGCAATTTTTAACCCTGGATAGATAATTCGCAGCAATAGTTACGATAAAGGCCATCTCAATGAGCAAACTTGACCGATACGACCTGAGTATTTTGGCGGAATTACAGCGCGACGCGAGGATCTCCAACCAGGAGCTGGCCGAGCGCATCGGCCTGTCGCCTTCGCCCTGCTCACGCCGGGTCAAGCAATTGGAGGACGACGGCTACATCTCACGCCAGGTCGCCCTGCTCGACCGCAAGATGCTCGGCCTGAGCCTCACGGCCTACGTGCTGATCGGCATGGACCGACACACACCCGAGCGTTTCGAGAACTTCGAAGCGGCCATCCGCACCTTGCCGCAGGTGCTGGAATGCAGCCTGGTCACCGGGATGGATGCCGACTATCAGTTGAAGGTGGTGGTGCCGGATATGGATCACTATCAAAAACTGCTGCTGGGCCACCTGACCCGGATTGAAGGGGTGACCAGCGTGCGCTCAAGCTTTGTGCTCAACCAGGTGCTTAACAGCACGGAGTTGCCGTTGACTCACCTGCGGACCTAAGACTCACCACCAACCCCATGTGGGAGCTGGCTTGCCTGCGATAGCGGTGCGTCAGTCAATGCATTCGGCGACGGGCACACCGCTATCGCGAGCAAGCCCGCTCCCACATCTGGATTGTGTTTCAACCGCTGGATCTGTGTGCGACGTACCGACGCAGGTCAACTTTGAACGTGCCTCGCTGCCTTATACTTCGCGCCTGCCTTTGTCGGAAACTGCCCAATGAATTCGATTGACCCCGTGCTGTTTGAAGAGTGGATGATGACCGGCCTGGTCACCATCCTGATCATTTTCATGGGCTTTATCGTCTGGGACCTGGCGAAAAAATCCAAAGCCGGGCGCTTTGGCTCGATGATTCTGTTCTTCGTGCTGGGCCTGGGCGTGGCCGCGTTCATCATCAAGAGCGTGGTGATCGGCCTGATCGAATCCGGGGCTTTATAAACGCGCCGGTACTTCGCGGTACTGGCCTTGGCCCAGGCCTTCAATCGACCAATCGCCGATTTTTACCCGCACCAGGCGCAAGGTCGGCAAGCCCACGGCGGCGGTCATGCGCCGTACCTGGCGGTTGCGTCCCTCGCGAATCACCAGTTCCAGCCAATAGGTCGGCAGGTTTTTACGAAACCGCACCGGCGGGTTGCGCGGCCATAGTTCTGGCTCATCCAGTCGCCGGGCTTCAGCCGGCAACGTCATACCGTCATTTAATTCAACGCCAGTGCGCAGGCGTTGCAGATGCTCCTCGGTGGGCTCGCCTTCCACTTGCACCCAATAGGTTTTCGCCAGCTTGTGCTTGGGGTCGGCAATCCGCGCCTGCAACTGGCCATCATTGGTCAGCAGCAACAGGCCCTCACTGTCCCGATCCAGGCGCCCGGCCGGATAGATCCCCGGAATGTCGATGAAATCCTTGAGGGTCGCGCGCCCGCCTTCATCACTGAACTGAGTCAGCACGTCGAAGGGTTTGTTGAACAGGATCAACTTCGGCTCGGCCGGCGGCGCCTTGGCAACACGGCGAGCAGCGGCATGGGGAGGTTTCACGCCAGGGCGGCGCGAGTCGGGACGGGCAGGACGGGACATGGCAACGAAACATCTAACGGTCAGGACCGACCATGCTAGTGGCCTGACCGTTAAATAACCACCCCGCTATTTAGCGGAACGGCGGCTCGTCAAAGCTGCGCAGTTTGCGCGAATGCAACGAGTTGAGCTCGGTGCGCAACAAGTCCACCGCCTCGATACCGATCTTCAAGTGTTGACTGACAGCACGCTCATAGAACGCGTTGGCCGAACCTGGCAACTTGATCTCACTGTGCAGCGGTTTGTCCGAGACGCACAACAACGTGCCGTAAGGCACTCGCAAACGGTAGCCTTGGGCTGCGATGGTGCCGCTTTCCATATCCACCGCTACGGCACGGGACAGGTTGATCAACGGGCGTTCCTGGGCCCAACGCAGCTCCCAGTTGCGGTCGTCGTAGGTCAACACGGTGCCGGTGCGCAGGCGCTTTTTCAGCTCTTCGCCCTTCTCGCCGGTGACATTGGCCGCCGCTTGCTGCAACGCCATCTGTACTTCGGCCAGGGCCGGGATCGGGATGTTCGGCGGTACCACGCGGTCGAGAATCCCGTCGCGACGCATATAAGCGTGGGCCAGCACATAGTCGCCGATGGTCTGGGATTGGCGCAGGCCGCCGCAGTGACCAATCATCAGCCAACAATGTGGACGCAATACTGCCAGGTGGTCGGTGATGTTCTTGGCGTTGGACGGGCCGACACCGATGTTGACCAGGGTTACGCCGTGGCCGTCGCTGGCCTGCAAGTGGTAGGCCGGCATCTGGTAACGGTGCCAGACCACGCCGGCGGCAATGGCAGACGCTTCGCCATGGTCCATGTTCTTGTCGATGATCACGTTACCCGGCAACACCATGCGGATAAAGCGTGGGTCACTGCGCAACTGTTCCAGGCCATGGACGATGAACTGGTCGACATAGCGGTGGTAGTTGGTCAGCAGAATCCACGGCTGCACATGGCGCCAGTCGCTGCCGGTGTAGTGCACCAGGCGGCGCAGGGAGAAATCCACGCGGGCCGCATCGAACAGCGCCAGGGGCAGTGGATCGGTGTTTTCCCAATCATAAAGGCCGTCGGCAATGCCATCGGTGGCAGCGGACAGATCGGTACTCGGGAACACCCGCGCCAGGGTCGCTGCGGTCACGCCGGAGCCGGCCAACTCGTCGCCCTGCTCCACCACGTACGGGTAAGGAATGTTCTGCTGGCTGACGCCCACTTCTACCGTCACGGTGAAGTCGTGCATCAGCGGCACCAGTTGCTCCAGCAGGTATTTGCGGAACGCTGCCGGGTGGGTGACGGTGACGCTGTAGGTGCCCGGCAACTGGACCTTGGCATAGGCCCGAGTGGTCTGTGGGACTTCGCCATGGCAGTGGTAGGTCAGGCGCAGTTCCGGGTAGCGAAACAGTGCACGTTGTGCGGCGTCGGGTTCGACGCGATCCTTGAGGTATTGCTTGAGGGCCTGATTGAGCGCGCTGGTGGCCCGCTCATGCAGAGCCGCCAGCCGGTCCACGGCTTCTTCGGCGGTTTGAACGACAACAAAAGCTTCGGTCACGGTAGGCTTCCTGTTTTCTTACGTGCAGGAGGCCATCTTGCCTGCATCGCTGCCAGACGCAAACTCTGAATTGGCATGCCCACCCATGATGAATGCAATCCCTGTAGGAGCTGGCAAGCCAGCTCCTACAGGGATTGCGTTTAGGCAGGGGTTGAGCGGGCGACGATGGCCTGCACATCCACCCCCCGTGGCAAGGTGCCGTACACCCGCCCTGATGACTCACCCAAGCGGCTGGCCATAAACCCATCGCTGACACTGGCATTGCCCGCCTCCAGCAACAACTTGGCCTGCAACGCCACGGCGATATCTTCGGTCAGTTGCCGCGCCCGGTACTGGATGTCCTGGGTGTCCATAAACGCCGATTTCAATTGCTCGATATGCCGCGCCAGGCGTTTATCGCCATGCCCATCGCCCAATTCGACAAACAATGTCTCCAACACCCCAGGCTCTTTCGACAAGGCCCGCAGCACGTCCAGGCATTGCACGTTGCCAGAACCTTCCCACGTCGAGTTGACCGGCGCCTCACGGTACAGGCGCGGCAGGATGCTGTCTTCGACATACCCGGCGCCGCCCATGCATTCGGCGGCTTCGTTGATCATTGCCGGCGCGCGCTTGCAGATCCAATACTTGCCCACTGCCGTCACCAGCCGTGCGAACTTGGCTTCCTGCTCATCGCCCAGATGGTCCAGCGCCCGGCCCATGCGCAGGCTCAAGGCCAGGGCCGCCTCGCTCTCCAGGGCGAGATCGGCCAGCACGTTTTGCATCAAGGGTTGTTCACTGAGCACGCGGCCACCGACCGTACGATGGGCACAATGATGGCTGGCCTGGGTCAGCGCCTGGCGCATCAAGGCGCTGGAACCGACCATGCAATCGAAACGGGTCATGGCGACCATCTCGATGATAGTCGGCACACCTCGGCCTTCTTCGCCGATCATCCAGGCCAGGGCGCCACGGAACTCGACTTCGCTGGAGGCGTTGGAACAGTTGCCGAGTTTGTTTTTCAGGCGCTGGATATAGAACTGGTTACGCGTGTCGTCCGGGCGGTGCCGGGGCAGCAGGAAACAGGTCAGGCCCTTGTCAGTCTGGGCCAGGGTCAGGAAGGCGTCGCACATCGGCGCCGAGCAGAACCACTTGTGCCCCACCAGTTCATAGGGCTGGCCAGGGCCACCGGCACCCACGGGGTAAGCGCGGGTGGTGTTGGCACGCACATCGGTACCGCCCTGCTTCTCGGTCATGGCCATGCCGATGGTTGCACCGGCCTTATGGGCAATGCCGACGTTGCGGGGGTCATATTCGGTGTTGAGGATTTTCGCCAGCCAGGTGTCAGCCAGATCCGGCTGCAGGCGCAGGGCCGGCACGCAGGCGAAGGTCATGGTCAGCGGGCAACCGGTGCCGGCTTCCGCCTGGCTGTGCAGGTAGGTCATGGCGGCGCGTGCGACATGGGCGCCAGCCTGGGGATGGGCCCAGGGCAATGACGGCAAGCCATGTTCAACGGCCGTGCGCATCAGTTCGTGATAGGCCGGGTGGAACTCCACCAGGTCAATCCGGTGGCCATAACGATCATGGCTGTTGAACACCGGCTTGTTCTGATTCGCCAGGAACCCCGCCGCCATCAGCGGCCCGCCTGCCAGGGCGCCGTAGGCATCAATCCGCGCCTCGGCCCAGCCCGCGCCAAAGCGCCGCGACCACTCCTGCAAGGGCAGGTCGAGGCGATACAGGTTGGCGCCATCCAATGACGGCGGCTGGTTGGTAACGTCGTGGGTTTCGGCGAACGGGTGCAGATTCATGACGGGCCTCCTGATAAAAGGCCAGCTTCAGTGAGGCCTTCATTTCAGTTAAGCATCGTCACCGCGCTTAAAAAAGTGGCATATACGCCTAACTGCCGGCGCTTTCACCCTCTAACGGACACAGCAGGCGCCGCTGCAATACCGCTTGCAACAGCTCAAAACGTACCGGCTTGACCAACTGTTCGGTAAGGCCAACGCCGTGGCAATGCTGGCGCGCACTGCCTTGCAGTGAGTCGCTCAAGGCAATCACCGGCAGTTCGCCACAGCCTGGCAAGGCCCGGACCTGGCAGCACAGGGAGAAACCATCCTCGGGCACATCCAGCAGCACCGCATCAAATGCCGCGTCCTGCAACATCGCCAACGCCACCGGGCCGCTGCCTGCCACTTTCACCCGGTAACCCAGCTTGAGCAACATCCCGCGCAGGACCAACTGCGTGACGCTATTGTCATCCACCAGCAATACCGTGCAATCCTGGGGCGAGCGCTGCCAATCAACCACCCGTGCCGGCTCGGGCGGCACCGCAATCACGGCCACTTCCAACTGGAAGCGACTGCCTTTGCGCGGTTCGGAATGATGGGTCAGGCGCCCGCCGAGCAATTCGATCAACTGCCGGCAGATCGCCAGGCCAATGCCCAGGCCGCCATATTCACGGGTGGTCGAGCCGTCCACCTGGAAGAAACGCTGATACAAAGTTGCCTCATCCAGGTGGGCAAAACCAATACCGGTATCGGTGACGATAAACGTCAGATGCAAATGACCATCGGCCCGGGGCAGTCCCACCACGCGCACGCGCACCGCGCCTTCGTGGGTAAACTTGAACGCATTATCCAGCAGGCACTCCAGGCACTGCATCAGTTTGCCAGCATCCCCCTCCAGGCGATCCGGCAACTCGCCCGCCACGTCGATGGAAAACTCCAGCCCCTTGCCCTGGGCGTTGCCCAGGAACTGCTGGCGCAAGGTATTGAGCACCCCGCGCAGGCTGAACACCTGCGGCTGCGCGCCAAGGCGACCGGCCTGAAGCTCGGTAAGGGTGAGGATGCCGTTGACCATGCGCATCATGTCCCGCGCCGAACCGGCGGCGGTGTGCTGGTACTGCGCCAGGTCCCCGGACAGGGGCACGGTCTGCATCAACTCCAATGAACCGATCACCCCATTCATCGGCGTGCGCAGTTCATGGGTCAGGGTCGCGAGGAATTCGTCTTTCAACTGGTTGCTGTGGGCCAGTTGCTGGTTGAGCACCTCCAGTTTCTGGCTGGCCTCAAACAGGATCTGCGCCTGTTGTTCGCGCATTGCGTTGATGCGGTCGGCCAGGGCCAGGGACAACAGGGCGACTTCAATGGCCGAGCCGATCTGGCTGGAATACATGGTGAAAAACACATTGGGCAAGTAGCCCAGCACCATCATCGTGTTGACCACCCCGCCGATCAGGAACGCCGACCAGGCAATGATGAAATACCGCGCCACGCGCTGGCCGCAGCACCAGGCCTTGATCCCGGCGACAAAAATGGTCACGGTAAAAATCAATGCCAGCGCAGTCGCCAGGCGCAGGGCCAGGGCGTAGCTGGTCATCAGCGACAACAACATCACCACCGCCCCCGTGCCCACCAGCACCAGCAACAGCCGGTCCAGCCAGCGACTGTAGAGGGCGGTATGCAGGAAGCTGCGGGCAAACAGGCTGCCGAACAACGCCGACGCGCCGATCAGGAACGGCGTCGCCGCATTCGCCCACCAGGGGTTGTCGGGCCAGAAATACTCCACCGCCGCGCCATTCACCGAGAGCTGGTACATGCCGAACGAGGCGATATAGAGGATGTAATAGAGGTAGCTGGTGTCGCGCACGCTGAGGTAGATAAACAGGTTGTACACCAGCATGCCCAGCAACACGCCGTAGATCAGGCCCAGCACATACAGGCGCAGCGGCTGATCTTCCAGGTAGGCGGTGCTCGACCACAGGGTCAGCGGCGCCTGGATCGAGCCTTCGCTTTGCAGGCGCAAATAGAGGGTTTTCTGCTCGCCGGCCTTGAAGTCGACATTGAACAGGTAGTTGTTCTGGCGAATCTCGCGGCTGGCAAACGGCAATGCATCACCGGTGCGCCCGGCCAGTCGGTAGGCGCCGGTATCATCAGGGACGTACAACTCCAGATGATCAAGGGGCGGATAGGCCAGCTCCAGCAACCAGGTGCGCAGGGCCTTCGGATCCTTGGGCAGGTAATGCAGGTCGACCTTGAGCCAGAACGCCGAGCGCGAATAACCAGCATTGAGGGTGTCTTTATCATGGCGGGTGTAGCGATCGGCCAGTGCCGCAGAACGGGCGTCGGCGAGAGTGACGCTGCCACTTGGATCTTCGAGTACTTGCATGACCCGGCCCAGGGGAAGGCTGCGGGTGGTTTCATTGAACTCGACGGCGCCGGCCAGCATCGGCAGCCCGCACAAGAGAAACATCAGCAAATAGCGCATAGAGCCCCAGCGTGGCCTGTCCGGTTATGTCAAAAGCCCCCCATTCCTTTTGAGAAGACGTACACCGACGATACATTAAGTTGTTTGGATCCACTCTAGCATAGCCGGTAAAGGCCAAAAGACACCATTGAAATAATTTTTTGAAAGGCTCTAGGCCGGGGCTTTCAGAGCGATAACTGCCAGAAATAAATAATGGCCTATAGCCACTTTTCTTGATATTCCGAAGCAAAATACAAGCACTGCCCGACAGCCACGCAAAAAGCGTTTGGTGGTAAGCTCGCGCACCATGAATATCTACAGCTCTCGCCCTGTTGTCCTCTGTCTCTCCGGCCATGATCCCAGTGGTGGCGCCGGCTTGCAGGCAGATATCGAAGCCCTGCTCGCCCAAGGCTGTCATGCGGCTCCGGCCGTGACCGCGCTGACCGTGCAGAACACCGTGAATGTCAGCGATTTCCGCGTACTCGACCGCGAGTGGGTGCTGGCCCAGGCCAATGCCGTGCTTGGCGACTCCGAAGTTGCAGCGGTCAAGTTGGGCATGCTCGGTTCCACCGTCATGGTCGACACCGTGGTCGAACTGCTCCAGCAGCACCCGCATCTGCCGGTAGTCTGCGACCCGGTGCTGCGCGCCGGTGGCGGTGGCAGCCTGGGCAAGGACGAGGTCGGCTATGCCATGCGCGAGCGGCTGTTGCCCTTGTCGCTGATTGCCACGCCCAACCTGCCTGAAGCGCGCATCCTCGCCGAACTGCCCGAAGGCACGGCGGACCAGTGCGCCGAGAAACTGCTGCCATTCATCAAGCACCTGTTGATCACCGGCGGCCACGGCGACGAGCATGAGGTGCACAATCGCCTGTACAGCCGCGACGGCACCCGCCGCACCTTCACCTGCCAGCGCCTGCCCGGCAGCTATCATGGCTCCGGTTGCACCCTGGCCAGCGCCCTCGCCGGCCGCCTGGCCCAGGGCGAAGGCCTGGCCAGCGCCGTGGAGTCGGCACTCAATTACACCTGGCGCACCCTGCGGGACGCCGAACAATTGGGCCAGGGGCAGTTTGTGCCGCGTCGCCTGCCACTGGATTTCTGTTCGTAATATCAAGGGGCCTGCTCGATGAAACTACGTGGCCTGTATGCCATTACCGACAGCCAACTATTGGCCGGTAAGTTCCTGTCCTACGTCGAGGCCGCGCTGGAAGGCGGCGTGACGTTGCTGCAGTACCGCGATAAAAGCAGCGACGAGGCCCGGCGCCTGCGCGAAGCCGAAGCCCTGCGTGAACTGTGCTCGCGCTACAAGACCCAGTTGATCATCAATGACGATGCCGAACTGGCCGCGCGCCTGGGCGTCGGCGTCCACCTCGGCCAGACCGACGGCCCGCTGACCCCGGCCCGTGCGTTGCTGGGGCGCCATGCAATCATCGGTTCCACCTGCCATAGCCAGATCGAACTGGCCGAACAGGCCGCGCGCGAAGGCGCCAGCTATGTCGCCTTTGGCCGTTTCTTCAATTCCAGCACCAAACCCGGCGCCCCGGCAGCCACCCTCGAAATGCTCGCCCAGGCCCGCGCCCGCTTGCAGGTGCCGATCTGCGTGATCGGCGGTATCACCCTGGAAAATGCCCCGCCCCTGGTCGAGCACGGCGCCGACCTGCTGGCCGTGGTCCACGGCCTGTTCGGTGCCGACAGCCCCCAGGAAGTGACGCGCCGCGCCCGCGCCTTCAACGAACTCCTTAAATCCTGAATTCAGAGAGCCTGCCCATGTCTCGTTCCGAAACCCTGTTTGCCAATGCCCAGAAACACATCCCCGGCGGTGTGAACTCCCCCGTGCGTGCGTTCAAGAGCGTTGGCGGCACCCCGCTGTTCTTCAAGCACGCCGAAGGCGCCTACGTCACCGACGAAGATGACAAGCGCTATGTGGACTACGTGGGTTCCTGGGGGCCGATGATCCTTGGCCACAGCCACCCCGACGTGCTGGACGCAGTGCGCAAGCAATTGGAGCATGGCCTGTCCTACGGCGCGCCAACCGCCATGGAAACCGAAATGGCGGACCTGGTGTGCTCGATCGTGCCGTCAATGGAGATGGTGCGCATGGTCAGCTCCGGCACCGAGGCAACCATGAGCGCGATCCGCCTGGCCCGTGGCTTCACTGGCCGCGACAGCATCATCAAGTTCGAAGGCTGCTACCACGGCCACTCCGACAGCCTGCTGGTCAAGGCCGGTTCGGGCCTGTTGACCCAGGGCGTACCGAGCTCGGCAGGCGTGCCGGCGGCATTCGCCAAGCACACCCTGACGCTGCCTTTCAATGACATCGCTGCCGTCGAAACAATGCTCAGCGAAGTCGGCCAGGACGTGGCGTGCATCATCGTCGAGCCGGTCGCCGGCAACATGAACTGCGTGCCACCGGCGCCGGGTTTCCTCGAAGGCCTGCGCGAGCAGTGCGACAAACACGGCGTGGTATTGATTTTCGACGAAGTGATGACCGGTTTCCGTGTTGCCCTCGGCGGCGCCCAGGCTTACTACGGCGTCACGCCGGACCTGAGCACCTTCGGCAAGATCATCGGCGGCGGCATGCCGGTGGGCTGCTTCGGCGGCAAGCGCGAAATCATGCAGCACATCGCGCCACTGGGCCCGGTCTACCAGGCCGGCACCTTGTCCGGCAACCCATTGGCCATGGCCGCCGGCCTGACTACCCTGCGCCTGATCAGCCGCCCGGGCTTCCATGCCGAGTTGACCGACTACACCACGCGCCTGCTGGACGGCCTGCAACAACGCGCCGATGCGGCGGGCATCCCGTTCGTCACGACCCAGGCCGGTGGCATGTTCGGCCTGTATTTCAGTGGCGCCGACGACATCGTGACCTTTGACGATGTGATGGGCAGCGATGCCAACCTGTTCAAGCGCTTCTTCCACCTGATGCTCGAAGGCGGTGTGTACCTGGCACCGAGCGCCTTTGAAGCCGGTTTCACCTCCATCGCCCATGGCGAAGCCGAGCTGAAACTGACCCTGGATGCTGCCGAGCGTGCCTTCGCCGCACTGAAGTAAGCCAGCCAAAACCTGACGTCGCCCCTGGCGGCGTCAGATTTGCTACCTTGCTTACAGAAATTTCCTTCTTTTTTCGAGAAATCACCTGCAATCCGGCAGATAACTTGCCCACGCAGCAGAAAAACGAGTAAAGACTTTGTAAGCAGAGGCCTGCTTATTTCATAATGCGCGCTTATTGGATCCCCACGTGGTTCCACGCGCCCCGTCAGAGGTAAGTCGATTCCCATGAAACGCACCGGCCGCACCCTGGTTCTGGGCTGCCTGTTGCTCCTTCAACCGCTGCTTGCGCATGCACAAGCGGGCGGCAACTCGTTGTTGATCCCAGCGATGGGTCGTTGCACCCTCAATACTCAGCCAGAAAGCCAGGCCGAGGCCCTGAGCGCCTGCCAGACCCTGGCCGATGGCGGGGATGCGCAGGCGCAATACGAGTTGGGCGAATTCTTCTATGACGACAAGAATCCCTCCCGTGACCTCAATAAAGCCCTGAGCTTTTTCGAGAAAGCCTCGTTGCAGGGGCATGCGCAAGCCCAATTCAAGCTGGGCAGCATGTTCTTTCATGGTGAAGGTGTGCCGGCCAATAACGTGCAGGCGTATATCGTGCTGAAGATGGCGGCGGTCAATGGCGCCGAAGATGCGCTCGACACCGCCGATGAAGTGGCCGAGCACATGCAGCGTGATGAGTTGGAAGTGGCGACCCAGGTGCTGGGGCAGATTTTCCGCAATTATCTGCTGGAGTTGCAGAGTGCGGATGGGCGTTCGCCTTTCTCGCCGCTGCCCTGACATTATCTAAACCCTTCTGACGCCATCGCAGGCAAGCCAGCTCCCACATTTGAATGTGTTCACAAATCAAAATGTGGGAGCTGGCTTGCCTGCGATGGGCGCGACGCGGTCTAAAAAGCTTACTTCTCAGGCATCGGCATCGGAAACGGCATGACATTGCTCATGCCCCGCGCTTCGCTGATCTTCGGCGTGCCCAGGCGCTCGACTTCATCGATGCGCACAATCGAATGCATCGGCACAAAACTGCGCACCACGCCTTCGAACTGGGCCTTGAGCTTTTCCTCGCCCGGATCGACGACCAGTTGCGTGCGCTCGCCAAAGACGAACTCTTCCACTTCCAGGAAGCCCCACAGATCACTTTGATAGATCTGCTTGGCGTACATTTCGAACACCTGGCCCTGGTTAAGGAAAATCACCTTGTAGATTGGAGCTTCACGTTTGGTCATGGGGGGCGGGCAGCACATCGGCGGATATAAATGAGGGCGCGAACTATAGCATGGCACCCGATGCACAGTGCTAGGAACCAATGGGCATGCCCCCTATAATGCGCGGTTCTTTACCACCAGTTGACGATTCCCATGGCCAAGAAGCTTTACATCGAAACCCACGGTTGCCAGATGAACGAGTACGACAGCTCGCGCATGGTCGATCTGCTGGGTGAACATCAGGCCCTGGAAGTCACGGCGCGCGCCGAAGATGCCGACGTGATCCTGCTCAATACCTGCTCGATCCGCGAACGGGCCCAGGACCGGGTCTACTCGCAGCTGGGTCGCTGGCGTGAATTGAAACTGGCCAACCCGGACATGGTAATCGCCGTTGGCGGTTGTGTGGCCAGCCAGGAAGGCGCGGCCATTCGCGACCGCGCACCTTATGTCGACGTGGTCTTTGGCCCGCAGACCCTGCATCGCCTGCCGGAGATGATCGACGCTGCGCGCATCACCAAGTTGCCGCAGGTGGACGTCTCGTTCCCGGAAATAGAAAAATTCGACCATTTGCCCGAGCCACGCATCGATGGCCCGAGCGCCTACGTGTCGGTAATGGAAGGTTGCAGCAAGTACTGCACCTTCTGCGTGGTGCCTTATACCCGTGGCGAAGAAGTCAGTCGGCCGTTCGACGATGTGCTGTCAGAAATCATCCACCTGGCTGAAAACGGCGTGCGTGAAGTGACCCTGCTGGGGCAGAACGTCAACGGCTATCGTGGCCAGACCCACGACGGGCGCCTGGCGGACCTGGCCGAGCTGATTCGCGTGGTCGCGGCGGTGGACGGTATCGAGCGCATCCGCTACACCACCTCGCACCCGCTGGAATTCTCCGACAGCCTGATCCAGGCCCACGCCGAAGTGCCGGAGCTGGTCAAACACCTGCACTTGCCGGTGCAATCGGGCTCGGACCGTATCCTGTCGGCAATGAAGCGCAACCACACGGCCCTGGAGTACAAGTCCAAGCTGCGCAAACTGCGCGCCGCCGTGCCGGGTATCTGCATCAGTTCGGACTTTATTGTCGGCTTCCCTGGCGAGACCGAAAAAGACTTCGAGCAGACCATGAAGCTGATTGAAGACGTCGGGTTCGATTTCTCCTACTCCTTCGTCTACAGCCAGCGCCCCGGCACACCAGCCGCGGACCTCGCGGACGAAACCCCGGAGGCGTTGAAAAAAGAGCGTCTGAACGCACTGCAACATCGCCTCAACCAGCAGGGTTTCGAGATCAGCCGACAAATGGTCGGTTCAACCCAGCGCATCCTGGTTACCGATTACTCGAAGAAAGACCCGGGCGAATTGCAGGGACGGACCGAGAACAACCGGATCGTCAACTTCCGCTGCGATAACCCGACGCTGATCGGCCAGTTCGCCGACGTGCACATCGACGCGGCGCAACCGCACTCGCTGCGCGGTTCGCTGATCAACTGACGGGACAGATCCGGGGACAAATGTAGATCAAATGTGGGAGTTGGCTTGCCTGCGATAGCGATGTAACAGGCAGTATCTCTTTTGAATGGGCCGGCCCTATCGCAGGCAAGCCAGCTCCCACAGGGGTTCTTCATTGTTATCGAGAGTGGAGCCAGTCCATTTAAGTGCTTTCGCACACTGGCGGCTGGCGTTATCCTCTATTTCACCTAAACAGCCAAAGGGCGGCTAAAAGCAACCTTGAACGCACCCATAGCAGAACCCCATCGTTTTCTCCTTGAGCCGTTTGAGGCTCGCCGTTTCGCCAACTTGTGCGGACAGTTCGACGAGCACCTGCGCCTGATCGAACAACGCCTGAGCATCGAGATCCGCAACCGCGGCAATCAGTTCGAGCTCATTGGTGAACCCCAGCACACTACGTCTGCAGAAAACCTGCTGCGCCGCCTCTACCGTGAAACCAAGGGTAGCGAGCTGTCGCCGGAAACCGTGCACCTGTACCTGCAGGAATCCGCCGTAGAAGACCTGGCCAATAACCCGGTGGCCGAAGCCAGCGTGGCGCTGCGCACCAAAAAAGGCATGATTCGCCCACGCGGCTTGAATCAGCAGCGCTATGTCAAAGAGATCCTCGGCAACGACATCAACTTCGGCATCGGCCCGGCCGGTACCGGCAAGACTTACCTGGCCGTCGCCTGTGCGGTTGACGCCCTGGAGCGCGAACAGGTGCGACGCATCCTGTTGGTGCGCCCGGCGGTCGAAGCCGGCGAGAAACTGGGCTTTCTGCCCGGCGATCTGGCCCAGAAGATCGACCCCTACCTGCGCCCGCTCTACGATGCGTTGTATGAAATGCTCGGCTTCGAATACGTCGCCAAGCTGATCGAACGCCAGGTGATCGAGATCGCCCCGCTGGCCTATATGCGCGGTCGGACCCTGAACAACAGCTTTATCATCCTCGACGAAAGCCAGAACACCACGGTCGAGCAGATGAAGATGTTCCTGACCCGGATCGGCTTCGGCTCCACGGCAGTGATCACCGGGGATATCACCCAGGTCGACCTGCCCAAGGGCACCAAGTCGGGCCTGGGCCAGGTGATCGAAGTCCTCAAGGACGTGCCGGGCATCAGCTTTACCCACTTCATGCCCAAGGATGTGGTGCGTCACCCACTGGTCCAGCGCATTGTCGAGGCCTACGAGCGCTTCGAACACCGCGACGACGGCCTGTCCAAGGACAATCGCCGCGATGCTTGAGCTTGACCTGCAACTGGCCACCCAAGCGCCAGCCCCCAGCGAAGAACAGTTTCGCCAATGGTGCACACTGGCCCTGCGCCAGCGCACCGCTGACTCGGAACTTACCATTCGTCTGGTGGACGAGCCTGAAAGCCGCGAGCTGAATCACACCTGGCGCCAGAAAGACTACGCGACCAACGTACTGTCATTTCCCGCCGACGTACCGGATGAACTACTGGATATCCCGCTGCTGGGTGACCTGGTGATCTGCGTCGCGGTGGTAGAGCGCGAGGCGAAGGAACAAGGCAAGGCTCTTGAGGCCCACTGGGCCCACTTGGTCATGCACGGCTGCTTGCATCTGTTGGGTTACGACCATATAGATGATGAAGAAGCCGAAGAAATGGAAGCACTGGAACGAACGTTGCTTGCAGAGTTGGGGCATCCTGACCCCTATGCAGACGACGAACACTAATCGACACTCAACTGAAACAATCAAGGATTTAGAGTAATCGCTATGAGCGAAGACCGATCGAGCAACGGGCAAAAGTCATGGCTGGGCAAACTGACCCAGGCTTTTGCCCACGAGCCGAAAAACCGCAAGGAGCTGCTGGAGCTTCTGCGCGAGGCCCATCAGAACAAGTTGCTGGACAGCGAAGCGCTGGCCATCGTCGAAGGCGCCATCCAGGTGGCTGACCTGCAAGTGCGTGACATCATGGTCCCGCGCTCGCAGATGATCAGCATCAAGGCGACCCAGACCCCACGGGAATTTCTCCCGGCCGTGATCGACTCGGCGCACTCGCGCTACCCGGTGATCGGCGAAAACCATGACGAAGTCATGGGTGTCCTGCTGGCCAAGGACTTGCTGCCGCTGATCCTCAAGGAGAACGGCGACAGCTTCAACATCAAGGACCTGCTGCGTCCTGCCACTTTCGTGCCTGAATCCAAGCGCCTGAATGTGCTGCTGCGCGAGTTTCGCGCCAACCACAATCACATGGCCATCGTCATTGACGAATACGGCGGCGTTGCCGGCCTGGTAACTATCGAAGACGTGCTCGAACAGATCGTCGGCGATATCGAAGACGAACACGACGTCGAAGAAGACAGCTACATCAAGCCACTGCCCAGCGGTGACTTCCTGATCAAGGCGCTGACGCCGATCGAGAACTTCAACGAGTTCTTCGACAGCGAATTCTCCGACGATGAGTTCGACACCGTGGGCGGCCTGGTGATGAGTGCGTTTGGCCATCTGCCCAAGCGTAACGAAACCACCGAGATCGGCGCCTATCGCTTCCGCATCCTGAATGCCGACAGCCGCCGCATCCACCTGATCCGCCTGACACCTATTGCCCGCTAAGGACTGATATGCGCCGTCTCACCGCACCCGGCTGGCCCGGTAACCTGCTGGCCGTGGTGGCCGGTGCTATCACCACCCTGGCGCTGGCGCCATTCGATATCTGGCCGCTGGCACTGGTGGCGGTCGGGGTGTTCTATGCCGGGATGCGCCAACTGACCCCGCGCCAGGCCTTCGGGCGTGGCTGGTGTTTCGGGTTTGGCCTGTTTGGCGCGGGCACCAGTTGGATTTACTACAGCATCCATCACTTCGGCGGGGCTTCGGTGCTGCTGGCCGGGCTGCTGATGCTGGCGTTCACCGCGGCGATTGCCCTGTTCTTTGCCCTGCCTGCCTGGCTCTGGGCCCGCTGGATCCGCCGTAACGAAGCGCCGCTGGCCGACGCCTTGGCGTTTGCTGCACTGTGGGTGGGCCAGGAAGCGTTTCGCGGCTGGTTCCTCACCGGTTTCCCCTGGCTGTACTCCGGTTACAGCCAACTCGACGGGCCGCTGGCCGGGCTCGCGCCGCTGGGCGGGGTGTGGCTGATTTCCTTTGCCCTGGCCCTGAGCGCTGCGCTGATTGTTAACCTGCCGCGACTGCTGGCAGCCAGGCGCAACGTGTTTGTCGGCGCCGGCCTGGTACTGCTGGTCGCACCGTGGGCCATTGGCCTGGCGCTCAAGCACCACGCCTGGACCAGCCCCGCAGGTGAACCGCTAACCGTCGCGGCGATCCAGGGCAATGTCGAGCAGAGCATGAAATGGGACCCAGCGCAGCTCAACGAGCAACTGGCGCTGTACCGCGACATGAGCTTTGCCTCCAAGCGCGTGGACCTGCTGATCTGGCCGGAAACCGCCGTGCCAGTGCTCAAGGAGTCCGTCGAGGGTTATCTGGGGATGATGGGCAAGTTCGCCGCCGACCGGAACGGCGCAATGATCACCGGTGTGCCGATTCGCCAGGAGGTACGCCATGAAAAGCGCTACTTCAATGGCATCACCGTGGTCGGCCAGGGTGATGGCACCTATTTGAAGCAGAAGCTGGTGCCCTTTGGCGAGTATGTGCCGCTGCAGGATGTGCTGCGCGGACTGATTGCGTTCTTCGACCTGCCGATGTCGGACTTTGCCCGTGGCCCCGAAGACCAGGCTCTGCTGCAAGCCAAGGGCTATCAGATCGCCCCGTATATCTGCTACGAAGTGGTCTACCCGGAGTTCGCTGCAGACCTCGCCGCCCGCAGCGACTTGCTGCTGACCATCAGCAATGACACCTGGTTCGGCACCTCCATCGGCCCCTTGCAGCACCTGCAAATGGCCCAGATGCGTGCCCTGGAGGCCGGCCGCTGGATGATCCGCGCCACCAACAACGGCGTGACCGGCCTGATCAACCCGTTTGGGCAGATCACCGAGCAGATCCCGCAGTTCGAGCGCGGCATTCTCTACGGGGAAGTGGTGCCGATGCACAACCTGACGCCGTACCTGCAATGGCGTTCGTGGCCGCTGATCATCCTGTGCCTGGGGCTGTTTGGCTGGGCACTGCTGGCCGGGCGCATGGCCAAGACTGTCTGACAGACACACAAAACCCAATGTGGGAGCGAGCAAGCCCGCTCCCACACAAGCCCGCTCTCACATTTTGATGTGTGGTGTTAGCGATAGAACAGCCGGTAACCCACCTGCCCCACCGCCTCGTTGATCAACTGCCCGCTCTGCCAGATCGACTTGAACTCCGGCATCCAGCCGCCCAGCGGCCGAGCGTTGTCCACGCCCAGGAAACCGACCGGCGCCGGCACCACGGTAAAGCCGGCTTTCTCGAAGCTCCACACGGAACGCGGCATATGCCAGGCCTGGGTCACAACCACCACGCGCTTGACGCCCTGGGGCAACAGGATCTCGGCGCTCATCTGTGCATTTTCCCAGGTGGTGCGGCTACGCTCTTCCTTCCAGCGCACGGCCACGCCAAAGTCTTGTTGCATCGACACCGCCATCAACTCTGCCTCGCTGGGCGGCGTGCCATAGTGCAGGCCGCCGGTGGTCAGCACCGGCAGCCCCGACGCCTTGGCCAATCGCGCGGCATAGCGCTGGCGCTCCAGGCCGATACCGGTCGGCTGATCAGCGCCCCAGGCCGGATCGCCCCGCTCACGGCCCGAGCCCAACACCACAATGGCATCGGCTCGTTGCGCCAGGCCGGCCCAGTCTTCCAGGGCCAATGGCGGTTCGGTTTCCAGCGCGCGGGCGCCCCACTCCACCATCACCGGCAGGCTGATCAGCCACATCCCGCCAAACCCCAAGGTAAAGCATCCTCCGGCCAAGCGCGGGCGGCTGCGGCGAAACCACCAGGCAAGGGCCAGCAGCAGCAAGAAAATGCCGGGGGGCAACAGTAATTGTTTGATGAAATAACGAATAGGCATCGAGCATCTCCAAAGATGCCCGAAGCCTAAGGTGTAACGGGGTTTAGCGACAATCTTTACACGCGGCGGATAACGCTGATCAAGTTACTTGAATCGTGCAGACCGCAGCTTTTCCGGGCCACGGCCGGTCGACAAGTCCTTGAGCCATACCACCTTGGACGATCGCACCGGCTCCCTGGCTGGCACAGGAGCCACCCATTGCGGGATTGGGCACGCGTTCAAGTCCAGATAGGCCTTGATCACTTCAAACTCTGCAGGGCTCAAGCCTCGCAGTTCCAGCTCATCAGGCCGCTCGTCACGCAATCGACCTGCGGTTCTTGCTGCGTCCAGTGCTCGACCCAAGCGGTCGATCAGTCCTTCATACACTTGCGGTTTCGTTCTCATTCGCTGCGAATCTACCATCCCCTCACCTCATTAAAGATAAGTCTCACTCCCCAATAAACAGCGTAGCTGTGCTGACGCAACCAACCGCACGCCGCGACCAACGGCCTGCGCTGCGCAATCAGGGTTTCCCTCGATAGAGTGGGGTCATGTATGCTACGGCGCTTCCTGTAACTCCACTTCCCGCAGGGTTTGGGCACGGACGCGCCGCTGTTTGGTGTCGATCAACCCGAACGTTGCACCGAAGAGGATTAGGCCACCCCTATTCAGTTCAAAAGTAGCCATGCACGAACAATATCAGCCCCGTGAAATAGAAAATGCCGCCCAAACCTTCTGGGACGAGCAAAAGTCCTTTGAAGTCAGTGAACAGCCAGGCAAGGAGACTTTCTACTGCCTATCGATGTTCCCTTACCCCAGCGGCAAGCTACACATGGGGCACGTGCGTAACTACACCATCGGCGACGTGATTTCCCGCTACCAGCGCATGCTCGGCAAGAACGTCCTGCAACCCATGGGTTGGGACGCCTTCGGCATGCCGGCGGAAAACGCCGCGATGAAGAACAACGTAGCGCCCGCCAAGTGGACCTACGAAAACATCGCCTACATGAAGACCCAGCTGCGCAGCCTGGGCCTGGCCGTGGACTGGTCCCGCGAAGTGACCACCTGCAAGCCCGATTACTATCGCTGGGAACAATGGCTGTTCACTCGCCTGTTCGAAAAAGGCGTGATCTACAAAAAAAGCGGCACCGTGAACTGGGACCCGATCGACCAGACCGTGCTGGCCAACGAACAAGTGATCGACGGCCGCGGCTGGCGTTCCGGCGCGCTGATCGAAAAGCGCGAAATCCCGATGTACTACTTCAAGATCACCGCCTACGCGGATGAACTCTTGTCGAGCCTCGACGACCTGCCGGGCTGGCCTGAACAGGTCAAGACCATGCAACGCAACTGGATCGGCAAGTCCAAGGGCATGGAAGTGCAGTTCCCGTACAACGTCGATTCCATCGGCGCAGAGGGCGCACTGAAAGTCTTCACGACCCGTCCGGATACCCTGATGGGCGCCACCTACGTGGCCGTGGCCGCGGAACACCCGCTGGCCACCCAGGCTGCACAGAACAACCCTGAGCTGCAGGCGTTCATCGCCGAATGCAAAGGCGGCAGCGTGGCTGAAGCCGACGTCGCCACCCAGGAGAAAAAAGGCCTGCCGACCTCGCTGTTCGTCGAACACCCGCTGACCGGCGAGAAACTGCCGGTATGGGTCGCCAACTATGTGCTGATGCACTACGGCGATGGCGCAGTAATGGCCGTGCCGGCCCACGACGAGCGCGACTTCGAGTTCGCCACCAAGTACAACCTGCCGATCAAGTCGGTGGTGCGTACCAGCTCCGGCGATACCAACCCGGCCCCATGGCAAGACGCCTACGGCGAGCACGGCACCCTGATCAACTCCGGCGAGTTTGACGGCCTGGACTTCGTCGGTGCCTTCGACGCCATGGAAGTCGCACTGATCAAGAAAAACCTCGGTGCCTCGCGCACCCAGTTCCGCCTGCGCGACTGGGGCATCAGCCGCCAGCGCTACTGGGGCTGCCCGATCCCGATCATCCACTGCGAAAGCTGTGGCGACGTGCCGGTGCCAGAAGATCAACTGCCGGTCGTGCTGCCAGAAGATGTGGTGCCGGACGGCGCCGGCTCGCCATTGGCGCGCATGCCCGAGTTCTACGAGTGCAGTTGCCCGAAATGCGGTGCACCTGCCAAGCGTGAAACCGACACCATGGACACCTTCGTCGAGTCCTCGTGGTATTACGCCCGCTACGCCTCGCCGCACTATGAAGGTGGCCTGGTGGAAAAATCCGCAGCTGACCACTGGTTGCCGGTGGATCAGTACATCGGCGGTATCGAACACGCGATTCTGCACCTGCTCTACGCGCGCTTCTTCCATAAACTGATGCGTGACGAAGGCCTGGTGAGTTCCGACGAGCCGTTCAAGAACCTGCTGACCCAAGGCATGGTGATCGCCGAGACTTACTATCGCCGCGAAGCCAATGGCGCCTATACCTGGTTCAACCCGGCGGACGTCGAGCTTGAGCGTGACAGCAAGGCCAAGGTGATCAGCGCCAAGTTGAAATCCGACGGCCTGCCGGTGGAAATCGGCGGCACCGAGAAGATGGCCAAGTCGAAGAACAACGGCGTTGACCCTCAGTCGATGATCGACCAGTTCGGCGCCGATACCTGCCGCCTGTTCATGATGTTCGCCTCGCCGCCCGATATGAGCGCCGAATGGTCAGACTCCGGCGTCGAAGGCTCGCACCGCTTCCTCAAGCGCGTCTGGCGCCTGGCGCATGCCCATATCAGCCAGGGCTTGCCGGGCAAACTGGACGTGGCGTTGCTGAACGACGAGCAAAAACTGATTCGCCGCAGCACCCACCTGGCCATCAAGCAAGCCAGCCAGGACGTGGGCCAGCATCACAAGTTCAACACCGCTATCGCCCAGGTGATGACGCTGATGAACGTGCTGGAAAAAGCCCCGCAGGTCACCGAGCAGGACCGTGCGCTGGTACAGGAAGGCCTGGAAACTGTCGTCCTGCTGCTGGCGCCGATCACCCCGCACATCAGCCACGACCTGTGGAGCCAGTTGGGCCACAGCGGCGCGGTGATCGATGCCCAATGGCCCGTCGCGGATGACAGCGCCCTGGTACAGGACACGCTGCAACTGGTGATTCAGGTCAACGGCAAGCTGCGCGGCCAGATCGACATGCCTGCCAGCGCCAGTCGCGAAGAAGTCGAAGCCGCCGCTCGCTGCAACGAAAACGTGCTGCGCTTCACCGAAGGCCTGACGATCCGCAAAGTGATCGTGGTGCCCGGCAAACTGGTCAATATCGTCGCTAGCTAATCGGATCGGGCGCCAGGGCAAGAGCCCCGGCGCCGAACAAAACCTCCAGGGCCTCGATAAGGCCCACATGGTTTCAAGGGGAGCAATAAAATGATCAAACGCAACCTGCTGGTTATGGGCCTTGCCGTATTGTTGAGCGCTTGCGGCTTCCAGCTGCGCGGCACCGGCACCACTGAACTGGCGATCAAGGAACTGGATGTCAGCGCACGCAACGCCTATGGCGAAACCGTGACTCAGCTGCGTCAAACCCTGGAAAACAGCGGCGTCAAAGTCTATCCAGGGGCAGCTTACAAACTGGTGCTGGTCGACGAGAAAGAAACCCAGCGTAATATCAGCTACGCCAGTGCCGGCCGCTCTTCGGACATCGAAATGAGCAGCGTGCTCATGTTCCAGATCCAGGGTCACGACCAGTTGCCACTGATCAGCGACAAGCTGCAAGTGCAGAAAGTCGTGACACATGACGGTAACAACCTGGTCGGTTCGGATACCGAGGTCAACCAGGTGCGCAATGAAATGCGCCGCGACCTAGTCCAGCGTATGGTCCTGCGCCTGCAGATGATCAGCCCGGCCCAACTGGATGCCCTGCAGCAGACTGCCGATGCCAAGGCCAAGGCGGATGCCGAAGCGCTGAAAGCCGCGCAGGACTATGAAAACAGCATCCCCAAGCAATCGCCTGTTGAAGTCCCTGCCGAGTAAACCAGACGGGGCGCGTCATGCGCCCCGTCCATCCAGCCTATGAAACTCGCCCCCGCCCAACTCGCCAAACACCTGCAAGGCAGTCTTGCGCCTGTGTACATCGTCAGCGGCGATGACCCGCTGTTGTGCCAGGAAGCCGCCGACGCCATTCGCCAGGCTGCGCGCCAGCAAGGCTTTGATGAACGCCAGGTATTCAGCGCCGACGCCAGCTTCGACTGGGGCACCCTGCTCCAGGCCGGGGCCAGCATGTCGCTATTTGCCGAAAAACGCCTGTTGGAATTGCGCCTGCCCTCGGGCAAGCCCGGCGACAAAGGCGCGGCAGCCCTGATGGAATACTGTGCTCGCCCTGCCGAGGACACACTGTTGCTGATCAGCTTGCCCAAGCTCGATGGCAGTGCGCAGAAGACCAAATGGGGCAAGGCGCTGGTGGAAGGGGCACAAACCCAGTTCATCCAGATCTGGCCGGTCGACAGCAACCAGTTGCCGCAATGGATTCGTCAGCGCCTGTCGCAAGCCGGGCTGTCTGCCACCCAAGATGCTGTCGAGCTGATTGCAGCTCGGGTCGAAGGCAACCTGCTGGCCGCCGCCCAGGAAATCGAAAAGCTCAAGCTGATGGCCGAAGACGGGCAGATTACCGTCGAAACCGTGCAAGGTGCGGTGGCCGACAGTGCGCGGTTTGACGTATTCGGGTTGGTTGACGCGATTCTCAATGGCGAACCGGCACATGCCTTGCGCATGCTCGAAGGGCTGCGCGGCGAAGGCGTGGAACCGCCCGTGATTCTCTGGGCCCTGGCCCGCGAACTGCGCGTACTGGCCAATATTGCCCTGCAATACAGCCAAGGCACGCCACTGGACAAATGCTTCAGCCAGGCCCGACCACCCGTGTGGGACAAGCGCAAGCCACTGATGAGCAAGGCCCTGCAACGGCACTCGGCGCAACGCTGGGCGCAATTGTTGCTCGAAGCCCAGCGCATCGATGCACAAATCAAGGGCCAGGCTGCCGGGTCGCCGTGGATGAGCTTGAGCCGTTTGTCGCTGCTTATGTCTGGCCAGCGCCTGGCACTCCCCGCCGAATAATCAATTATCCAGAACAACACAAGCCGGCATTTCACATTCAGACCGAGGCCATTTCCTACATCGCGCCGGGCTGGACAGCCGGCAAACTTCGGCAGATGATTCGCAGCGCATTACCCACCCATCGGAGAGTACCGATCATGAGCAAAAAGCCATCCAAGCATGGCCCCAACAAGGCCAAATCCCTCATTGCCCAGCCGTTGTTCCGCAGTCGCCAGGAACGAGCCGGCAAAGGCAAAGGCAGCTACCGCCGCGAAGCCTTCCAGTCTAATAGCTGGGAGGCTTCTTACTTTCTGGCTGCCTGAAGGCAAGCGCCCCTCTGGCATGATAAGGTCTGCACCTGATTCGTATTTCCTGGACCTGTGCATGCCCTCTAGTCTTTCCCGTCGTTGGCACCTTCGCCAATTGATTGCTGCCTCCAGCCTGATCCTGTTAGTCGCCTGCGCCGAAAAACCCACCGCCGCCGACGCTCAGCCCCTGCCTACGTTCCAGCCCGTACCGGTTGCCGCACCCGCCGTAGTTGCGCCCCTGGCCGTGACCAATCTTGATATCCAACCGACCCAGACCTTCGCCGAATGGCAGGCAGGTTTTCGCGTCGAAGCCCTGAAAGCCGGCATTACGCCTGCAGTGTTCGACAGCGCCTTCGCCAACGTCACCCCCGATATGGCAGTCATCCGCGCCGACCGCAGCCAGCCGGAGTTTTCCCGGCCGGTGTGGGAATACCTCAACGGCGCCTTGTCGGCGCTGCGCGTGCGTAACGGCCAGGCCTTGCTGATCAAGCATGCCGATATCCTGCAAAGCATCGAACAACGCTACGGCGTGGATCGCCAGGTATTGGTCTCGGTCTGGGGCATGGAAAGCAACTTCGGCTCGTTCCAGGGCAACAATTCGGTGATCCGCTCCCTGGCGACCCTGGCCTACGAAGGCCGTCGCCCGGCATTCGCCCAGGCGCAATTGCTGGCCGCGCTGCAAATCATCCAGCACGGTGATATCCCGGCCGAGCAGATGCGCGGCTCCTGGGCCGGTGCCATGGGCCAGACCCAATTCATTCCGACCACCTACAACACCCACGCGGTGGACTTCGACGGTGACGGACGCCGCGACATCTGGAACAGTTCCGCCGACGCCCTCGCCTCCACCGCGCACTACCTGCAAAGCTCCGGCTGGCAGAAAGGCCAGCCGTGGGGCTTTGAGGTACAGCAATTGCCGGCAAACTTCGACTACGCCCTGGCTGATGGCGTAGTGCGCAAACCGGTGGGCGAATGGTTGAAACTCGGGCTGCAGGTGCCGGCCGGTGCCAGCGTCCCGCCCAATGTCGAGGCGCTGTCCGCCGCCCTGCTGCTGCCGGCCGGCCATCGTGGCCCGGCGTTCCTGGTGCTGGATAACTTCCGCGCAATCCTCAAGTACAACAACTCGTCGTCCTACGCCCTGGCAGTCGGCCTGTTGTCCGAGCGCTTTGGCGGTGGCGGGGTGATTCGCGGGGATTGGCCAACGGACGAACTGCCACTGACCCGCTCCCAGCGTATCGAGTTGCAGACGGTGTTGAGCGCCAAGGGCTATGACGCTGGCAACCCGGATGGGATTATCGGCGCCAATACGCGCAAGGCGATTCGTGCGGCCCAGCAGTCGTTGGGCTGGCCGGCGGATGGGTATCCGACGGTGAAGTTGCTGGAGTCCTTGCAGAACCGCTAGAACTGCGTAAGGCGACTACCGCCTTCGCGAGCAAGCCCGCTCCCACAGGGGCAAATGCAGGCTTGCTCGCGATAACGGCCTGACAGACGACTAAATACTCAGGGTTTGAACACCACATCCTGCTCCAGCACTAACCGCTGCTCCCCCGCATCCAGTCGCACCAAGGCGCCCATCGGCAAGGTCAGGTTCGGGTCGCAATGGCCGCTGCGCCAGCCAGCCAGGACCGGGATGCACAACGGCTCGAAGGTCTGCTTCAACAGCCGCTCCAGTGCAACGCTATCCACCCCCGCCACATCCCCCACCAGCACACCGTGAACCTGTGCCAACTTGCCCGCCAGGCGCAAGTGCGTCAGCAGGCGGTCGATGCGGTAGATCGGCTCGTTGACGTCTTCGATAAACAGAATGATGCCCTCGGCATCGATTTCGAACGGTGTGCCCATCACGGCCGCGATCATTGACAGGTTGCCCCCCAGCAGGCGCCCGCAGGCGATGCCAGGCTCAATGGTGGTCAGCGGGTAGGCCACCGGGTGCGCCAGCACACTGCCAGCCCCTAGTTGCCCACGCAGCAGGCTGAACAGCGATGATTCGGTGGGCTGTTGCTTATCACCGAGCAGGTCGGCATTGAGCATCGGCCCGTGGAAGGTCACAAAACCGGCGTAGCGGCTGATCGCCAGGTGCAGCGCGGTGATATCGCTGTAGCCGACGAAAGGCTTGGGGTTGGCGGCCAGCAGGGCAAAATCCACACCGTCGAGCAAGCGCGGGGTGCCGTAGCCACCGCGCAGGCAGAAGATGGCGTCGATATCGGGGTCGGCGAAGGCCGCATGCAGGTCACGCAGGCGTACTTTGTCGCTGCCGGCCAGGTAGCCGTCGCGCTCATACACCCCCGAGAAGATCCGCAGCTCGTAGCCACGGGTACGCATCCATTGCCCGGCCTTTTCCACATCCAGCGCGGAGGGGCCGGCGGGGGCGATCAGGCCGATAGTGCCTTCAACTCGCAACGCGGGTACGACGGCACTCGGTTGAGCGGTCATCCATGTTCTCCCTCTCTGTAACGCAGAACCCAATGTGGGAGCGGGCTTGTTCGCGAAGGCGCAGTATCAGTCAATGGATCAAGTGACTGATACTGCGCCTTCGCGAGCAAGCCCGCTCCCACACAAGCCCGCATTCCACATTGATTCTGCGGTGCGGCTTACGAAACCAGGCTCGCCTTGACCAGCTTGGCCTGTTCGTCGGCGTGGTACGACGAACGTACCAGCGGGCCCGACGCAACGTTCTTGAAGCCCATCTTGTAGCCTTCTTCGGCAAACCAGGCAAAGGTGTCCGGGTGCACGAAACGCTGCACCGGCAAGTGACTGCGCGACGGTTGCAGGTATTGGCCGAGGGTCAGCATGTCGATGTCGTGTTCGCGCATGCGCTTCATGACTTCGATCACTTCTTCGTCGGTTTCGCCCAGGCCCAGCATCAGGCCGGATTTGGTCGGGATGTGCGGCATCATCTGCTTGAATTTCTGCAGCAGGGTCAGCGACCACTGGTAGTCCGAGCCCGGACGCGCGGCCTTGTACAGGCGTGGCACGGTTTCCAGGTTGTGGTTGAACACATCTGGCGGCTCGGCGGCGGTGATTTCCAGCGCCACGTCCATCCGGCCACGGTAGTCAGGGACCAGGGTTTCGAGCATCACGTTCGGCGACAGTTTGCGGATTTCGCGGATGCAGTCGGCAAAGTGCTGGGCACCGCCGTCACGCAGGTCGTCGCGGTCTACCGAGGTGATCACCACGTACTTGAGTTTCAGGTCGGCAATGGCGATGGCCAGGCTTTCTGGCTCGTTGACGTCCAAAGGCTTGGGCCGGCCGTGGCCAACGTCGCAGAACGGGCAACGACGGGTGCAGATGTCACCCATGATCATGAACGTCGCGGTGCCGCCGGAGAAACACTCACCCAGGTTCGGGCAAGAGGCTTCTTCACACACGCTGTGCAGCTTGTGTTTGCGCAGCAGGGCCTTGATGCGGTCGACTTCCGGCGAGACCGGGATGCGCACGCGGATCCAGTCGGGCTTTTTCGGCAGTTCGGTGGTCGGGATGATCTTCACCGGGATGCGTGCAACCTTCTCGGCGCCGCGCAGCTTGACGCCGGCTTCCACCTTGGCACGCGGAGCCGGGGCCGGACGGTCGGTAATGTCCAGCGTCGGGATCATGGTTTGCACAACATCAGTAGTCATATCAGTCGATTCCGCCCGTCAGGGTCGTCTGCTCAGCATAGTCGAGGTGTTTGACGAGCTGCGCGCGCAGCCGGGCACTTACCTCGGCAAATTCTATAGGTGTTGCGTGATCGCTCAACTGGGTCATGGCCAAACCGGCGTAACCACAGGGATTGATCCGGCGAAACGGCGCCAGGTCCATGTCCACGTTCAGGGCTAGGCCATGAAAGGAACAGCCATGGCGGATGCGCAGGCCCAGGGAGGCGATTTTCGCGCCGTCGACATAAACACCTGGAGCGTCGGGCTTGGCTGCCGCGGTTACGCCGTAGCTGGCCAATAGCTCGATCAGGCAGGTTTCCATGCGACTGACCAGATCACGCACGCCAAACCCCAGCTTGCGCACATCCAATAGCAGATAGGCCACCAGTTGCCCGGGGCCATGGTAAGTCACTTGGCCACCTCGGTCGACCTGCACCACCGGAATATCACCCGGAAGTAGCAGATGCTCAGCCTTGCCAGCCTGGCCCTGGGTGAATACCGGCGGGTGTTCCACCAGCCAGATTTCATCAGGAGCCGAAGTGCCGCGCTCGTTGGTGAACCGTTGCATCGCATGCCAGACCGGCTCGTAGGCCATCTGGCCGAGCTCGCGAAAGCCCAGGACCTGTGACATCACAACACCATGTGCACGAAGCCGGTGGCCCGCAGTTCACTGTTGATGTTGTAGAGCTGGTCTTGATCAGTCGCAACGATGTGCAACTGGATCGTGGTGTATTTGCCGGTAGAGCTGGATCGCTCATCCACGCGCTGATCGTTGATCGTAGCGTGCTTGCGCACGATTTCGAGGATCAGGTCTTTGCGGCCGACACCGGTATCGCTGATCACCTTGATGGGATAGTCCACCACCGGGAATTCGATCTTTGGCGCCTTTACTTCTTTATCGGTCATGGCGTAACGGCCTCGTAAGCGGTAAGCCGTGGCGACGAGCAAAGCCCCGCGTCGGATCAACGCGGGGCTTTGCGGGTGCACACAATCAGTTGAACAAGCCGTAGAAGAATAGACGGATGCTATCCCACACGCGGCGGAAGATACCACCTTCCTCAACAGCGTCGAGTGCGATCAGATCGGCACTGTGTACGACTTTGTCGTCCAGCTTCACTTCGACTTTACCGATCACATCGCCCTTGGCGATTGGCGCGGTCAGTTGTGGGTTCATGGTCATGCTGGCAGCCAGTTTCTTGAGCTGGCCTTTAGGCATGGTCAGGGTCAGGTCATCAGCCAGGCCGGCCTTGACTTGACGCTCGGTGCCTTTCCAGACCGGAGCCTGGGCCAGTTCAGCGCCCTTCTGGTAGAAGGTCTGGGTTTCGAAGAAGCGGAAACCGTAGGTCAAAAGCTTCTGGGTTTCAGCCGCACGCGCCTGTTCGCTGTTGGTGCCGAACACCACGGCGATCAGGCGTTGGCCGTCACGTACTGCCGAGGACACCATGCAGTAGCCCGCTTCGTCGGTGTGGCCGGTTTTCAGACCGTCGACGGTCTTGTCACGCCACAGCAACAGGTTGCGGTTAGGTTGCTTGATGTTGTTCCAGAAAAACTCTTTCTGGGAGTAGATGGCGTAGTGCACCGGGTCGACGCGAATGATCGCGCGGGCCAGGATCGCCATGTCATGGGCCGACGAGTAGTGGTCTGGGTTTGGCAGGCCGGTCGGGTTCATGAAGTGGCTGTTGGTCATGCCCAGGTCAGTCACGGTTTTGTTCATCATGTCGGCGAATGCATCTTCGCTGCCGGCGATGTGCTCGGCCAGGGCGACGCTGGCGTCGTTGCCGGACTGGATGATGATGCCGTGCAGCAGGTCGCTGACAGTCACCTGGGAGCCGACCTTGATGAACATCCGCGAACCACCGGTACGCCAGGCGTTTTCGCTGACGGTCACCGGATCGTTTTCACCGATCTGGCCGCGACGGATTTCCAGGGTCGCGATGTAGGCGGTCATCAGCTTGGTCAGGCTGGCCGGCGGCAGGCGCTGGTCACCGTTGTTTTCGACCAGCACGTTGCCGCTGGCGGCATCCATGAGCACGTAGGACTTGGCAGCCAGTTGCGGTGGCGCTGGCATCATTTCGACGGCCCAGGCAGCGGGCGCGATGATCAGCGGGACAAGCAGGCACAGGCGTTTGGCTAAGGTGGTGATGTTCATCCGTCTCTCGAAATTGCTTATGGAAACTTGCCCTCGCGGGCAAAACTATTCAGACAACCCGTTGCCAGGCTGTCGCGTGTTCAGTTGCCAGCTCAACCCTTGCCTTCGGGTTTTTATTATCCAAAGAGCCTGCAACCAGGACCCAGGCGTGCCTGGACCCTCAATCCGCTACTTATTCCGCGCTGACCACGCTGGGCTGACCCAGGTTGGCCAGTCGCACGCTGTTCTGCACTTGGGCAATTTCGCCCGCCGAGCCGATAGGGCCCAGGCGTACCCGGTGCAGGGTCTGCTGGTTACGCACGATGGAGCTGATAAATACCGGCGCGCTGACCATCCCGCTGAGCTTGGACCTTAACAGTTCTGCCGCATCCGGGTTGGCGAAAGCGCCGACTTGCAGGTACTGCCCGCCCGCTGCACTGCCCGGCGCCGCCTGTGGCACGGCCACGACTGGCGCAGCGTGTTGCTGGGGCGGCGGCGTCCACTGTTCGACCTTGCCCGCCGAGGCGGTGATCTGCGGCTGTGCGCTTTGTGGTTCGTTGAGCATCAACGGCGCCGGCTTGCCGCGCTGCGCCCAGTATTGGGCTGGGTCGATGCCTTCGACCTTGACCCGCGCCGTGCCGGATTCGGCATAGCCGAGTTTTTTCGCGGCAGCGTAGGACAAGTCGATGATTCGGTCGGAATAGAACGGCCCACGGTCGTTGACCCGCAGGATCACCACGCGGTTGTTGTCCAGGTTGGTCACCCGTACGTAGGCCGGCAGCGGCAAGGTCTTGTGCGCCGCGCTCATGCCGTACAGGTCGTACACCTCGCCGTTGGCGGTGTTCTGGCCGTGGAACTTGGTGCCGTACCAGGACGCCGTGCCCGACTGCACGTAGTTCTTGGACTCTTGCAGCGGGAAGTAGGTCTTGCCCAGTACCGTGTAGGGGTTGGCCTTATAGTTGCCGGTATGCAGGGTCGGCGTGGCATCCGGGATACGCGAGACGTCGACGTCCCACCACGGCGCGCCGTCCTTGTGGGCCCGGTTGATATCCAGCCCAGGCTGCGCGCGGACTACCGGGCCAGCGGCCTTCTGCGTCGGCGCACGGCTGGTGGAACAACTGACAACCAGCAAGGACAATGCGGCCAGCGCCACCAGCTTGAGCGGTTTATTGATTGGCGATACCCGCATTACTTGACGCCCCGTGCTTGAACCAGCATGTCTGACAGCTGATGCACGGCCATTGCGTACATCACACTGCGGTTATAACGCGTGATTGCGTAAAAATTCTTCAGGCCCATCCAGTATTCAGGGCCATCGGCGCCTTCCAGGCGGAAGGCAGTAACCGGCATATCATCGCGCAGCGCATCATGACTTGACCAGCCCAGCGCTCGCAACTCCCCGACGGTTTTCACCGGTTCGATACCCTGGGTCAGGCCTTCATCGGCGCGATCCCCCGTGACATCCGCACGGATCACCACCGGTTCGCCACCTACCCAGCCATGACGCTTGAAGTAACTGGCAACGCTGCCAATGGCATCATCGGGATTGCTCCAGATATTGATGTGGCCATCACCGTCAAAATCCACGGCGTAGGCGCGAAAGCTGCTGGGCATGAACTGTGGCAAGCCCATGGCCCCGGCGTAGGAGCCCTTGAGGGTCAATGGGTCGACCTGCTCTTCACGGGCCAGCAGCAGGAACTCACGCAGTTCCTTGCGGAAGAATTCGGCGCGGGGCGGGTAATCGAAGCCCAGGGTCGACAAGGCATCGATCACTCGATAACTGCCGGTATTGCGCCCATAAAAGGTTTCAACGCCGATGATCGACACGATCACCTGGGCCGGCACGCCGTATTCTTTCTCGGCGCGAGCCAGCACGGCCTCGTGCTGGCGCCAGAAGTCCACACCCCGCGCCACCCGGGCGTCGGTGAGGAACATCGGGCGATATTCCTTCCACTGTTTGACGCGCTCGGCGGGCCGGGAGATGGCGTCGAGGATCGCCTGCTTGCGCTGGGCCTCGCGGAACACGCCCATCAGTTGTTCGCCGGCGAAACCATAGTCACGCGTCATCTCGCCGACAAATTCGGCGACCTGGGGCGAGCCGTCGTAATCGCCGGCCAAGGCCTGCGGTGAAACGCCGAAGGCGCCCAACAGGCCCAGACAGGACGCATACCGAGCAGCCCAGCCGCGCATTGCTTGCATTGACATCTTCACCTTATTCAAACCTGTGCGATCCACTTGCGATGGGTATGGATCGACATCAAAACCCCAAACGCTGACAGTAATGTCACCAGCGAAGTTCCGCCGTAGCTAATGAACGGCAACGGCACCCCAACCACCGGCAGCAGGCCACTGACCATACCGATGTTGACGAAAACGTAAACAAAAAAAGTCATTGTCAGCGCACCGGCCAGCAATTTGCCGAACAACGTCTGCGCTTGCGCGGTGATTACCAGGCCGCGCCCGATCAACAGCAAGTAGATCAGCAGCAGCGCGCAAATGCCCACCAGGCCGAACTCTTCGCCCATCACCGCGATAATAAAATCGGTGTGGCTTTCCGGCAGGAAGTCCAGGTGCGACTGGGTGCCGAGCAGCCAGCCCTTGCCAAACACCCCGCCGGAACCGATGGCAGCCTTGGACTGGATGATATTCCAGCCGGTGCCCAACGGATCGCTCTCGGGATCGAGGAAGGTCAGCACCCGCTGCTTCTGATAATCGTGCATGAAGAAGAACCACATGGCGATCGCCACCGGCACGGCCGCCACCAGCACACTGACGATCCAGCGCCAGCGCAGGCCGCCCATGAACAGCACGAACGCACCACCCGCAAGGATCAGCAGGCCGGTGCCAAGGTCCGGCTGGCGCACAATCAGAATGAACGGAATGCCGATCAGGATCAGGCTGATCCCTACATGCTTGAGCTGCGGCGGCAACGTGCGCTTGGCCAGGTACCAGGCGATGGTGGCCGGCATCAGGATCTTCATGAATTCCGACGGCTGGAAGCGAATCACCCCCGGAATATTGATCCAGCGGGTGGCACCCATGGCGTTATGCCCCATGACATCCACCACCACCAGCAACAGGACGCCAGCGACATACCCCAGCGGCACCCAGCGCGCCATGAAGCGCGGTTCCAACTGGGCGATGACCACCATCGACAACAGGCCCAGACCGAACGACGACGCCTGTTTGATCAACAGGTCCCAGTTCTTGCCGCTGGCCGAATACAGGACAAACAGGCTGCCAGCCGCCAGGGTCAGCAGCAGGATCAGCAACGGGCCATCAATGTGCATGCGCTGCAACAAGGTGGCGCGGCGACGCATCACATCTTCACTGGAGAGGATGCGGTCAAAATTACTCTTCACGGGCCGTAGCCTCCGCGCTTGAAGGGTTGGCAAACTCAGGCTTGAGCTTGCCGTCCTGATCCAGCAACCAGGCGTCCATGATCTGGCGCACCACCGGAGCGGCCACACCAGAACCGGATTCACCGTTTTCGACCATGACCGCTACGGTGATTTTCGGGTTGTCGGCCGGGGCGAAACCGACGAACAAGGCGTGGTCACGATGGCGCTCCTGAACCTTGGAGCGGTCGTATTTCTCGCCCTGCTTGATCGCGACCACCTGGGCGGTACCGCTCTTGCCGGCAATCCGGTACTGCGCACCGGCAGCCGCCTTGCGCGCGGTGCCCCGCGCGCCGTGCATCACTTGTTGCATGCCGTGGTTGACCTTGGCCCAGTCGGATGGATCGCGCAGGATGATGTCCGGGATCGGGTTGTCATCCACCGGCTTTTCACCCTCGATGGTCTTGGCCAGGTGCGGGCGAATCCACTTGCCCTTGCTGGCCACCAGCGCCGTGGCCTGGGCCAGCTGCAAGGGCGTGGCCTGCATGTAGCCCTGGCCGATCCCCAGGATCAGGGTCTCGCCAGGGAACCAGGCCTGGCGACGGGTGGCACGCTTCCATTCCCGGGAAGGCATCAGGCCTGGGGATTCTTCAAACATGTCCAGGGACACTTTCTGACCGAGGCCGAACTTGCCCATGTAGGTCGACAAACGATCGATCCCCAGCTTGTGGGCCAGGTCATAGAAGTAGGTATCGTTGGAACGCATGATCGCCGTATCCAGGTCCACATAGCCGTCGCCGGTGCGGTTCCAGTTACGGTATTTGTGATCGTAGTTGGGCAACATGTAGTAACCCGGATCGTAGACTCGGCTGGAAGCGGTGACCACACCAGCATCCAGGCCGGCAATCGCCACCGCCGGTTTGATGGTCGAACCCGGCGGATACAGACCGCGCAGCACCCGATTGAACAGCGGCCGGTCGATGGAGTCGCGCAACTCGGCATAGGCCTTGAAGCTGATCCCGGTCACAAACAGGTTGGGGTCGAAACTCGGCTGGCTGACCATGGCCAGGACCTCACCGGTATTCGGATCCAGTGCGACCACCGCGCCACGCCGGCCGCCAAGGGCCATTTCTGCGGCCTCCTGCAGCTTGATATCCAGGCTCAGGACAATGTCCTTGCCGGGTATCGGGTCGGTCCGCTTGAGCACTCGCAGCACGCGGCCACGGGCGTTGGTCTCGACTTCCTCGTAACCTACCTGGCCGTGCAGTTCCGGCTCGTAGAAACGCTCGATACCCGTCTTGCCGATATGGTGGGTGCCGCTGTAATTGACCGGATCGAGGGTTTTCAGCTCTTTTTCGTTGATCCGCCCCATGTAACCAACCGAGTGGGCAAAGTGCGCCCCTTGCGGGTAATGGCGCACCAACTGCGCCACCACTTCTACACCCGGCAGGCGGAACTGGTTCACCGCAATCCTGGCGATCTGTTCTTCAGTCAGTTCAAACAGGACCGGCACCGGTTCAAACGGGCGCCGCCCCTGTTTCATGCGCTTTTCGAAGATCACCCGGTCTTCCGGGGTCAGTTGCAACACCTCGACAATCACATCGAGGATCTGCTGCCAGTCACCGGAGCGCTCGCGGGTCATGCTCAGGCTGAAACTGGGTCGGTTATCGGCGATCACCACGCCATTGCGATCGAAAATCAAGCCACGGGTCGGCGGAATCGGCTGCACATGCACCCGGTTGTTTTCCGACAGTGTGGAGTGATATTCGTACTGGATCACCTGCAGGTAATACAGACGGGCGATCAACACGCACATCAGCACCACCACCGCGATCGCGCCAAAGATCACGCGCGCGCGTACAAGACGTGCGTCTTTCTCGTGGTCCTTGATGCGGATCGGCTGGGTCATCAGGCAGGGCGCAGACTATTTGTGATAAGGGTGCCCGGACAGGACTGTCCAGGCGCGATACAGCTGTTCACCGATCAGGATCCGTACCAGCGGATGCGGCAGCGTCAGGGGCGACAGCGACCAGCGCTGGTCGGCCCGCGCGCAGACTTCCGGCGCCAGCCCCTCGGGGCCGCCGACCATGAAGTTGACCGTGCGCGAATCCAGGCGCCAGCGATCCAGTTCCACCGCCAACTGCTCGGTGCTCCAGGGCTTGCCGTGCACCTCAAGGGTGACGATGCGCTCGTTGGGACCGACCTTGGCCAGCATCGCCTCGCCTTCCTGACGGATAAAGCGCGCCACATCGGCGTTCTTGCCCCGGGTGTTGAGCGGTATTTCCACCAGCTCCAGCGCCAGTTCGGATGGCAGACGCTTGGCATATTCATGCCAGCCTTCTTCCACCCACTTGGGCATGCGTGAACCGACAGCGATCAGGCGCAAGCGCACAGCCGTTCCTTATTCCTGGTCTTTGTTGAGCTTGTCGAAGTGCGCGTGGCCGACTTCAGGGCTGTGGTGCTTGCCATCGGCGGCACGGCTCTGCTCGGCACCTTTCCACAGGCGCTCCAGGTCGTAGAACTGGCGGGCGTTGCTGGTCATCATGTGTACGATCACCGTGTCCAGGTCAGCCAGTACCCAGTCGCTGTCGCCCTTGCCTTCTTCACCCAATGGCTTGACGCCCTGGGCTTTGACGGCTTCGCGAACCTTGTCCAGCATCGCGCCGATCTGGCGGTTGGAGGTACCGGTGGCGATGATCATGAAGTCGGTGATGCTTTGCTTGTCGCGCACGTCCAGGACCTGGATGTCCTGGGCCTTCACGTCTTCCAGGGCGGCGACGGCCAGCGCTACCAGCGCTTCACCCTCAGGAGCCGGGACCAGCAAGGCTTCCACCGGCAACGGTGCGCTCTTGAAGGTGCCTTTGCGCTTAACTTTGCTTACGTCTTTGTTCGTCATATAAAACTCGTTTTGCTCATTAGTTCGGGCGCTTCAATACACGACTATTCGTGCCTTCAAGCGCGCCTTTTCAGTTCGACGCACGGTAAAGCCCGTGCGCATCGATGTAGGCCAGGACCGCGTCAGGCACCAGGAAACGTACCGACTTACCGCTGGCCAGCAGTTGACGGATCTGGGTGGCCGACACCGCAAGCGGGGTCTGCCAGACGAATGCAATATTCCCGCTCGGCCCGGTCAGGGCCTGTGGGTCACTTACCGACCGCGCTGCCAGCAGGTTGCGCAAGGCATCCGGCGGTTCGCTGTCGGCATCCGGGCGTTGCAAAACCAGGATGTGGCAATGCTGGAGCAACTCTTCCCAGCGATGCCAAGTGGGCAGGCCGCAAAATGCGTCCCAGCCCAAAAGCAGAAACAACTGGTCATCGGCGGCCAACTCGGCCCGCGTCTGCTCCAGGGTGTCGATAGTGTAGGACGGTTTATCGCGCTTGAGCTCGCGGTCGTCCACCACCAACGGGGCAATCCCGGCCACCGCGCACTGCACCATTGCCAGGCGCTCCTGCGCGCTGACCTGCGGTGTATCCCGGTGCGGCGGCCTGGCGTTGGGGATCAGCCGCAGCTCTTCCAGCCCGAGGGTATCCGCCACTTCCAGGGCACTGCGCAAATGGCCGATGTGCACGGGGTCGAAGGTACCGCCGAGCAGCCCGATGCGTTTACCCATCAAGTGCGCACATGGCCATCGCCAAAGACCACGTACTTCTCGCTGGTCAAGCCTTCCAGGCCAACCGGGCCACGGGCGTGGAGCTTATCGGTGGAAATACCGATCTCCGCCCCCAGGCCATATTCAAAGCCATCGGCAAAGCGTGTCGACGCGTTGATCATCACCGACGCGGAGTCCACTTCGGTGAGGAAACGCCGGGCATCGCTGAAATGCTCGGAAACAATCGCATCGGTGTGCTTGGAACCGTAGGTATTGATGTGCTCGATGGCCTGGTCCAGGTCATCAACGATCCGAATCGACAGGATCGGCGCGGTGTACTCGGTGTACCAATCCTGCTCGGTGGCTTCGATCACATCGCCGCCCAGCAACGCCCGGGTACGCTCGCAGCCGCGCAGCTCAACACCCTTGTCACGATAGATCGCAGCCAATGGCGGCAACACGCGCTCGGCAATGCCGGCGTGGACCAACAGGGTTTCCATGGTGTTGCACGGCGCGTAGCGGTGCGTCTTGGCGTTATCGGCAATGCGGATCGCCTTGTCGAGATCGGCCGCAATGTCGATATATACGTGGCAGACGCCATCCAAATGCTTGATTACCGGCACCTTGGCATCGCGGCTGACGCGCTCGATCAGGCTCTTGCCACCGCGCGGCACGATCACGTCGACAAATTCAGGCATGGTGATCAGCGCGCCAACGGCGGCGCGGTCGGTGGTTTCCACCACCTGCACCACTTGCGCCGGCAACTCGGCCACGGCCAGGCCTTGCTGGATGCAAGCGGCGATGGCGCGGTTGGAGTTGATGGCCTCGGAGCCGCCGCGCAGGATGGTGGCGTTACCGGACTTGAGGCACAGGCTCGCAGCGTCAATGGTCACGTTCGGACGCGACTCATAAATGATGCCGATCACACCCAGGGGCACGCGCATCTTGCCGACCTGGATCCCGGACGGCAGGTAGCGCATGTCGCGGATTTCACCGATGGGGTCAGGCAGCTTGGCCACCTGACGCAGGCCTTCGATCATGTCGTCTATACGTGCCGGCGTCAGCGCCAGGCGATCGAGCAGTGCCGGTTCCAGACCATTGGCCCGGCCATTGGCCAGGTCCTGCTCGTTGGCGGCGATCAGCTCGGAGCGCGAGGCATCCAGAGCGTCGGCGGCAGCCAGCAGGGCACGGTTCTTCTGCGCAGTGCTCGCACGGGCGATCAACCGCGAGGCCTGACGGGCAGCGCGACCCAGGCGGGTCATGTAGTCAAGAACGGACTCAGTCATGGTCTGGAGGTCTTGGCAAAGAGGAAAGCGGCAGATTATAGCTGTCGCGCCGTCCTACGGACAGCGGTGAGGGGCGGATGGTCGAAATGAACTGCAAAAAGACGACGTTCAGCGGTGATTAAGCCTGGAGTTGATATCATCCTGTCACATTTGGCCTGCGCAACCGTCAACCGTCATGTCCAGTTTTTCGCCCAAGATCCTCGCCAGCCCCCTGCCTGATGGCTTTTTCGACCGCGACGCGCAAACGCTCGCGAAAGATTTGCTGGGCAAAGTCATCCGCCATCGCGTCGACGATGTGTGGCTGTCGGCGCGAATTATTGAAACCGAGGCCTATTACCTAGCCGAAAAAGGCAGCCATGCATCCCTCGGCTACACAGAAAAGCGTAAGGCTTTGTTTCTGGATGGCGGGCACATCTATATGTACTACGCCCGTGGTGGCGACTCCCTGAACTTCAGCGCCCAAGGGCCGGGCAATGCCGTGCTAATCAAGTCGGCCTACCCGTGGGTGGATGAGGCCTCAGGGCCGGGCAGCCTGGCGCAAATGCTGCTGAACAACCCTGACGCCAGCGGCCGGCCGCGCCCGGCCCAGAAGCTCTGCGCCGGGCAAACACTGCTGTGCAAGGCCTTGGGTTTGAAGGTGCCAATGTGGGACGCCAAGCGCTTCGACCCGCAGCGACTGTACGTCGAGGATGTGAACCTTACGCCCGCGCAGATTATCCAGACCACCCGCCTGGGCATTCCCGGTGGGCGGGATGAACACTTGATGTATCGCTTCGTCGATGCAGGCTATGCGGTGTATTGCACACGGAACCCGTTGCGACGCGGCCAGGTCGAAGGCCGCGACTACGTTTTGATTTGAAAACCTGCGTCCTCTTGTAGGAGCGAGCTTGCTCGCGAAAAACGTCCAGGCGCCAGGTTTATCCAGGATGCCCGCGTTATCGTTAGCGATTTTCGCGAGCAAGCTCGCCCCTACAGAGGATACGACCATTGATGGAGTGATTGTATGGGCCCATGGCTCGATGGCATTACTGGCTGGCTGACCCTTAACCCGCAATGGCTGGCGGCGGCGGTGTTTATCGTCGCGTTTGTGGAGTGCCTGGCCATTGCCGGGATTATCGTGCCAGGTACGGTGTTGCTGTTCGCCATTGCCGCACTGGCCGGCAGTGGTGCGTTGTCCCTGGGCGAAACCCTGCTGCTGGGCTTGCTCGGCGGGCTGCTGGGCGATGGGATTTCCTACTATCTGGGGAGGCATTTCCACCAGAATATCCGGCGCCTGCCCGGCCTGCGTCATCATCCCGAATGGATGGACGGTGCCGAGGCCTACTTTCAGAAGTACGGCATCGTCAGCCTGCTGGTAGGACGCTTCATTGGCCCGCTGCGCCCCATGCTGCCCATGGTCGCCGGGATGTGCGACATGCCATTCCCGCGCTTTGCTGCCGTCAGCGTGCTGGCCGCCGCCGGCTGGTCGGTCGCCTACCTGTTGCCTGGCTGGGCCGCAGGTGCAGCGTTCCGCCTGCCGCTGCCCGAAGGGTTCTGGCCTGAGGCTGGGGTGGTTGCCGCCTGCCTGGCCGTGTTGTTCGGTATCGCCCTCAACAGCACCCTGCGCGGCCACCGCCGGGCCACGCTGTGGGTGGGCTGCGCCAGCCTGGCCTTGTTGATTGCGATGTTTATCGGTTATCCGTACCTGAACCACTTTGACCAGGGATTGATGGCCCTGGTCCAGGAGCATCGCAGCCCAACCATGGACCGGGTCATGGTGATGATCACGCAGTTGGGTGAGTTCAAGAAGATGTTCGTCGCCAGCGCCGTGCTGACCGGCCTGCTGTTCCTGGCACGGCAATGGCGCCAGGGGATCTTTGTCGGCGCCACACTGCTGGGCGCCGCGCTGATCAATACCGGGAGCAAGCTGTTCTTTGCCCGTGGCCGACCAGAAATCCTCGTCGACCCGCTGACCAGCTTCAGCATGCCCAGCGGTCACGCCTCGGGCTCATTTGCGTTCTTTCTCGCGCTGGCGGTGCTGGCCGGTCGCGACCAACCGATTCGCATGCGCCTGGCCTGGCTGCTGCTGGGAGCGATCCCGGCCGCCGCCATTGCACTGTCACGGGTGTATCTGGGGGCGCACTGGCCGAGCGATATCCTGGCTGGCACCTTGCTAGCAATGACGGTTTGCGCCTTCAGCCTGACGCTGAGCCAGCGCCAGAGCTCGCTACCGCCCATGGCGCCAAAGGTGTGGTGGCTGATCGTGCCGGGATGCGTGGCGGTTCTGGGGTTCTTTGCCCTGACCGGGACCACCCACGCCCTGCTGCGCTACGCCTACTGATCTAGGCCGGACCGACCCAGTCCACGGGAGCGCTACGCCGTTCAGAGCAGCGCTCCCGGCGTTCGAACAACATCTCATCGGCGATTTCGGCAGCCCGCTCGGCAATGTACTCCGGGCCACGATCGCCGGCCTGCTGAATCAATTGCGCGGTCACACTGACAAAAAAAGCATCCCAGATCGGCTGCTCCGATGGCGACAATCGAATCATGTTCATTCCCTGACAGTAGTGGCTGAAGCTCCACTATTTCAGGCGATGAGCACCCGGCATCGAAGAAAAATCCGAACCTTGCGTGGATAAATCCGAGGCAACCCGGCTCAGGGAAACAGTTCACCCTGCAACTCATCCAGCAGCAACTGGATCGCATCCAGACGCTGCTGGGGATCGTCGAGTTGCAGCAACTCGATCTTGTCGGCGTCGGTGAACGGCAACAGGTAGGCAAGGCGGTTGCCCAGCACCTGCTGCCCCTGCGCATCGGCGCCCATGTCCAGCGAGGCGACCATCGGGTGCTCCGCCAGGGCCTCAAGCAGCGCCAACAAATCAGCATCCTCCTCGTCCAACGGGCGCTCGGGCAGGTCTTCCAGCCACTCGACATCGGCTACCAACAGTTGATCGCGCTGCACATCCGCCTCGCGCACCCGAAACCTGCGCCCACCCTCGACCCGAATCCCCAGCAAGCCATTGTCCTGCTGCTTGAAATCACGAATCAGCGCTTCGCAACCAATCACTGCATAGCCATCGGGTGCCAGGCCGACTTCCTGGCCATCAAGGATGCAGACCACGCCGAAGCCTTCGCCCTTTTTCATGCAGCGGCCGATCATGTCCAGGTAGCGCGCCTCGAACAGTTGCAGGTCGAGGGTGCAGCCTGGAAACAGCACGGTATTGAGAGGGAACAGCGCCAGACTCATAAAGCGTTCCTTAAACCCGACTTAAATCGCCAAAGACACGGCCAGTGGCAGGAACACTGCCGTGGCCACGCCCATCAAACTCATCGCCAATGCGGCAAAGGCGCCGCACTCCTCGCTTTCCTGCAAGGCCACCGAGGTGCCGACAGCATGGGCGGTCATGCCCAGGGCCATGCCCCGCGCCTCCGGGCTGTGTACCCCCAGGCGCGACAGGTAGGCCGGCCCGATCATCGCACCGATCACCCCGGTGATCAGCACGAACACCGCCGCCAGTGCCGCGACGCCGCCGATCTGCTCGGCCACCAGCATGGCGATGGGCGAAGTCACCGACTTGGGCGCCATGGTCATCAGCACCATGTGTTCGGCACCAAACCACCATCCCAGCCACACACACAGGCCGGTGGCAAACACACCACCCACCACCAGCGTAGTAAAAATCGGCCAGAACAGCTGACGAATCCGTCGCAGGTTCAGATACAGCGGCACCGCCAGCGCCACGGTAGCCGGGCCCAGCAGGATGCTCATGATCTCGGTGCTTTTGCGGTACTCGACGTAGGTCAGCCCGCAACCCAGCAACACGCCGATCACCAGCAACATCGACACCAGCACCGGTTGCAGGAAGATCCAGCGGGTCTTTTCATACCCCGCCAACACCAGTTGATAGGCACCCTGGGTAATGCCGATGCCAAATAAAGGATGGTGGATCACCGCGGCCCACGCGCCCTGCCAATCGAAGGTCATTGCCCCTCCTCCCGCCGCGCCTGGCGCTTGACCAGCTTTTGCATCAACACGCCGACAAAGCCCATGGCGATCACCAGCGATAACACCAGCGCGCCGACGATGGCCCAGAAATCGGCAGCAATGTCCTTGGCATACACCATCACCCCCACCGCCGGCGGCACCAGCAGCAACGGCAGGTAACGCAACAGGCTGCTGGCCGCCAGGCTCAACGGCTCGCCGACTTCGCCGCGCCACACCAGATACGCCAGCAGCAACAGCAGGCCGACAATCGGCCCCGGCAAGACCGGCAGGAACAAATGATTGATCGCCGTGCCCAGCAATTGGAACAACACCAGCCAAGTCAAACCGCGTAACAACATCTGCCTTCCCTCCAAAAGCCCTTGGCCATTATAAGCATGCAGCCCCTATGAACTGGCATTCGCCAAAAGCATGGTGGGTTGACCGGACCATTGGCCCATGATGATCTACATTGGTTCTCTGTAATCCACCGAAAACAACAACACCCACCCCCTGTAGGAGCGAGCTTGCTCGCGAAAGCCGTCAACGATAACGCGGGCATCCAGGCAGTACGCGGTGACGTTGGGTTTTTCGCGAGCAAGCTCGCTCCTACAGGGGAATAGATTGATGAACCAAGGAGAGTCGCAATGCCCTTCGTACCTGTAGCGCAACTCAATGATTATGTCGGCAAGGAACTGGGACGTTCCGCATGGCTCACCATCGACCAGGAGCGTATCAACCTGTTCGCAGAAGCCACCGGCGATTATCAGTTCATCCACGTCGACCCGGTGAAAGCCGCCCAGACCCCATTTGGCAGCACCATTGCCCATGGCTTCCTGTCGTTGTCGCTGATCCCCAAGCTGATCGAAGACATCCTGATCATGCCTGAAGGCTTGAAGATGGCCGTCAACTACGGCCTGGACAGCGTGCGATTTATCCAGCCGGTTAAAGTCAATTCCAAGGTGCGCCTGGCGGTGACCCTCACCGACGCAACCGAGAAAAAGCCTGGCCAGTGGCTACTCAAGGCGACCTGCACCCTGGAAATCGACGGCCAGGAAAAACCCGCCTATATCGCCGAGTCGTTGTCACTCTGCTTCGTCTGATGCACATGTAGGAGCCGACTTGCCGGCGACAGCGTTTTTGCCGACGCCATCGCCGACAAGTCCTGATTACCACACAGACCACTAGGTATAGCTTCCCCCGCTGCGGCATACTCGGCGCTCAATTATCCGGATCCCGCTATGCGCCCAATCGTTCCCCTTGCTCTGGCCTTGTTGCTCACCGCTTGCGGCGACGGCGAATCCCTGTTGCCGCCCGACGCACGGCTGCCGGACGGCGGGCGTTATCGCGGGGATGTGGTCGATGGGCTGCTGCAAGGCCAGGGCCGGGTGGACTATCCCAATGGCAGTTGGTACGCCGGGCAATTCGACAAGGGCCAGTGGCACGGCCAGGGCGAATGGCACGGCAGCAACGGCGAAGTCTATAAAGGGCAGCTCCAGCAAGGTCTGTTTGATGGACAGGGCACCCTGACCACGGCGGCCAATACCTACGTCGGCGGCTTCAAGCAAGGCCGACGCAATGGCGAAGGCACCCTCAAAGAGGGGCAAATGACCTATCGCGGCGAATTCAAGGACGACCAGTATTCCGGCCTCGGGCGCCTGGAGCTGGCGGACGGCAGTCAATACCAGGGGCTGTTCGCCCACGGCAAGCCCAACGGTGAAGGCCAGCGCAACGACGACAGTGGCAACCAGTTCAGCGGCCACTTCGTCAACGGCCAACTGGAAGGCAACGGCACCTTCAACAGTGCCGAAGGCGACATGTACATCGGCCACTTCAAGCAGAACCAACTCAACGGCAAGGGCCGTTATGAAAACGCCGATGGCGACGTGTGGACCGGTGAATTTCGCGAAGGCGCCCTGAGCGGCAAGGGCGAACTGACCGGTGTGGATGGCAGCCATTACATCGGGCAATTCAGTGACTGGCGCTTTACCGGTGAAGGGCGCCTGAACCTCAGCGACGGCAGCTTCTACGTCGGCGGCTTCGACAACGACAGTTATCAGGGCCAGGGCACCCTCGTGCTCACCGACGGCACCGTGCAAGCCGGAACCTGGCTCAACGGCCTGCGCGTGCGCGATGCCGACGGCAAGCTGTTGCCCGATACCCTCGAAGTCGGGGTACTGGCCCAGGGCCGCTTGCTCGATGAGGCCCTCGCGGCCGTGCCGGCGTCTACCCCGGCTGTCGAGCTGTACAGCCTGGTGGTGGCTGGTGACGGCAAGCAAAGCGTATTTCTGCGCGAGGCCGACTATGTCAGCAACCTGCTGGCCAGTCGCTTCGGCGCGCGCGGCCAGATCCGCCTGGTCAACCACCGCGACCATATCGCCGACCGCCCGATGGCGACCCGCGAAAGCCTGCGCCGGGCCGTACTGACCCTGGCCGAACGCACCGGCCCCGAAGACCTGGTGTTTATCTACCTGACCAGCCATGGCACCCACGAGCACCAACTGGTGCTCGACCAACCGCGCATGGAACTGGCCGACCTGCCGAGCGACGAACTGGCCGCCGTGATGGCGCCGCTGAAAAACCGCGACAAGGTCATTGTTATTTCCGCGTGCTACTCCGGTGGGTTCATCCCGGCGCTCAAGGACGAACACACCCTGATCATGACCGCCTCGCGCGCCGATCGCGTGTCGTTTGGCTGCTCGGAAGAAGCCGACTTCACCTACTTTGGCGACGCCCTGTTCGCCCAGGCCCTGAACCAGACCGACGACTTGCAGCACGCCTTCAAGCTGGCGCAACGGCATGTGACCGAACGCGAGATGGCCGACAATTTCGAAGCCTCCGAACCGCAGATCTGGGCCCCCAAGAGCGTCATCGCCCGCTGGCAATCATTACGTAAACAGCAGGCACGAAAGGCGCTGGAAAGCGTCTCTATCAATAGCAAGGAAGCCAAGAGCAACTAAGCTGAAACTGTATCAAGGGGGGAAACACCATGTACTTGACGCCTCAGCATATATTGCTTGCCGGAGCCTCGGGCTTGACCGGGGAACATCTGCTGGACCGCCTGCTCAACGAGCCCACCGTCACCCGCGTACTGGCACCCAGCCGCCGCCCGCTGGCCGAGCACCCGCACCTGGAAAATCCCGTCGGCGACCCGGCGGTATTCCTGCCGCAACTGAGCGGCCGGGTAGATCTGGCCTTCTGCTGCCTGGGCACCACCCTGAAAAAGGCGGGGTCGGAGGCGGCTTTCCGCGCCGTCGACCTGGACATGGTCGTGACGTTCGGCAAGCGTGCCCGGGAAATGGGAGCGCGGCACCTGATCGTGATCAGCGCGATTGGCGCCGACCCGAAATCCTCGGTGTTTTATAACCGCGTCAAGGGCGAAATGGAGCAGGCCTTGAAAGCCCAGGGCTGGCCACAACTGACCATCGTGCGACCTTCGCTGCTGTTGGGCGAGCGCCTGGAAACCCGGCTGGCGGAAAAGCTCGCAGGGCCGTTGTCGCGGCTGATTCCCGGTAAGTATCGCGGCATCGAAGTGTGCGAACTGGCCCGGGCCATGTGGCGCCTGGCGCTGGAGGAGCAGGACGGGGTACGGGTTGTCGAGTCGGATGAGTTGCGCAAGCTTGGCAAGTGAATCCGTTCAACGGTTTTTGCACCGGCCCAATGTGGGAGCGGGCTTGCTCGCTCCCACATTTTAGGTCGGTGTTAAACCTTGGCTCAGTGTTACAACCCACCCGTCGCATTAAACCCAACCCCCAATACCGTCAACGCCGACAGCGGCAACAGCAGCGTGTCGAGCAACGCGCTGGCCGGCAGATCAAGGCCCGGATAGCTCGGCGCTTGCGCACCAAAACGGTCCATGGCGCAACAACCTCCCTGCAGCGCATACAGGTCCAGGCGCGTCCCTGCATAGACCACCGGCGCGCCGGGTTTCGCCGCATCCAGGGTGCGCGCCGTGGCGCAACCCGCCAGGTGCAGCGCCAGCACGATCAACAGTGCTTTATTCATCGCTGCTCAAATGATGCTCACCCCAACGCGGCAGCATGTCCTGGGGGATATTCAGCAGGTTGAGGATCCGTGCCACCACAAAATCCACGAGGTCATCGATGGTCTGCGGCTGGTGATAAAAGCCCGGGGACGCCGGCAGGATGGTCACGCCCATGTTCGACAACTTGAGCATGTGCTCCAGGTGAATGCTCGAATACGGCGCCTCGCGCGGCACCAGGATCAACTGGCGGCGCTCCTTCAAGGTCACGTCTGCCGCGCGCTCGATCAGGTTGTTGCAGGCACCGGTGGCGATCGCCGACAAGGTGCCGGTGGAACACGGCACCACCACCATCGCTGCCGGCGCACCGGAACCGGAAGCCACCGGCGACATCCAGTCTTCCTTGCCGTAGACCTTGATCTGCCCCGCCGCCGCACCGGTGTATTCGGTAAGGAAGGCCTGCATCATCTGCACTTTAGGCGGCAGCGAGACATCCGTCTCGGTGGCCATTACCAACTGCGCCGCCTTGGAAATCAGGAAGTACACCTCGCGGTCTTCGCGCACCAGGCAGTCCAGCAGGCGCAACCCATAAGGTGCACCGGACGCGCCGGTCATCGCCAGGGTGACGCGCTCCGGCCCGCTCACTGCAGGGCCTCGGCGAGTTTACCGTGCAGGCCGCCGAAGCCGCCGTTGCTCATGATCACCACGTGAGTGCCGGGTTTGGCCTGGCTCTTGACCCGTTCAATGATGCCTTCCAGCGAATCACTGACAATCGACGGCACGCTGCAGAGTTTGGCCACGGCCGCCAGGTCCCAGCCAAGGTTGGCCGGTGCGTACCACACCACCTGGTCGGCATCATTGACGCTTTCCGGCAGGCCGTCGCGGTGTGCACCCAGTTTCATGGAGTTGGAGCGTGGCTCGATAATGGCGATTACTGGCGCATCGCCCACGCGCTTGCGCAGGCCATCAAGCGTGGTGGCAATTGCCGTCGGGTGGTGGGCAAAGTCGTCGTAGATGGTGATCCCGTTCACTTCAGCGACCTTTTCCATCCGCCGCTTGACGCTCTTGAACGCACTCAGCGCAGCAATACCCATCGCCGGCACCACGCCGACATGGCGCGCAGCCGCCAGGGTGACCAGGGCGTTGGCGACGTTGTGCTGGCCGGTCATGTCCCAATCGACAATGCCCTGGGCCTCGCCCTCGAACAGCACCTCAAACCGGGAGCCATCCTCGCGGAGCAACTTGACCTGCCATTGGCCGCCCGCGCCAGTGGTTTGCACCGGCGTCCAGCAGCCCATCTCGATCACGCGCTGCAAGGCAGGCTCGGTGGTCGGATGGATCACCAGGCCTTCGCTGGGGATGGTGCGCACCAGGTGATGGAATTGCCGCTCGATGGCCGGCAGATCAGGGAAGATATCCGCATGATCGAACTCCAGATTGTTCAGGATCGCTGTGCGTGGGCGGTAGTGAACGAACTTGGAGCGTTTGTCGAAGAAGGCGCTGTCGTATTCATCGGCCTCGATCACAAAAAACGGCGTGTCGCCCAGGCGCGCCGATACCGAGAAATTCTGCGGCACACCGCCGATCAGGAAGCCGGGGCTCATGCCCGCGTGCTCCAGTACCCAGGCCAGCATGCTGCTGGTGGTGGTCTTGCCGTGAGTACCCGCCACCGCCAGCACCCAGCGGCCTTGCAGCACATGATCGGCCAGCCACTGCGGGCCGGAGACGTAGGGCAGGCCTTTGTTCAGCACGTATTCCACGGCAGGGTTGCCACGGGACATGGCATTGCCGATCACCACAAGGTCCGGGACCGGGTCAAATTGCGCCGGGTCGTAGCCTTGGGTCAGCTCAATGCCCTGAGCCTGCAATTGCGTACTCATCGGCGGATAAACGTTGGCATCGGAGCCGGTGACATGATGACCCAGCTCTTTGGCCAGGACCGCCATTGAGCCCATGAAGGTGCCGCAAATACCGAGAATGTGAATGTGCATAGTCGACCTCGTAAAACATCGAGGCAGGTTAGCGCAGGGTGGGAAAATTCGCACTCTTTTACTGCAACCCAAAGAGTTGCAATCAAGCCCGGTACTTGGGCATTTCTGCACAACACCCAGCTTGATTGCACTCCCTTGGTGAAACAAACAAACGCACTCCAGCTACCGAATCAGAAGCAATGAAATTTATCTCACGCTGTCTGGGTTTTTTTCGCGTCTTCCACCTCGCGTACTGCAATAAGTCTGCCTATGCCCGAACTATTGAGATGCTCATACCTTTTATCCAGCGTATCCAATCTGACAGTAGCATCTTTCGACACGACTGCTGAATCGTCCTTGTATGGCCTGTAAATAAAATCATTTTTCTCCGAAACTTTCACCATGTTATTCTCAGCCGCGTCATAAAGCTTTTCCATAACATCAAGGCGTTCATTTGTGCCAGTGGGCCATGTCGAGCTTTTTTCAAGGGCCTTACCGTCCCCGCCCTCAACCATGGTCTGAATTGTATTGACGGCATACAGAGTTTTTAGCTCAGCGTTCTCCAGGCGCAACTTAATCACGGCATCATCTTGTCCTCCGGGACTGCTTACCGCCGCCGCAGTATTAGTGGCCTGACTTAGGGCAGGCTGATGGATCGGAGGAAGTACCGGGGTATTGGCAGTAAAACTACCTTTGATAGTTTCGCCAGCCCAGACAGACCCCGCGTAGGTACCAATATTCAACGGTGCGCTGACAAGTCCATTTACGGAAGCATTCACAAAAGCATCACGTGTAACGGTTTTCAAACTGGTGTCCGTTTTAAACACCCCAGCCTTGACTAGGCGATCAGCGACAACCAGATTGGCCGCCACATCGCCAAATGTCTTCGGTTTGGCAACAGCAGGCTTGGCCGGGCCAGTGACTGATGAACCTGGGTGCTGCGTTTTGAACACCATGTCCCTGAATTTAGTCACCCCCGGGCTGTTTGGAGGGCCTGCTGGCCGGCTGTGACCAAGACCGGCGGTCTGTATATATTTACCTGGCGTCCCATTAGACGGCGGAAGCTTCGACTTTTTCGGAGAGGGAAGCGTGGGAAACGTGGGACGCTTGGGAAACTTAATCCCCCGCTTAGTACGTACAGACCCTTCATCCTGCTGCTTTTGCCCAGCAGTATGTGCCTGGTAGGACACCTGGGTCTTTTGGTTATCCATTGACTCATTCAACGTTGACACACTTTTCGTACTGGCGGCTGCCTGCTGACTGGGCAAGTCGGCCGCCGAATCTTTCATTTGAAAATAATTTGGAATAGGAGAACCTGTAATATTCATATCTTCACCTACATAGTAAAAAACACGCCTATGACGCGCCACTAGTACACTGACCCGCCTCTAGAACCTACAATTCCAAAATAATGAATCGTCCTTTATTTCTTAGTACAAGAAAGACAATGCTCAGTTCCACAAGACACATAATTCAAATCAAAAAATCACAACCCACACTTCAAACGCATCTTTCCTCAACACTGACGCACCGCACAAGCACCAAAACAAAAAAACAAAACCCATATTAAACAAGCACCTCACCAAACCACTCCCAGCAAGTGACTGCACAGCCTGGCACTCAGACTATATACATTATGGACTACAGCACTTAGCGAACATACCGGCGACTCGCCCACCGACAACTTACGAAAAGTGAAGGCGTGAGCAAGTTCGCCAGGAAAAGCGTAAAAGATCAAAAGCCCTCCTTGGCGTCACTCAGTTGCGGAGCGCAAAGCGATTCCATGTTTGCGCAATTTGCGGTACAGCGTATTGCGACTGACGCCCAACTGCTCTGCGGCAAGGCTCATATGCCAGCGCTGCTGTTCGAGCGCGGCCAGCAATACCAAGCGCTCGGCATCCTCCAGCGGCTGCTTACCCCGCTGTATGGTGATTTGCACCTGAGAGGGCGCCAGACGAACCATCGAGGGTAAATCGTCCATCTCTACCCGCCCACCGTCACACAGTGCAACCAAGGTGCGCAGCACCGTACGCAGTTGTCGGACGTTACCCGGCCAGGCGAAGTCCAGCAGCGCCTGACGGGCATCGCCATCCAGCACTATCGCCTGCCCTTCAGCTTCTTGTGTCAGCAGAAAGTCCAGTAACTGCGACTTGTCGCTGCGCTCACGTAACGCCGGCAACGCTACCTCCAGACCATTGAGGCGATAGTACAAGTCCTCGCGGAAGGTGCCGTCGGCCACCCGCATCAACAAATCACGGTGGGTTGCGCTGATAATGCGCACGTTCACCGCTTGCGGTTCGCCACCTATAGGCACCACCAACCGGTCTTCCAGCACCCTTAATAACCGGGTCTGCAACGCCAGGGGCATATCGCCGATTTCATCGAGGAACAAGGTGCCACCATCGGCCTGTTGCAGCTTGCCGCGCATGCCTTCCTTGCGGGCGCCGGTGAAGCTGCCGCCGCGATAACCGAACAACTCGCTCTCGATCAGGTTTTCAGGGATGGCCGCGCAGTTCAGGGCTACGAAAGCTTTGTCGGCGCGCTGGCTGGCGTGGTGCACGGCTTTGGCAAAGGCCTCCTTGCCGGAGCCGGTTTCGCCATTGATCAGCAGCGGCACGTCACGTTCGAAGACCCGCAGGGCCTTGCGAAAATCACTCTGCAGCGCCTCGTCACCCAGGCAGATCCCTGGCAAACGTGGCCGCTCAACCTTGGGCGGCGCTTGCACCACCGGGCTGGGTGCGCGGCGGGATTCACCGCGCAGTACGGCAAACAGGCTACGCCCATCGCGGGTACGCAGGGGCCAACTGGCGCTGGCATTGGCACTGGCGCGGCCAAGCAATTGGTCCAGGGTGCAATCGAAAAACATCTCCACCGGCAGGCCCAGCAAGCGCCCGCGTGGCTGGCCCAGCAGGTTCTGCGCGCTTTGGTTGAGCGCACAGATGCGCCCTTCGCCGTCGAATGCCAGCAGCCCTTCGCTGAAGAGCCCCACGGACTCGGCCTGCAGATGGAAACGCAGCAACCAGTGGTTTTCAAAGTGCCGCAGGAAATAGCAGCTCTCGATCATCTTCGCCGAGAGATTGACCAGCGCCATGGTGTGGAACTGGCTCTGGCGCGAAACCGCTTCGCGGGCCGACGATACGTCGAGCACAGCCAGTAAATCGCCATGAGGGTCGAACACCGGGCTCGCGGAACAGGTCAGCCCGGTATGGCGCCCGCGAAAGTGTTCGTCGCGATGAATGGTCAGCGCCTGGCGCTCCACCAGGCACGTGCCAATGCCATTGGTGCCTTCGCAGGCCTCGCTCCAATCGGCGCCGAGCCATAGGCCGGCGCGCTCGAACACCTTGCGTTCACTGGGCGCGGTGACGCAATTGAGGATCACCCCGCGCGCATCGGTCAGCAGCACCGCGTGGCCGGCGCCGGAAAGTTGTTGATGCAAATTATTCATTTCATTGCCGGCGATGTGCAGCACTTGTTGCAGGCGCTCGCGGCTTTCGAGCAGGCGATCATGCTCCAGCACCGTGGGGGCGATGGTCAGCGCCGGGTCGAGGTGGTAATCCTCCAGGCAGCGCAGCCAAGAGCGGGCAATCGACGGATCGCTGCCGGGGCCGTGCTGTGGGTCTTGCCCACGGGTGACGGTCAGGACTTGCCGAGCATGGCGGCTGAAATGATCGTTGTGCATGTTCTTATTGTTCTCCTGCTGCGTGGGACACACCGCGGACCGGGACGCCCAGCATCCTCCAGGCCTTGGCGCATTGCAATCCCAGGGCGACCCATGGGTCACAGGCTGTACCGCTTATGGCACAAAGTGTCACACAGGCTGTATCAGACTTGTCACAGCAAAGCCTTGCAACAAACCCCAAGCCCTTGATTTACCTGGCCCACAGGGCACTGGCCCGACCTTTGCTCTACGCTTTATCAAGCGCAGCCACGCTGCACTCCAATAAACATAAGAAGTCAGGAGATACCCACCATGCGTTATGCACACCCCGGTACTGAAGGCGCTATCGTTTCGTTCAAGGCCAAGTACGGCAACTACATCGGTGGCGAATTTGTTGCACCGGTCGATGGCAACTACTTCACCAATACTTCGCCGGTGAACGGCAAGCCCATCGCCGACTTCCCACGTTCCACTGCCAAGGATATCGACAAGGCACTGGACGCCGCCCACGCCGCCGCTGACGCCTGGGGCAAGACCTCGGCCCAGGACCGCTCGCTGGTGCTGCTGAAAATCGCCGACCGCATCGAACAGAACCTCGAACTGCTCGCCGTCACCGAAACCTGGGACAACGGCAAGGCCGTGCGCGAAACCCTCAACGCCGATATCCCCCTGGCCGCTGACCACTTCCGCTACTTCGCCGGCTGCATCCGCGCCCAGGAAGGCAGCAGCGCCGAGATCAACGAACACACCGCCGCCTATCACTTCCACGAACCACTGGGTGTGGTCGGCCAGATCATCCCGTGGAACTTCCCTCTGCTGATGGCTGCCTGGAAACTCGCGCCAGCCCTGGCCGCCGGCAACTGCGTGGTACTCAAACCGGCCGAGCAGACCCCGCTGGGCATCAACGTGCTGATGGAAGTGATCGGCGACCTGCTGCCACCGGGCGTACTGAACGTGGTCCACGGTTTTGGCAAGGAAGCAGGCGAAGCCCTGGCCACCAGCAAGCGCATCGCCAAGATCGCCTTTACCGGCTCCACGCCAGTGGGCTCGCACATCATGCATTGCGCGGCCGAGAACATTATTCCGTCCACCGTTGAGCTGGGCGGCAAGTCGCCGAACATCTTCTTCGCCGACATCATGAAAGCCGAGCCACAGTTCATCGAAAAAGCCGCCGAAGGCCTGGTGCTGGCGTTCTTCAACCAGGGCGAAGTGTGCACCTGCCCATCCCGCGCACTGGTGGAAGAGTCGATCTACGACGACTTCATGAAAGTGGTGATGAAGAAGGTCGAGTCGATCAAGCGTGGCGACCCGCTGGACACCGACACCATGGTCGGCGCCCAGGCGTCCGAGCAGCAATTCGACAAGATCCTGTCATACCTGGAAATCGCCAAGGGCGAAGGTGCCGAGCTGCTGACCGGCGGCAAGGTGGAGAAACTGACCGGCGACCTGGCCAGCGGCTATTACATCCAGCCGACCCTGCTCAAGGGCACCAACAAGATGCGCGTGTTCCAGGAAGAAATCTTTGGCCCGGTGGTCAGCATCACCACCTTCAAGGATGAAGCCGAAGCCCTGGCGATCGCCAACGACACCGAGTTTGGCCTGGGCGCTGGCTTGTGGACCCGCGATATCAACCGCGCGTACCGCATGGGCCGGGCGATCAAGGCCGGGCGTGTGTGGACCAACTGCTACCACCTCTACCCCGCGCATGCGGCGTTTGGGGGTTACAAGAAGTCCGGCGTGGGTCGTGAAACGCACAAGATGATGTTGGATCACTATCAGCAGACCAAGAACCTGCTGGTGAGCTACGACATCAACCCGCTGGGGTTCTTCTAACCCTCCCCCGCTCTCACACTTGAAATGCAATTAAATGTGGGAGCGGGCTTGCTCGCTCCCACATTTGGATCTTCATCAGTAGTTGCGACGTGCATTCGGCAGACATCCGCCGAGTTAAAACAATAAAAAAGGTACTTTCCCATGCCTAGCGAACCGACAGGATCCTCCGTCGACTTCGAAAAAGTCGGCTCCGAATATTTCCAACAACGCGAACTGAAAAAAGGCGCCGCCGGCTGGGTGCTCCTGGTCGGCCTCGGTGTTGCCTATGTGATTTCCGGCGACTACGCCGGCTGGAACTTTGGCCTGGCCCAGGGTGGTTGGGGCGGGATGTTCCTCGCCACGCTGCTGATGGCCACCATGTACTTGTGCATGTGTTTTTCCCTGGCCGAACTGTCCTCCATGATCCCCACCGCAGGCGGCGGCTATGGCTTTGCCCGCAGTGCATTCGGGCCTTGGGGCGGATTCCTCACCGGCACCGCGATCCTGATCGAATACGCCATCGCCCCCGCCGCCATCGCGGTGTTTATCGGCGCCTATTGCGAGTCGCTGTTCGGCATCGGCGGCTGGATGATCTACCTGGCGTTCTACATCATTTTTATCGGCATCCACATCTTTGGTGTCGGGGAAGCGCTGAAGCTGATGTTTGTGATCACCGCCGTCGCCGCGATTGCCCTGGGGGTATTCCTGGTGGCCATGGTGCCGCACTTCAACGTCGCCAACCTGCTGGATATCCCGGTGACCGAGGCCAAGGGCGCCAGCAGTTTCCTGCCATTTGGTTATGTTGGCGTGTGGGCCGCGATCCCCTATGCGATCTGGTTCTTCCTCGCCGTCGAAGGCGTGCCCCTGGCCGCCGAAGAAACCAAGAACCCGAAACGCGACCTACCGCGCGGCCTGATCGGCGCGATTGTGGTGTTGACCAGTTTTGCCCTGCTGATCCTGGTGATCGCCCCCGGTGGCGCGGGCACCCTGGCGCTGGTCAAATCGGGCAACCCGCTGGTCGAATCCCTGGCCCTGGCCTACGGCGGCTCGACCTGGATGGGCAGCTTCGTCAACCTGGTGGGCCTGGCCGGACTGATCGCGAGTTTCTTCTCGATCATCTACGCCTATTCCCGGCAGATCTTCGCCCTGTCCCGCGCCGGTTACCTGCCGCGCAAACTGTCGCAGACCAATAAAAGCAAGGCGCCGGTGCTGGCGCTGGTGATCCCGGGGATCATCGGTTTTGGCCTGTCGCTGACCGGCCAGGGCGACCTGCTGATTTTGGTGGCGGTGTTTGGCGCGACCATTTCCTACGTGTTGATGATGGCCGCGCATATCACCCTGCGCATCCGTCGCCCCAAAATGGAGCGCCCGTACCGCACACCGGGAGGCATCTTCACCTCGGGCCTGGCTCTGGTGCTGGCGTGTATCGCAGTAGTCGCGGGCTTCCTGGTGGATCCACGCGTGGTGATTGGCGCGGCGATCATCTATGGAGTATTAATTGCTTACTTTGCTTTCTACAGTCGGCATCACTTGGTAGCAGGCACGCCGGAAGAAGAGTTCGCGGCGATCCAGGCCGCAGAGGCCGCCTTGCACTAAACGCCGTAAACCACGGCGCGGGCCACCGCCCGCGTCGTCATGGAGAGTCTGTATGGCAAGTTTTTCTCATTCGGTCGGCGCCTTGACCTACCGTTTCGACAGCCTCAAGGACGTGATGGCCAAGGCCAGTCCCGCCCGCTCCGGGGACTTTCTCGCAGGCGTTGCCGCGCAGAACGATGGCGAACGTGTGGCAGCACAAATGGCCCTGGCCAATATTCCCTTGAAGCACTTCCTTGAAGAAGCGCTGATCCCCTATGAAAGCGATGAAGTCACCCGGCTGATCATCGACACCCACGACCAGCAGGCCTTTGCCGTGGTCAGCCACCTGACCGTTGGCGGCCTGCGCGACTGGCTGCTCAGCGATGCGGCCGACGAACACAGCCTGCGGGCATTGGCACCCGGCCTGACGCCGGAAATGGCCGCCGCCGTGTCGAAGATCATGCGCGTGCAGGACCTGGTGCTGGTGGCGCAGAAAATCCGCGTCGTTACCCAGTTTCGCGGCACCCTGGGCCTGCGCGGGCGCCTGTCCACACGCCTGCAACCCAACCACCCCACGGATGAGCCGGCGGGGATCGCCGCGAGCATTCTCGACGGTCTTTTGTATGGCAACGGCGACGCCATGATCGGCATCAACCCGGCCACCGACAGCATCGCCTCGATCTGCGCCATGCTGGAGATGCTCGACGCGATCATTCAGCGCTACGAGATTCCGACCCAGGCCTGCGTGCTGACCCACGTCACCACCTCCATCGAGGCGATCAACCGTGGCGTGCCACTGGACCTGGTGTTCCAGTCGATTGCCGGCACCGAAGCAGCCAACGCCAGCTTCGGGATCAACCTGAATGTGTTGCAGGAAGGCTACGATGCGGGTTTGAGCCTGAATCGCGGGACCCTGGGGCAAAACCTGATGTATTTCGAGACAGGGCAAGGCAGCGCCCTGTCCGCCAATGCGCACTTTGGCATCGACCAGCAAACCTGCGAAACCCGCGCCTATGCCGTGGCCAGGCATTTCAAGCCGTTTCTGGTCAACACCGTGGTCGGTTTCATCGGCCCCGAGTACCTGTACAACGGCAAGCAGATCATCCGCGCCGGCCTCGAAGACCACTTCTGCGGCAAGCTGCTGGGCGTGCCGATGGGTTGCGACATCTGCTACACCAACCATGCCGAAGCCGACCAGGACGATATGGACACCCTGCTGACCTTGCTGGGCGTGGCCGGGATCAACTTCATCATGGGCATCCCGGGCTCCGACGACATCATGCTCAACTACCAGACCACGTCCTTTCACGACGCGCTCTACGCCCGCCAGACCCTGGGCTTGAAGCCCGCGCCGGAGTTTGAACAGTGGCTGGCGAAAATGGGCATCTTCACGCAAGCCGATGGCAAGGTGCGGTTTGGCAACAACCTGCCACCGGCCTTCCGCCATGCCTTGGCGCAACTGGGATGAAGAAGGAGCCCGAAGTGCAGCTTGATACGCCAGAAAACGACAACCCATGGCTGGAACTGCGGCGCCTGACCCCGGCGCGGATTGCCCTGGGCCGCACCGGCACCAGCATCCCCACCGGCGCGCAACTGGACTTCCAGTTCGCCCACGCCCAGGCCCGCGATGCGGTACACCTACCGTTCGACCATGCCGAATTGAGCCGCCAGATGGCCGAGCGCGGCCGCGACAGCCTGTTGCTGCACAGCGCCGCACTCGACCGCCACAGCTACCTGCAGCGCCCGGACCTGGGGCGGCGCCTGAGCGATGAGTCGGCACAGACCCTGCGCGACTACGCCCTGGCCAACCCCGGCGGAGTGGACCTGGCGGTGGTGGTGGCCGATGGTTTATCAGCACTGGCGGTGCATAAACACACCGCGCCGTTTCTGACACGCATGGAAGAACAAACCCACGCTGAAGGCTGGTCGCTATCGCCGGTGATTCTGGTGGAACAAGGCCGGGTCGCGGTCGCCGATGAAATCGGGCAACTGCTCGGCGCAAAAATGGTGGTGATCCTGATTGGCGAACGGCCGGGGCTCAGCTCGCCGGACAGCCTGGGGCTGTATTTCACCTACAACCCCAAGGTCGGCCTCACCGATGCGTACCGCAACTGCATTTCCAACGTGCGCCTGGAGGGCTTGAGCTACGGCATGGCCGCGCACCGCCTGCTGTACTTGATGCGCGAGGCCTGCCGGCGACAACTGTCGGGGGTCAACCTCAAGGACGAGGCACAGGTTCAGACCCTTGAAACGGATGATCCGGACCTGATGAAAGGCAATTTCCTGCTCAGTCCGCCAAAGGAGTGATGCCGACACGATTGCGATTTTTAGCCGCTTTAGGCAGCATCAAGCAGCGGGCGCCCGAGTAATGGATCGTTTGCCGTCGTATTCCTATAGAAGTTGAGGCCTAGCATGCGGATTACTCAAGCGACTCTGGAACACCTGGACCTGTTGACCCCATTATTCGTCAAATACCGTGAGTTCTACGGTGCGCTGCCCTTTCCTGACTCGTCCCGGGCCTTTCTGGAAAAGCGCCTGCGCCGCAAGGAATCGGTGATCTACCTGGCGCTGCCGGATGACGACGACAGCAAGCTGCTTGGCTTTTGCCAGCTGTATCCGAGCTTTTCCTCGCTGTCATTGAAACGGGTGTGGATCCTCAATGATATCTACGTCGCCGAGGACGCCCGCCGCCAACTGGTAGCCGATAACCTGATGCGCACCGCGAAAAAAATGGCCAAGGAAACCAATGCCGTGCGTTTGCGCGTGTCGACCAGCAGCGATAACGCCGTGGCGCAGAAGACCTATGAATCCATGGGCTTTCGTGAAGACACCGAGTTCAAGAACTACACACTCCCGATCAGCGAAGACTGAAACACCGCAAAAAAATGTAGGAGCTGGCTTGCCTGCGATGCATACACCTCGGTGTGTCAGTCAGACCTCGGTGATGCTATCGCAGGCAAGCCTGCTCCCACATTTGGATCAGTGCTAGCCAGAATAGCTGCGACATCCCCCGCTACAAAACCAACACGCTTTTCACCACTCAATCCGTATAATGCCGACCTTTTAGGGCTGTAAGAAAATCGGCATACGCCTGTAGCCTTATTACCCGAAGCTTCCGCACAGGCCCGCTGAGCCAGGCCGTCCACACAGGTGCCATCCATGGATTTCAACCCGCTCGACCTTATCCTGCATCTCGACGTGTACCTCGACCTGCTGGTAACCAATTACGGTCCGTGGATCTACGCCATCCTGTTCCTGGTGATTTTTTGCGAAACCGGCCTGGTGGTGATGCCGTTCCTGCCGGGCGATTCGCTGCTGTTCATTGCCGGCGCCGTAGCGGCTGGCGGTGGCATGGACCCGGTCCTACTGGGCGGCCTGCTGATGCTGGCGGCGATCATGGGTGACAGTACCAACTACGTGATCGGCCGAACCGCCGGAGAACGCTTGTTCAGCAACCCCAACTCGAAAATCTTCCGCCGCGATTACCTGCAAAAGACCCACGATTTCTACGACAAGCACGGCGGCAAAACCGTGACCCTGGCGCGCTTCCTGCCGATCCTGCGCACCTTCGCGCCGTTCGTCGCCGGTGTCGCCAGAATGCCTTACCCACGGTTCTTCGGCTTCAGCGTGCTGGGCACCATCCTCTGGGTCGGCGGCCTGGTCACCCTCGGCTACTTCTTCGGCAACGTGCCGTTCATCAAGAAAAACCTGTCGCTGCTGGTGGTGTTCATCATCCTGCTGTCACTGGTGCCGATGATCATTGGCGTGGCACGCAGCCGCTTTGGCCGCACCTCATCCGAAGCCAAGCCGCACTGATCGGCCATGTGGTCCCTCAGCGCCTGGCGTCGCCGGCGCATCCTGGCCAAACATCCCGTTGCCGATGAAACCTGGCAGCGGGTGCGCCATCACCTGACCTTCCTCGACGGCATCAGCGCCGAACAGGACCAATGGCTGCGTGAAGCCAGCATCCTGTTCCTCACCGAAAAACACCTCACGGCCCTGCCCGGCGTCGAACTGCACCAGGAACAACGCCTGTTGCTCGCCGCCCAGGCGCAACTGCCGCTGATGAACCTGGGCGACCTGGACTGGTACCAGGGCTTCCACGAAATCATCCTCTACCCCGATGACTTTCGCAGCCCCCAGCGCCATCGCGACGCCAGCGGCGTGGAACATGAATGGGACGGCGAACACAGTGGTGAAGCCTGGCAGCAAGGCCCGGTGATCCTCGCCTGGCCGGGCGTGCTGGCCAGTGGCAATTGGGAAGGCTACAACCTGGTAATCCACGAACTCGCGCACAAGCTCGACATGCTCAATGGCGATGCCAATGGCCTGCCGCCGCTGCATGGCGACATGCGCGTGCAAGAGTGGGCGAGCGTGATGCAGGGCGCCTATGACGACCTCAACCGCCAACTCGACCACAACCCCGACGCCGAAACCGCCATCGACCCCTACGCGGCGGAAAACCCTGCGGAATTCTTTGCTGTCACCAGCGAGTATTTTTTCAGCGCCCCGGATTTACTCACAGAAAGTTATCCACAGGTCTACGAGCAACTGAGCCACTTTTACCGCCAGGACCCACTGGCCCGCCTGAAACATCTGCAGGCCAGCGACCCGCGCTATCAGACTGAAGGCTAAGTACCGTACGACGTCTGGCGCGTGGCATCGGCGCAGGAATATGCCTATAATCGCCGCCACTTTTAGGCCAATCCGGCCAGTTTACCTGGCCAATAACGGGGGCAACGCCCAATGAGCTACAGCAAGATTCCGGCTGGCAAAGACCTGCCGAACGACATCTACGTCGCCATCGAGATTCCGGCCAACCATGCGCCGATCAAATACGAAATCGACAAAGACAGCGACTGCCTGTTCGTTGACCGTTTCATGGCCACCCCGATGTTCTACCCGGCCAACTACGGTTTCATCCCTAACACCCTGGCAGACGACGGTGACCCCCTCGACGTGCTGGTCGTGACGCCTTACCCGGTCACCCCAGGCTCGGTCATCCGTGCCCGCCCGGTTGGCATCCTGAACATGACCGACGACGGCGGCGGCGATGCCAAAGTTATCGCCGTACCACACGACAAGCTGTCCCAGCTGTACGTCGACGTGAAGGAATACACCGACCTGCCGCCACTGTTGCTGGAGCAGATCAAGCACTTCTTCGAGAACTACAAAGACCTCGAAAAAGGCAAATGGGTGAAGATCGACGGTTGGGGCAACGCAGACGCCGCCCGTGCCGAGATCATGAAGTCGGTAGCCGCCTATAAAGGCTGATACCCGCTACTCATTGCCACGGCAATCAAAAAAGCCCCGATCATCCGGGGCTTTTTTTGTGGGAAAAAATAAACAACAAGTTCAATAGAATAAACAAATCATCAACTAACGTTTAACTGAATACATTATCGACAGGATTTCACTTTCAATAAGGAAATACCTACATACACCAACTCAACACATAGTTTATTTGATCTAGTTTTCCGGCCAGTAAACTCTGCGTTTATGAATACATCAGGTGATCGCTTAAGAATATTACTTCGGGAAGTTCATCTTTCCGCATCCGACTTCGCCAAGAATCGCGACGTCACGCCCCAGCACGTAAACAACTGGTTCAAGCGTGGCGTGCCCATGGCCCGGCTCGACGAAATAGCAGAACTGCTGTGTGTCACCAGCCGCTGGCTGCGTACCGGCGAAGGCCCCAAACACCCGCCGACCAACTACCAACTGGAAGGCCCCAACACAGCAAACAACGCTGACGCACGCGAAGACTGCGGCCACTACCTCTGCGGCCCCAGCAGCGGCCCGGAAAAAATCGACGTGGAAATCCCCCTCCACGCCTCCTTCAACACCGAAGAAAGCCTACGCCTCTCCCTGCACACCCTGGAACAACTCAACGTCACCGCCGAACGTGCCCTGGGGGCCTACATGGTCGGCAACAGCATGACCGACATCATCCAGGACCGCGCCATCCTGGCCATCGACCGTGGCCGCACGCAAATCATCGACGGCGAAATCTACGCCCTCGAACACGACGGCATGCTGCGCATCAAATACCTCTACAACCGCCCCGGCGGCGGCCTGCGCATCCGCAGCCACAACAGCAACGAACACCCCGACGAACTCCTGACTTACGATCAGCGCTTCGAGCAAAACGTACACATCCTGGGCTGGGTCTTCTGGTGGTCCACCCTGAACAACCGCCGCCCTCCCGTCCCGCTGGACGAGCACCTGATCGGCCACGACAGCTCTAAATCAGACCAGACGCTGGAAAATTGAGAGGAGTGTAAGTATTATGCGCGGCACATTTGGCAGGGGTTGGCGTAGCGCCGACACACCCTGCCCGGCGATGCGGAGGAGTTCCCGCTGATGCCCCCTTTATCACTTGGGCGAGAGCTTGAGTGAACGATTGAAGGCTGGTGAGGTTTACCAAAAATAGACTTAACCAGTCCCCGAGAAGCCGGCCACAAGCCGGCTTTTTAATGCCCCCAAAACCTAATCCCATCTAAAAGCCCCCTGCTAACCAAACTATTCCAGGGCTTTAGTTATTCCCAACGAAAAACCAAGAGCCGCACCCTCAAGCACAGCTCTCGCGACCTAAGTAACAACAACAGCCCTACCGAGTCCCGCGCAACCGCAACCCCGCCGGCATAAAGTAAGAATCCTCCGGAATCGCCTGACCAAAATCCACCGTCTGTGGCTCTTCATTATCCAGGTTCTGTACGTAATACCGCCGTGCCTGCAGGTCATGGAACACGTCCAATGCACTCCAGGTAGTTGGCAAATCGTAGAAGTTTTTCAAGTAGGCCATCGACACCCGCCACAGTTCGCCACGGCCGTCGTACTGATCGACCACCGCTGCGCCCCAGCTGTCTTCATCGAGGTACAGCACGCGTTTGGAGTACAGGTGCCGCGCCGTTGGTTTGAGGGTGCCTTCGACTACCCACACGCGGTGCAGTTCGTAGCGGGTGTATTGCGGGTTGAGGTGGCCGACTTTGAGCAGGTCGGCGTATTTCACGTCGGCGCTGGCAACTTTGTAGTTGTTGTAGGGGATGTAGATTTCTTTCTTGCCCAGCAGTTTCCAGTCGTAGCGATCCGGCGAGCCGTTGAACATGTCGGTGTCGTCCGCCGTGCGCAGGCCATCGGAGGATGAGATCGGTGTGTCGTAGGCCAGGTTTTGCCAAAAAGACTCTCCAATAGCGCCACGTAGCGGGGTCTAATGCCCCTGTAGGAGCGAGCTTGCTCGCGAAGGACGTCAACGATAACGCGTGCTTGCATCAAGTTCTTCGCGAGCAAGCTCGCTCCTACAGGGGGTCTACGCCGGGTAGCCGGTGATCTCGCGGATGCTCTGGTACAGCGGCTTGAGCTGGCGATACATGTGCAGGTAGACCTCGCGGTACAAGCGGTCGTACATCTGTTGCGCCTCAGGCTGGGGCATGAAGACTTCAGCGGTGCGGGTCATGGCGGCGATGGCCGTATCAAAATCCGGGTACAGCCCAAGCCCCACGGCACAGGCAATCGCCGCCCCCAGCCCGGACGCCTCGAACACATGGGGGCGCTCGGCGGGCAGGCCAAAGATATCCGCGGTGAGTTGCATCGCCGCGTCGCTCTGGGAGCCGCCACCGGCCACGCGCAGGCGCTTGATCGGGGTTTTCGAACGGCGCTCGATACGCTCCTTGCCCTGGCGCAGCGCATAGGCCAGGCCCTCAAGAATCGCCCGGTAGATATGCGCCCGGGTGTGCACATCGCCAAAGCCGATCATCGCCCCCTTGGCCTCCACCCCGGGTTCACGGATACCCGGCGACCAGTAGGGCTGCAGGGTCAGGCCCATGGACCCGGGCGGCACCGCGTTGACCAGCGCATCAAACAGTTGCTCCGGTTCCAGGCCCTGCTCGCGGGCCTGCTGCATTTCCCGTAGGCCGAACTCGTTCTTGAACCAACTGACCATCCAGTAGCCGCGATAGATCATCACTTCGCAGTTGTAGTGATCAGGGATCGCCGCCGGGTAAGGCGGGATCAGCGGGACAATCTCCAGATAGCGCGAGCGAGTAGTGGTAATGGTCGCCGTGGTGCCATAGGACAGGCACGCGGTCGTTGCCTCCACCACGCCGGAACCAAGCACCTCGCAAGCCTTGTCGGAGCCGGCGGCAATCAGTGGCAACCCCTCCGGGATCCCGGTATGGCGGCTGGCCTCGGCGGTGATGCGGCCCAGCTCTTCCCCCGGTTTGTACAGGCTCGGCAGTTGCTCCGCCCGCACCGCCAGGGCCTGCCATTTCCAGTCCCGGGGCGCGGCCCAGCGCAGGTGTTTGAAGTCGAAGGGCAAGTAGCCCACGCAACAGCCCACAGAGTCGACAAAACGTCCGGTCAGGCGATGGCTGAGAAACCCCGAGAGCAGCAGGAACTTGTCAGTGGCCGCCCAGATATCCGGCTGATGCTGGGCGATCCAGTTGGCCTCGGCCTGGGCGCGAAAGTAGTCCACCGTGGCCTGGGCGCCAATCAGCTTGAACAGCCAGCCCCAGGGCCCCTTGATCCCGCCCTTCGGCTCGCACTGGCGCTGGTCGAGCCAAAGGATGGCCGGCCGCAACGCCTGACCCTGGGCATCGACATTGATCAACGTGCCGCGCTGGGTGGTCAGGGACACGCCGCGGATCAGACTGCGGTCGATGCCGGTCTGCGCCCACAACTGCTGGCAGGCTTCCCCCAGTTTGCGCCAGTAATAATCCGGGTCCTGCTCGGCCCAGCCGGGCTGGCTGGAGTAGTAGGCCTGCAACTCGACCTTGCCTTTGCCCAGCAGGTTGCCCTGCAGGTCGAACAACAGCGCGCGGACACTCTGGGTGCCGTTGTCGATCGCCAGCACATAGTCTTTGCCGGGGGTGTTGTTATCCACGAAGCTCTCTTTTTTCATGAAGCTCTCTTCAGATCGAGGCGCAGGGTACGCTGTGATGACGTTGCCAAAGTTGCAGGTAACGCTGCTGTTCCTGTTCCCAGCGCGCGTCGTCCCAGCCCAGGCGCGGCTGGCACAGCCGGCGGATGTCCGCCAGGTAGTGGGCCGCGCCTTCGGCCAATAGCAGGCCGAGGCGAGTGCGCCGCAACAACAGGTCGTCCAGGTGCAAAACCATCTCGGTCTCGGCGGCAAACGCCAGCTCCGCCCACAAGGTATCGCTGGCCCCGACGCAATCGCTGCCCAAGGTGCGTATCAAGCTGGCCAGGCGCGGCAGATCGCGGCCATGACGCCCGGCCAGGCGCCGCACGCCGGCGTCGCTCAGCCCGGGGATCGCCTGCAACGGTACGGCCTGGAACACCGGCGCGCCGTCATCCTCCAGGGGTTTGCCGAGCATCCCGGCACAGGCCCGCAGCACCTCGATGGCCTGGGGCCGGAAGGTGGTCAACTTGCCTCCCGCCAGGGTCACGCAGCCGGGCTCCTGCCACAGCACGTGCTCGCGGGTTTCATTCGATGGCTTGGCCTGGGAGTCGGCGGCGCCCACCACCGGGCGCACCCCGGACCAGGTACACAGCACGTCCGCCGCCGTCACCTGGGCTTGGGGAAATGGCTGGGCGCAAGCCTCCAGCAAGTAGTCGAGTTCCTCACAGGTGATGCTCGCACCAAGGTCCAGATCCTCGCGGTGATCCAGGTCGGTGGTGCCCACCACCGTGGCCCCTTCCCACGGAAAGACAAACACCGGACGGCCGTCGCGCCGATGCATGAAACTGAAGGCATGGGCCACCGGCAAGCGCCAGCCCGGCAACAACAGATGGCTACCACGCAAGGGCCGCAACTGGCGCTGCCCGCCGCCCGGTTGCAGGCGCTCAGCCCAGGCTCCGGTGGCCACCGCCAGCACCGCGCAGCGCACTTGCATAACCGCGCCGCCCTCAGTGTCCTCGACCTCGACCCCACACACACGCTCGCCGTCGCGCAACACCTGGCGCACCCGCAGGCCATTGAGCACCCAGGCGCCATCGGCACGGGCCTCGGCCAACACGCGCATGACCAGCCGCGCATCGTCGGTCAGCGCATCGCGAAACTGCGAGGCACCCAGCAGTCCTGGCTCCTTCAGGCCCGGTGCCAGATAGCGCAGTTGTGCAGGTTTATGGAACTGGCGGCTGCGACAACCGGCCAGCGCGTCATACAAGCGCAGCAAACCGCCGAATACCCGTGGCCCGGGGAACCCGCCGCGATAGTGCGGCATCAGGAAACTCATGGGGTCTACCAACCCCGGTGCCTCGCCCATCAAGCGTTGGCGCTCGCGCACCGAATCACGGGCCAGGCGCCACTGGCCCTTAGCGATGTAGCGCAGGCCACCATGGACCATTTTCGACGAGCGGCTGGAAGTGCCCCAGGCAAAGTCCCGCTGCTCCAGCAGCAGGCAGCGCCAGCCGCGCCGGGCCGCCTCGCGCAGGATCCCGGCGCCACTGATGCCGCCACCGATCACGATCAGGTCCCAGGTTTCACTCGCCAGTTGCGGCAGCACGGCTTCGCGCCATTGGGCATTCCAGTCATTGCTCATGGGCCTAGTCTTCCAGCAGCGTGCCGGGGTTGAGGCGCCCGGCCGGGTCAAAATGCCGGCTCAGGCTGTGCAGCGCAGCCATCGCCAATTCGCCTTTCTCCCTCGGCAGGTAGGGCGCGTGGTCCTTGCCCACGCCATGCTGGTGGCTGATGGTGCCGTGGTTTTCGACGATGGTGCGGCTGGCCGCCTGCTTCAGGGCCTTCCAGCGTTCGAGGGTGGCCGGGTAGTCTGCCGCCGGGCGGAACACATAGCTGGTGTAGATGCTCGACCCTTCGCCATAGACATGGGATAGATGGGTGAACACATGGACCCGCTCGCCCTCGGCCGCCAGGCAGTCGCGCAGGCCGGCCTCGATAGCGTGCAGCAAGCCGTCGACATGGCACCAATCGGTCGCGGTCTCCAGGGTGTCGACCACGTAGCCGGCCTGCCAGAGGTTCTCCCGCAGATAGGGGAAGCGAAAGCGGTTCTGTTGCCATTTCTTGCCCAGCAGGGTGCCAGTGAATACGCCGCCAAAGGCCTTCAGATGCTGGCGCGCCTGGCGCAACGACAGGGCATTCTGCCGACGATTGCCGGTGACACCGAAAGTCAGCAGGCATTTACCCTCGCCAGCCCCGCGTAGCGCCAGGTAGCGTTCCAGCCAGGCGATTTGGTTGGGGTGGCCGGCCAGCGCCAGTTGGGTCTGGGTTTCCATGGCATTGGACAGGCGCAGCATCGACAGCGGCACTCGTGCCTGCACCAATTGCCGGATAGCCTGTAGGGCACGGGGCCAGTCCGGCAGGAACACGCCATAGAAGCGCTCATCCTCGGGCAGCGCACTGACCCGCACCTTGACCTCGGAAATGATGCCGAAGCGCCCTTCACTGCCCAGCACCACTTCCCGCAGGTCGGGGCCGGCGGCCGAAGCCGGGAAGGTCGGGATCTCCAGCGGCCCGGCGAACGTCTCCAGGGTGCCACCGGCGAACAGTTGCTCGATCCGCCCGTAGCGCAGCGATTGCTGGCCGCTGGAGCGGCTGGCCACCCAGCCACCCAGGGTCGACAGTTCCCAAGACTGCGGAAAGTGCCCCAGAGTGTAGCCTTTGGCCCGCAACTGGCTCTCCACCTGGGGGCCACTGGCGCCAGGGCCGAAGGTGGCGATCAGGCTTTGCTCGTCCAGGTCGAGCAGGCGGCCCATGTGTGCCAGGGACACCGTCAGCACCGGGCGCAAGGACGCCGGCGGGTTGATATGCCCGGCCACCGAGGTGCCACCACCATAGGGAATCAGGCACAGGTCAGCACTGTCGGCCAGGGCCAGCAACTGGCGGATCTGCTCGACGCTTTCCGGCAGGGCCACTGCATCCGGGTACTGGCCCAGAACACCTTCACGCAGGGCCAGCCAGTCCGGCAGGCTCTGGCCCCGGGCATGCATCAGGCGGTCACGGGGCTCGATGCTGTAAAGCGGATGGGGCGCCAGGCGCGAGGCGGGAACCCGGGCCAGGGCGCTGTCCAGGCTGGCGTCAGGCAGGGTGTGACCCTCGCCCAGTCGCTCGCGCAAGAACGCCGCCCCATGGGCCGGCATCTCCATCTGCGTGGTTTCTTCGCCCCAGCCGTTCCAGCGTCGCATGCGTGTTTCTCCCAGCAGATCGTGTGATTTTCAGTCCACCCATACTAATCAGCCGGCGCAAGCTGTCACGGTCGCATCAGGACAAATGGAGTAGCCAATTGGGTCAATCGGCCCATTACCCGATGTCGCCACGGGAGCATTTACTTTAGCCACGGTTTCAAATTACCTTGCCAGCCATCGAAGCGCGCAAGGTAATGCCGCCGGCAACACCCCCGCCAGGAACCCAATCATGCAGACACTCGGCTCGACCTCAGTCCCTCCTCTGCTGAAATACCTGCGCCATGCCGAACACCTTGGCGTGGCGACCGCCCCCGCCCTGGCGGCGGCCGGGATCACGGCCGGCCAACTGGACGACAACAGCCTGCGCCTGCCCGTGGAAGCCCACGAACGCCTGCTGGAGTATTTCTGCGAACATTCCGGGGACCTGTTGTTCGGGCTCAATTCGGCACGGTTCGTGTTGCCCAACTCGTGGAGCGTGCTGGGTTACATCACCATGAACTGCGCCACCCTGGGCGAGGCGATGAACCGCATCATGCCGTTCGAAAAGCTGGTGGGTGACATGGGCACCAGCCGCGCGGAGATGGTCGGTGAGCAAGTGCGGCTGATTTGGAACTGCCGCCACCAGCAGCCACGGATCCGTCGGCATATGGTCGAGAACGTGCTGGCGTCCTGGCTGGTGTATGCACGCTGGATCGCCGACACCGAACTGTCGCCCAGCCAGGTGCTGCTCGAACACCCGTTGCCGGAAGGCGCGCAACTGAGCCAATACGAGGACTTCTTCGGTTGCCCGGTGTTATTCGAGCAACCCTGCTCGGCCTTGGTGGCGCCGTTGAGTTACCTGCAAACGCCCCTGCGCCAGGCCGATGCGCAATTGCTGCGCACCCTGGAGGAACATGCCCTGGCCCTGATGGCCTCGCTGGACGATTCGACCCTGGCGCTACGGGTGAAGAACGCCCTGCGCCAGTTGCTCAAGGAAGGCCTGCCGCGCAAGGAACAGGTGGCCGAGCAGTTCGCCATGTCGGTGCGCACCTTGCAGCGCCAGTTGCAACAGGCCGGTACGTCCTACCAGCAGATCCTCGACGACCTGCGCCAGGAACTGGCCGAGCACTACCTGCTGCACAGCGACCTGCCGATCCAGGACATCGCCCAATACCTGGGTTTCACCGAGCCGCGCTCGTTCCACCGCACCTTCAAGAGCCGCACCGGTGTGCCGCCGGGCGAGTATCGGCAGACTCACCGTGGGAGCTGAGGCCACCACCGCCGACTAGAAAGCCATTGCCCTTGACTCTCCCCTATATGGCAGACCCTACGCTGGGCATCATTTCCCTCAGGGCTTTCCCCGTGGTTCAGCGCATCCTGGTCATCCTCGGCCACTCCTCCAGCACCAGCTTCTGCTCGGCACTCGCCGAGACCTACCTCCAATCGGCCAAGGCCGCCGGCCATGAAGTCCGCATCCTGCGCCTTGGCGAGCTGGTTTTCGACCCGATCCTGCACCACGCCTATCACCAGGCCCAACCCCTGGAGCCCGACTTGCTCGGCGCCCAATCCGACATACTCTGGGCGACACATCTGACGTTCGTCTTCCCTATCTGGTGGGGCGGCGTTCCGGCCTTGTTGAAGGGGTTTATCGAGCGGATTTTCCTCGCCGGCTTCGCCTTCAAATACCGCAAGGGCAAGGCGTTCCCCGACAAGCTCTTGAAAGGCCGAACCGCCCACCTGCTGGTGACCATGGACACACCCGCGTGGTATTACCGCTGGTTCTACCACATGCCCGGCATCCACCAGATGCGTAAGACCACCCTTGAGTTTTGTGGCATCAAGCCGATCAAGACAGTGATGTTCGGCCCGCTACTGGGCTCTACGGCGGCGCAGCGCGACAAGTGGCTGAAGAAGGCCGGCACACTCTTTTAGGAAAGGATCTGCATGTACATCGGTAAAGCCGCGCAGTTGTCAGGCACGACAATCAAGGCGATTCGTCACTACGAGGACATCGGCCTGCTGCCGCCCCCGCAACGCGAGGGGCGGTATCGGGTGTACTCGGCGCAGAGCGTTGAGCTGCTGACGTTTATCAAGTGTGCGCAGCTGTTGGGCTTCAAGCTCAAGGAGTTGCAGGGGATTTTGCACGGACACCGTGGCGACGAGCTGCCATGGCAGCGCGCCAACCAGGCGATTGCGCAAAAAAAGGTCGAATTGATGACGCAGATTACAGCCCTGCAACAGGTGCATGCCGGGCTGGTGGCGTTTGAGGGCAGCCTGGAGCAGGCCCAGGGCCAGTGCCCATTTGCGCGGTTGGTGGAAACGGGCACCGTCCTCAACACCTAATTCAGCAGGTCGCCTCATTGGTTTTGCAGGGCGTGCTCAAGCGCCCCTTATTTGCCCCTCCCCCCCCTATCTGCTAGTGTCGCGCCCGTTTACCGTCAACCGGAATAGCCGCCATGGCCCGCAAAAAAGTTGCACTCGATTTCGAACAATCCCTCGCCGATCTGCAAACCCTGGTCGAGCGGCTGGAGAACGGCGAGTTGTCGCTGGAAGACTCGTTGACGGCATTCGAGCAAGGCATTGGCCTGACTCGCGATTGCCAGAGCGCGCTGGCGCAGGCGGAGCAGAAGGTCCAAGTGTTGCTGGAGCGGGATGGGGAGTTGGCCGAAGAACCTTTCGACGCGGAACAACCGCAATGATCGACGTTTATCAGGCCAGCAGCCAGGCCCGGGTCAATGCTGCGCTGGAGCCGCTGTTTGTGGCGCCAAGCCCCGAACTCAAGCGTCTGTATGAAGCCATGCGCTACAGCGTGATGAACGGTGGCAAGCGTGTGCGGCCGTTGCTCGCCTACGCGGCCTGTGAGGCGCTGGGTGTGGACGCCGCGCAAGCCAATGGCGCGGCGTGTGCAGTGGAGTTGATTCACGCCTACTCGCTGGTACACGACGATTTGCCAGCGATGGACGATGACGATCTGCGTCGCGGCCAGCCCACCACCCACAAGGCCTTTGACGAAGCCTGTGCGATCCTCGCCGGTGACGGCCTGCAAAGCCTGGCGTTCAGCGCCTTGCTCGACCCACGCTTGAGCGACGTCAATGCCCAGATCCGTTTGCGCATGGTCACCGCGTTGGCCACGGCAGCGGGCCCGGCGGGTATGGTCGGGGGCCAGGCGATTGACTTGGGTTCGGTCGGCCTCAAGCTGGACCAGCAAGCCCTGGAATATATGCACCGGCACAAGACCGGCGCACTGATCGAGGCAGCCGTACACCTCGGCGCCCTGGCCAGTGGCCGCGCCGAAGCGGCGCAGTTGGCCGCCTTGCAGGTGTATGCCCGGGCCATCGGCCTGGCGTTCCAGGTGCAGGACGATATTCTCGACGTAGAAAGCGATACCGCGACCCTCGGCAAGCGCCAGGGCGCCGATATTGCCCGGGACAAACCGACCTATCCGTCGTTGCTTGGGCTGGAAGCCGCCAAGGCCTATGCCCTGGAACTGCGTGACCAGGCCCTGGACGCCCTGCGACCATTCGACGCGGCAGCCGCGCCGCTACGCGACCTGGCGCGGTATATCGTCGAACGTCGCCACTGATTACAGCGGTCATTACGGCCGCCTATCAGCCAAGTTCGGTGCTCTGCGTGGGCAGTTTGCAATGCTTGAGGTAAACTGCCGCCTCTTCTATACCTATAACGATTCGCCTGATGCCCACGACGTTTCAAGAGATTCCCCGCAAGCGCCCGACCACGCCTCTGCTGGACCGTGCCAACACGCCGGCCGGCTTGCGCCGCCTGGGTGAAGCCGAGCTGGAAACCCTGGCCGATGAGTTGCGCCTGGAATTGCTCTACACGGTCGGCCAGACCGGTGGGCATTTTGGTGCAGGCCTGGGCGTCATCGAGCTGACCATCGCGTTGCATTACGTATTCGACACCCCGGACGACCGGCTGGTGTGGGACGTGGGGCACCAGGCGTATCCGCATAAAATCCTCACCGGACGCCGCGAGCGCATGGCCACTTTGCGCCAGAAGGATGGCATTGCCGCCTTCCCGCGCCGCGCCGAGAGCGAGTACGACACCTTTGGCGTCGGCCATTCCAGCACCTCGATCAGCGCAGCCCTGGGCATGGCGATTGCCGCCCGCCTGCAAAACAGCGATCGCAAGGCAATTGCCGTGATCGGTGATGGCGCGCTGACAGCCGGCATGGCGTTCGAAGCGTTGAACCATGCGCCGGAAGTGGATGCCAATATGCTGGTGATCCTCAACGACAACGACATGTCGATCTCGCGCAATGTCGGCGGCCTGTCCAATTACCTGGCAAAGATTCTGTCCAGCCGTACCTACGCCAGCATGCGCGAAGGCAGCAAGAAAGTGCTGTCGCGCCTGCCAGGCGCGTGGGAAATTGCCCGCCGTACCGAAGAGTACGCCAAGGGCATGCTGGTCCCCGGCACCCTGTTCGAAGAATTGGGCTGGAACTATATCGGCCCGATCGACGGCCACGACCTGCCGACCCTGATCGCCACCCTGCGCAACATGCGTGACCTCAAGGGCCCGCAGTTCCTGCATATCGTCACCAAGAAAGGCAAAGGCTTCGCCCCGGCGGAAGTCGACCCGATTGGTTACCACGCCATCACCAAGCTCGAACCGCTGGACGCGCCCGTGGCGGCACCCAAAAAGGCCAGCGGGCCGAAGTACTCCGGTGTGTTTGGCGAATGGCTATGCGACATGGCCGCCGCCGACCCGCGCCTGGTAGGCATTACCCCGGCGATGAAGGAAGGCTCCGACCTGGTGGCGTTCAGCGAGCGTTTCCCGCTGCGTTACTTCGATGTGGCGATTGCCGAGCAACACGCGGTGACCTTTGCTGCCGGCATGGCCTGCGAAGGCGCCAAGCCGGTGGTGGCGATCTACTCCACGTTCCTGCAACGCGGTTATGACCAGCTTATTCACGATGTGGCGGTGCAGAACCTCGACGTGCTGTTCGCCATCGACCGCGCCGGTCTGGTCGGCGAAGACGGCCCGACCCACGCTGGCAGCTACGACCTGTCGTACTTGCGCTGCATCCCCGGCATGCTGGTGATGACCCCGAGCGACGAGAACGAGCTGCGCAAGATGCTCAGCACCGGGCACCTGTACAACGGCCCGGCAGCGGTACGCTACCCCCGTGGCAATGGCCCGAATGCGGTGATCGAGAAAGACCTGGAACCGATCGAGATCGGCAAGGGCATCGTCCGTCGCCAGGGCAGCAAGACCGCATTCCTGGTGTTCGGCGTGCAACTGGCCGAAGCCCTGAAAGTGGCGCAGAACATCGACGCCACGGTGATCGACATGCGTTTCGTCAAACCTCTGGACGAAGCCCTGGTGCGCGAAATCGCCAGCAGCCATGAGTTGCTGGTAACCGTTGAAGAAAACGCCATCATGGGCGGCGCCGGTGCGGCGGTCAGCGAGTTCCTGGCGCGGGAGAATATCCTCAAGTCGGTGCTGCACCTGGGTTTGCCGGACATTTATGTCGAACACGCCAAGCCGGCGCAGATGCTGGCCGAGTGTGGGCTGGATGAGGCGGGGATTGAGGCTGCGGTGCGTGCGCGCATGACACTGCTGGGCCTGTAACACTGAGCAAAATGTGGGAGCGGGCTTGCTCGCGAATGCGGTGTATCAGTCAGCACATTTGATACTGACATACCGCATTCGCGAGCAAGCCCGCTCCCACATGGGTACTGTGTCAACTTCCAACGCTATGGACAGCCCATGAGCAGCCTTCGCCTTGCCCTATCCCTGCTGCTGCTCCCCGCCACCGACCTGCTGGCCGACAGCTTTGAACGCGATGACGCCCTGAAGCTCCCCGATGTGGTGATCAGCGCCAACCGCCAGGTCCAGGCGCGCAATGACAGCAGCGCCGCCAACACGGTCTTCACCCGCGACGATATCGACCGCCTGCAACCCTCCAGCCTCACCGACCTGCTCAGCCGCGTGCCCGGCGTGCAAGTGGCGCGGACCGGTGGCCGAGGCAGTTTGCCGGGGATTTTCATGCGCGGCACCAAGTCGGCGCAAAGCCTGGTGCTGGTGGATGGCCAGCGCATTGCCAATACCACGTCCGGCGACAGCGGCCTGCAATACCTGAATGTCGATCAGATTGAACGGGTGGAAGTGCTGCGCGGATCGCGCTCGGTGATTTACGGCAGTGACGCCATCGGTGGGGTGATTCAGGTATTTACCCGTCGCAATGCCGGACAAGGCCTGCAACCGCGCCTGAAACTGGGCTTTGGCAGCAACCACACCTGGGAGCGCAGCCTGGGCCTGTCGGGCGGCGATGAGCGCACGCGCTTCAACCTGGGCGCGAGCCTGGATGAAACCGCCGGTATCGACTGGAGTCACGCCTCCTTCCCCAGCGATCGCGATCATGATGCCTATCGCAACAAGTCGCTGAGCCTGAACCTCAGTCATAGGTTCAGTGATGAACTGGAGATGGGGTTCAACCTGCTGGATAGCCGTGGCAAGTCTGAATATGACAACAGCGCTGGACGCTACGACGATGTCATTAAACAAAGTTTCGGGCAGAAGCCCTATACCGACTACACCGTCAGCAGCGCCAGTGCCTATATCGACGCCCAACTCAACGAGGTATGGCAGAGTCGTGTAGAGCTGGGCCACAGCGAAAACCGCGACACCAAACGTGACAAGCTCAGCGCTGACTTCAGCGTGTTCAACACCTACCGCGACTCGATCAACTGGCAGAACGACCTGACGCTCGACCAGCAAAACAGCCTGATCCTCGGCGGCGATTGGTATGAAGACCGTTTTCACGGCAGCACTACGTACAACGAAAACAGCCGCTGGAACCGCGCCGCATTTATCCAGCATCGATTCAAGGGCGAGTGGTTTTCCACCGAACTGGGGCTGCGCCGCGACCAGAACCAGCAGTTCGGCGGGCAGAACAGTTGGAGCGGCACGCTGACCTTGCCGGTCAACCCCAACAACGACGTGCTGTTCAGCTACAGCGAAGGGTTTCGTGCGCCGACGTTCAATGATCTGTACTACCCCGACACTCAGTACAGCAACCCTGACCTACAGCCCGAAACCTCGAAAAGCTACGAACTGCAATGGCGCAGCCAGCTCAGTGATAGCACGCAGCTGGAAGCCTCGCTGTACCGCACTGATCTGAGAGACGCGATCATCCTCGACGCCAGCGGCAAGCCACAAAACGTCGCCACCGCCCGCATCAACGGCTTCGAAGCCGCACTCAAACAGGAGCTGTTCGGCTGGCAGGGCAACCTCGGCCTGTCGATCATCGACCCACGCGACCGCAACAGCGGCCACACCCTCGCCCGCCGTGCCCGGCGCACCTTGAACCTGGACCTGGATCGGCAGTTCGATCAGTTGAGCCTGGGCGCCAGTTGGCAGGCAATCAGCAGCAGCTACGACGCCGAGGACAACAAGAACCGGCTCCCAGGCTATTACCTGGTGGGATTGCGCAGTGGCTGGGCGCTGAATCGGGAAGTGGCGTTGTCGCTGAAGGTGGATAACCTACTGGACCGCCGCTATACACGGGCGTGGTACAGCTATGACGATCCGGGCTTCCAGAATAACCAACCGTATCGGGAAGAGGGCCGGACGTGGATGGTTGGCGTGACATGGACGCCGCAGCTCTAAAGTTGTCTGGGGCGACGCCATCGCAGGCAAGCCAGCGATAGCGGTCTTAGCGGTTCGGCTCAATCACCTGACACAACCTCGCCACCGCCTCCACCATTTGCCCACTGGGCCGCTCCAGCCCTTTATCCGGCACGATCAGCAAACGCCCTTGCGCCACCGCCGCCACTTGCGGCCAAGCCTTCCAGTCCTGCAACTGCGCTTGATCCGCCGCCAGGATCACCTCGGGATCACGCTGCAACACCGACTCGATGCTGACCTGTGGCGCTGGCAACTTGAGGTCATCAAACACATTGCGTGCGCCGCACACACTTAACGCATCGCTGATGATCTGCCCACCGCCCACGGTGTACAGCGGCTGATTCCACACCTGATAGAACACCCGCAACGGCTCGCTGCGGTGATAGCGCTGGCGCAACGCAGCCAAGCGTTGGCGCAGTTGCGCGGCCAATTGGCGACCGGCATCGGCACGGCCCAACTGCCCGGCGATGGCTTCCACCTGACTGCTCAGTTGTTCAAGGCTATGGGGCTCGGCAACGTAGATCGGGATGTTCAGGCGTTTGAGTTGCTCGCGCTGGGCGGGGCCGACGCTGCCGGGCCAGAGCAGCAGCAAGTCCGGCTGCAGGCTGAGCAGTCGCTCCAGATCCAACTGCCCATAGCGCCCCACCGAAGGCACGTTGCGCAGTGCTTCAGGTCGTTCGCCGCCGTCGAGTACGCCCACCAACAGATCGGCAGCACCCAGCTCAACGACGATTTCAGACAAGGAAGGCGCGAGGCTGACCACCCGCTCGACCGCCGTTGCCGACGCGCTGGCGGCCAGCAGCAGAACCACCAGCCAGCAACGCATCAACCGAGCTGACGCGGAATGCGGTAGAGGTAGAACAGCACCAGGGTCGACAAGGCCAGGAGAAACAGCGGCACCGCTTCCAGACCGACGAACACCGCCAGCGCACCGACCCAGGCCGGAAACGCCGCGACCAGCAATGCCGTGCGTCGACGGGCTGCAAGGGTGATCCAGGCGGTCGGTTCTTCAGGTGTATCAAGGGCCTTGGAGGTGGCGATCAACGCGTGTTTGTAGGCATGGAAGTAACGCAGGCTGGCAAACATCGAGGCGACACCGGCGATAAAGAACGGCATCGCCAGCACCGGCAACAGCGGCTCACCCTGGCCAAATACCAGGTTGATCACGAACAACGGCAGCAACGCCAGCGCCAGGTACTGCCACCAACTGAAGGACAGCCGCCGCTTGACCTGGCCGCGCGTCACGCCCGGTCGACCTCGCCCTGATGCTCGTTGCCCATCATGTGGTCGAGCTTGCTGGCCTTGGTCGCCAGGTAGAGTTTGTTGTGCGGGTTATGCCCGGTGTGCAGCGGCACGCGCTCGGCGACGGTGATGCCCATGTCGGTCATGGCCTTGACCTTGCGCGGATTGTTGGTCATCAGGCGCAGGGACTGCACACCCAGATGCTCAAGCATCGGCAGGCAGATGGCGTAGTCGCGCTGATCGGCGGCAAAGCCCAGGCGCTCGTTGGCTTCCACGGTATCGGCGCCGCCGTCTTGCAGTTCGTAGGCGCGAATCTTGTTCAGCAGGCCAATGCCACGGCCTTCCTGACGCAGATACAGCAACACGCCACGGCCTTCACGGGCGATGGCTTGCAAGGCGGCTTCCAGTTGCGAACCGCAGTCGCAGCGCTGGCTGAACAATGCGTCGCCGGTCAGGCACTCGGAGTGCAGTCGGCCCAGGACCGGAGCACCATCGGCCACATCACCCAGGCTGAGCACGACATGTTCGCGCCCGGAGGCTTTTTCAAGAAAGCCATGCATGGTGAACGTGGCAAAAGGGGTAGGCAGCTTGGAAGCAGCAACGAAAACGACGGGCACCGTGTGCTCCTGATTTCAGATTTCACAGAGGCGGGCATTGTAACAGCACGTTCCTACAGACGCTTAAGCTGAATTATCGCTGATAAAGATCAATAGGTTCGATTGGCCTTTGCCTTGGTTCTATGAATGCTCATCTTTTGATGTAGGAGCGAGCTTGCTCGCGAAGGACGTCAACGATAACGCGTGCATGCAGGATAATCGCGGTGTTCTCTGGTTCTTCGCGAGCAAGCTCGCTCCTACATAAAGGCATGCTGGTCAGAACGGATAGGGCTGGTGCCAACGTTCGAAGATCGGCTTCAACTCGCCGCTTTTCACCAGGACCTCCATGCGCTGGTCAAACAGCGCCAGCAGCGCCCTGCCCCGCTCGTTGTCAGCAAACCCCAGGAACAATGGCAGCTCGGCCACATGGGTGAGCTTGAACACCGACGGATCAGACGCTTGGCCAACCACGTGTTTTACCTCGGTCAAGGCGTCGATATAGAAGTCTGCCCGCCCTTGCTGGAGCATCGGTAAAATCCCGCTGCGGCGCTCGATCTGGTTGAAACGGTGAATATTGGGCAGGTATTCCTCGTACTTGTAGCCGCGTACCCAGGCCAAACGGTAATTGCCCAGGGTCGCCAGGGTCGGCGCCTGGCTGCTCGCAAGTCCCAGGGCGTAGATGTGATCAGAGTCATAGTGCCTGCGCGCGTATAACACGCCTTCGGTTTCATCCCGATAGGAACCGACCCAGGCGTCCGCTTCGCCACGCCGGACCAGGCCGACCGAACGGGTGTAGGGCACGCTGCGGATCTTGACCTTGATCCCGGCCGGCTCGAAAATTTCGCGCATCAGGTCCCAGCCCAAGCCACTGCCATCGACGTTGGTGTAGTCGTTCCAGGTTTCACTGACCAGGCGAATCGGCCCAGGCACGACCTGCATCTCATCAGCCCGCACTGAAGACGCAACGATACACAGCAGGATCAGCAGCCAGCGACGTACATCCATGATGACGACCTCCTGTGAAAGCCCATCTTTTTCACAACCTAGCAAAGGGTAGCGTAGGTCACCACGTCACGGTGCCTGACGAAAATGCTGATAGCCACCAACGGCCGGGGTGATGTCCTGCCCGGCGGCATCAAGCAATGCCACGCCCGACCCCGCCTCCACGCGCCCAACCACATGGACCGGCCAACCGTCGGCCAGCAACGGCGCCAGTTCGCCGGGTGGCAAGGTGAAGGCCAGCACGTAATCGTCGCCACCACTCAAGGCGGCTGTATGGGCCCCGTCATCGCCCAGGAAGGCCAGCAGCGCTACAGACAGCGGCAGCCGTTGCCACTCAATCACCAGCCGCACGGCAGAAGCCTTGGCGATATGCCCGCAATCAGCCAGCAGGCCGTCGGAGATATCCAATGCTGACGTAGCCTTGCCACGCAACGCCAGGCCCAAGGCCAACTGCGGTTGCGGCGACCAGTAATGTGCCAGCAGCGGCTGGGCGATAACCGCGTCAGCGCTGCGCTGCCCCAATACCAACGGCAAGGCGCCGGCGGCATTGCCCAAGTCGCCACCCACACACAGCAAGTCGCCCGGCTGCGCACCGCTGCGGGTCAGCGCCTGGCCCGCCGGGACACGGCCAAACACGGTGACGGTCAGGCTCAGCGGCCCACGGGTGGTATCACCGCCCACCAGGCCCACGCCACAGCGCTGGGCCATGGCGTTCAAACCCTGGGCATAGCGCTGCAACCAATCGGCCGAAACCGTCGGTGTGGTAAGCGCAAGGGTAAACGCGAGGGGGTTGGCGCCCATGGCTGCCAAGTCGCTGACTGCCACCGCCAGCGAGCGCTGGCCGAGCAGGAACGGATCGCAGGGGTCGGCAAAATGCACGCCGGCCACCAATGTATCAGTAGAGATCGCCAGTTGCTCCCCTGGGGGAACCGCCAGCAGGGCGCAGTCGTCGCCGATCCCCAGGGCAATGCCTTCGCCGCCTTGCGCACAGGGCGCGGCGGCGAAGTAGGTGCGGATCAGCTCGAACTCGCCCATCAGGGAGTCAAGCGCAGGTTAGCGCTTGTACGCCTTCACTTCGGCTTCACGCAGGCGCGGGGCCAGCTTGTCGAGCACGCCGTTGACGAACTTGTGACCGTCGGTCGAACCGTAGACTTTCGCCAGTTCGATACCTTCGTTGATCACAACGCGATACGGCACGTCGACGCGCTTGAGCAGCTCCCAGGTGGACAGGCGCATCACGCACAGTTCAACCGGGTCCAGCTCTTCGAGGGTCAGGTCCAGGCAAGGTGCCAGGGCCGTGTCGATCTCGCCCAGGTTGGCGTGCACGCCGTGCAGGATGTCGTGGAAGTACGGCAGGTCGGCGAAGGTAAAGTCGTTGTCGACACGGAACTGCGCTTCGATTTCGTTCAGCGAAGTACCCGCCATCTGACGCTGATACAACGCCTGGGTCGCCAACTGACGGGCAGCGCGGCGCTTTTCGTTCTTCGATGGCTTGCCGGCGTCCGCAGGACGTGGCTCGCGTGGGTTGAAACGATCGCTCTCGTCGGAAATCACTTGGCCTCCAACTGCGACAGCAGGCTGACCATTTCCAGGGCGGACAAGGCAGCTTCAGCGCCTTTGTTGCCGGCCTTGGTGCCGGAACGCTCGATGGCTTGTTCGATGGAATCAACGGTCAGTACGCCAAAGGCCACTGGCACGCCGAACTCCATGGACACCTGGGCCAGGCCCTTGGTGCACTCGCCAGCCACGTATTCGAAGTGCGGAGTACCGCCACGAATGACTGCGCCCAGGGCGATGATTGCTGCGTATTCGCCTTGCTGGGCAACTTTCTGCGCAACCAGTGGAATTTCGAAGGCGCCAGGGGCACGGATAATCGTGATATCGCTTTCGCTCACACCGTGGCGAACCAGGGCGTCCACGGCACCGCTTACCAGGCTTTCAACCACGAAGCTGTTGAAGCGGCCAACCACCAGGGCGTAGCGGCCTTTGGGGGCGATGAAGGTACCTTCGATGGTCTTCAGGGTCATTCGACAAATCTCTTAAAGAGCCGGGACGCGTATATGACGCGCCCCTTAGTGATATTTGAACCGCGAACAAGACGCGACAATCGTCGGCCTTTATTCGGAGGGCACGTATTCTACTACTTCCAGGTCGAAACCGGATATCGCATTAAATTTCATGGGCGCACTCATCAGGCGCATTTTGCGCACGCCCAGGTCACGCAGGATCTGCGAGCCGGCACCGACGATGCTGTAGGTGGTCGGTTTTTTCACCGGTACCTGGTCAGCGCTTTCGCGGATATGCGCCAGCAGTACATCGCCATCCACCGGGTTACCCAGCAACAGTACGACACCGCTACCCGCCTCGGAAACCGCGGCCATGGCGGCTCGCAAGCTCCAGCGGCCCGGCTGCTTGACCATCAGCAGGTCGCGCAACGGGTCCATGTTATGCACACGCACCAGGGTCGGCTCTTCGGCGCAGATGTTGCCCAGGGTCAGCGCCATGTGCACGTCGCCTTCCACCGAATCACGGTAGGTCACCAGGTTGAAATGCCCCAGTTCGCTGTCCAGCGGCTGCTCGGCAATCCGCTGAACGGTACGTTCGTGGATCATCCGGTAGTGAATCAGGTCGGCAATGGTGCCGATCTTGATGTTGTGTTCAGCGGCAAAGGCTTCCAGTTCAGCGCGACGGGCCATGGTGCCGTCGTCGTTCATCACTTCGCAGATCACCCCGCTCGGCTCGAACCCGGCCATGCGCGCCAGGTCGCAGGCAGCTTCGGTGTGGCCGGCACGGGCCAGGGTGCCGCCAGGCTGGGCCATCAGCGGGAAGATATGCCCAGGGCTGACGATATCTTCGGCCTTGGCGTCTTTGGCGGCAGCGGCTTGCACGGTGCGGGCGCGGTCGGCGGCGGAGATACCGGTGGTCACACCGGTGGTCGCTTCAATCGAGACGGTGAACTTGGTGCCAAACCCCGAACCATTGCGCGGCGCCATCAGCGGCAGCTTGAGCAGTTCGCAGCGCTCGCGGCTCATGGGCATGCAGATCAGGCCACGGGCGTGCTTGGCCATGAAGTTGATATGTTCCGGCTGGCACAACTCGGCGGCCATGATCAGGTCGCCTTCGTTTTCGCGGTCTTCGTCATCCATCAGGATGACCATCTTGCCTTGGCGGATGTCTTCAACCAGTTCTTCGATGCTATTGAGCGCCACGCGGCACCCCCTTGGTCAGGATTTCAGGTAGCCGTTAGCGGCCAGAAAACTTTCGGTGATGTTACCGGCTGCAGGCTCTGCGGCCTTATCGCCCAGCAACAGGCGCTCCAGATAACGGGCAAGCAAGTCCACTTCCAGGTTCACCCGGCGACCTGGCTGGTACGAGGCCATGATGGTTTCGCTGAGGGTGTGGGGAATGATCGTCAGTTCGAATTCGGCGCCATTCACGGCGTTCACGGTCAGGCTGGTGCCATCGACGGTGATCGAGCCTTTATGGGCGATGTACTTGGCCAGCTCTTTAGGGGCCCGGATGCGGAACTCCACGGCCCGCGCGTTTTCGCTGCGTGCCACTACTTCGCCGACGCCGTCGACATGGCCGCTGACCAGGTGGCCGCCCAGGCGGGTGGTCGGGGTCAGGGCTTTTTCCAGGTTGACCGGGCTGCCGGCCGCAAGATCATTCATCGCCGTGCAGTCCAGGGTTTCCCGGCTGACGTCGGCGGCAAAGCCATTGCCCGGCAGTTCGATGACGGTCAGGCACACGCCGCTGACGGCGATGCTGTCGCCCAGCTTGACGTCGCCGAGGTCGAGCTTGCCGGTTTCAACCAACAGGCGCACGTCGCCGCCTTTGGGGGTCATGGCGCGGATGCTGCCGATGGATTCGATAATGCCGGTGAACATGGCCTTCTCCTGGAAAACGGTGCGGGCGCCTGGGGCACCCGGTCAGAATTATACGCTCGCTGCTGGCACAGGGATGGCAGTGACTCGCCAGTCGTCGCCTACAGCGCGCATTTCAGTGATCTTGAGTTGGGGGGCGTCGGCCAGTTTCTCAAGCGGCCAGTCCAGCAAAGGCCGAGCGGCGGAGCCCAGGAACTTGCCGGCGACGAAAATCACGTATTCGTCCACCAGCCCCTGCTGGGCAAACGCGCCCGCCAGGCTTGGCCCGGCCTCCACCAGCACCTCGTTGACGCCACGGGCCGCCAGGGCCACCAGCGCCGAGCGCAGGTCGACCTGGCCATCGACGCCCGGTACCACCAGGCATTCGGGGCCACGGGGGAACTGGTTTTCCGGGGTCACGCAGGTGATGACCAGCGCCGGGCCGGCCTTGAAGAACGGGGCGTTGAGCGGCACCCGCAGGCGGCCATCGATCAGCACGCGCAGCGGTGGGCGCGACATCGCCAAAGCGGTGGTTTGCGGATCCAGGCCCAGCTCGGCGGCGCGCACGGTCAGGCGCGCACCATCGGCCAGCACGGTATCGGCGCCGGTCAGCACCACGCTCGCCTCGGCCCGCAGGCGCTGCACGGCGGCGCGGGCGGCAGGGCCGGTGATCCACTGGCTCTCACCACTGGCCATCGCGGTGCGCCCATCCAGGCTCATCGCCAACTTGACCCGCACAAACGGCAGGCCGTGCTCCATGCGCTTGAGGAACCCGGGGTTCAGCGCACGCGCCTGGCTTTCCAGCACGCCGCTAAGCACCTCGATCCCGGCCTGGGCCAGGCGCTGCATGCCACGCCCGGCCACTTCCGGGTTCGGGTCCTGCATGCCCGCGACCACCCGTGCCACACCGGCTGTCACCAGCGCATCGGCGCAGGGTGGCGTATGACCATAATGGCTGCACGGTTCAAGGGTCACGTACACCGTGGCTCCCCGGGCTTTATCGCCAGCGGCGCGCAAGGCATTGGGCTCGGCATGGGGTTCGCCGGTACGTTCGTGCCAGCCTTCGCCGACAATCTGCCCATCACGCACAATCACACAGCCGACCCGTGGGTTGGGGTGGGTGGTGTACAGGCCCTTGCGCGCCAATTCGAGGGCGCGGGCCATGTAATGGGCGTCGAGCACAGCCTGTTCTGCAGAAGGTGGGTTCATTCTTTGACCGGCTCACGGGCCAGGCGGTCGATCTCTTCGCGGAACTCGTTGAGGTCCTGGAAGCGTCGGTACACCGAGGCGAAACGAATGTAGGCAACTTCGTCGAGCTTTTGCAGCTCGCCCATCACCAGTTCTCCCACCACCAGGCTCTTGACCTCGCGCTCGCCGGTCGCCCGCAGCTTGTGCTTGATATGCACCAGCGCCGCTTCCAGGCGCTCGACACTCACCGGGCGTTTTTCCAGGGCACGCTGCATACCGGCGCGCAGTTTGTCTTCGTCGAAAGGCTGGCGGCTGCCGTCGGACTTGATCAGGCGTGGCAGTACCAGTTCGGCGGTTTCGAAGGTGGTGAAACGTTCACCGCAGGCCAGGCATTCACGCCGGCGACGCACTTGATCGCCCTCGGCGACCAGACGCGAGTCAATGACCTTGGTGTCGTTGGCACCGCAGAAGGGACAGTGCATGGTGGCAGGCAACAAAAAAAGGGAGGGCCATGGTAGCGCATCCCCGTGGCAAGACAAGCCATAGCCTTTACGGTATATAGGCTGACTATTATGTTTCTTATGTTTAGTTCACGGATTTTTGCCCTTTTTGGAGCCGTACATGCCGTTACGACCGCTGGTTTTACTCACTCTTTTCAGTTTTCTGGTCGCCTGCAGCAGCGAAGCGCCAAAACCGGCCGCACCGCAACCCACGCCACAACAAGAGAAAAAAATCCCCGGCCAGGAGCCTCTCGGGCCACTGCCCGCCTATCAGCGTGAAGTCAGCGGCACCCTCAATGGCGTGCCGGCCGGCGCCGAAGTCGAGCTCGCGCTGCTGGTGATCGACGAGCGCAGCCGCCCGCAACAATTGCTGGCCAGCAGTGTGCTGATCGGCAACAACAAGCCGTTGGACTTCCGCCTGCGCTTCAACCCACAAGCCTTCCCGACCGGCGCCCGCGTTGAGCTGCGTGGCCGCGCCAGCCAGTCCGGGCAGTTGATCCTGCATCTGCCGGCGGTGCGCATCCAGCAGCCGATCACCCAGACCACCGGGCCCTTGCAACTCGTCCGCGCACCATGACGCCACCGCAGGACCTGCAACGGGCCTTGGGCGAACTGATCGGCGACGCACAACTGGTGCCCTGCCCGTTGCCCGGTACCGACCTGGCGTTGTGGCTGCTGGACGCCGACAACATGGACCGCGCCTTCAGCCCCGAGGAAACCCGGCGCATCCTGCATGAGCCGCCCTATTGGAGTTTCTGCTGGGCCAGCGGCCTGGCACTGGCCCGCTACCTGGCGGCCAACCCGCAATGGGTGGCGGGCAAGCGCGTGCTGGATTTCGGCGCCGGTTCCGGCGTTGCGGGGATTGCCGCCGCCAAGGCCGGCGCCCTGGAAGTGGTGGCCTGTGACCTGGACCCGCTGGCACTCGACGCCTGCCGGGCAAATGCTGGACTCAATGGCGTGACGCTGAGGTATTCGGCGGACTTCTTTGCCGAGACCGATCGTTTCGACCTGATCCTGGTGGCGGATGTGCTGTACGACCGGGCGAACCTGCCGCTGCTGGATCAATTCCTCACGCGCGGGCGAGAAGCGTTGGTCGCCGATTCGCGGGTGCGCGACTTCCAGCATCCGGACTACCAGCGGCTGGGGATCCTGGAAGCGCTGACCCTGCCGGACCTGGCGGAGCCTTGGGAGTTTCGCAAGGTGAGCCTGTACCATTCGCGGCGCTAGGCACCTTAGTTACAAATCTTCAGCAATAGAGTGGCTAAGACAGCGGCCGCAAGGGCATGGAAAATACCGTCCTCCTGCACGCGGCCTGGACGATCGATCGGCATGCATTTCCTCCTGGTTTCGCTGGTCGGCGCCTCTGCAAAGGCGTTGCAAAAACCTGGGCAGTTGCATAACCTGCGTGGCAATACACCCGCCATGCCTCTGGTTGCGCCAGCGACCAAGCACAAATTGTGCGGGTTTTTTATGCCTGGTGATTTTCCGGCATGAAGGCGTTCGACAAGCCTGCCATTGACGTCCCGGCCCAGCTGGAACTGCTCAAGTCGCGGGGCTTGATAATTGACGATGAAACAGGCGCCCGGTGCTTCCTGCAGTCGGTCAGTTTCTTTCGATTAAGCCCCTATATGCGGCCCTTCCAACAACCGGAAGATATCGACCACCACTTCCATGCTGGCACCCATTTTCACCAACTGGCACGACTCTACGATTTCGACCGACGTCTTCGCTTATTGGTTATGGATGCTATTGAACGGGTCGAGATCGCCTCACGTGCAGTCATCAGTAATCACATGGGCCCCACCTACGGTAGCCATTGGTACATCGACGGCCAGACTTTTCACCCGACATTTGACCACCAGCGCCTGCTTGCAACGCTACACACCAAACAGTCTGTGGCAGCACGCGACTACGAACGCGAATGCCTGCGCATCGACCGACTGCACACAGACAGCAACCGAAAAGACCATCTCAAACGTCAAAGAGCCAAAGAAAGCTACGCGCGCCACTATCCAATTACCTACGATCACCCATCTCTCATGCCGAGCGGGGCCATGCTGGAAGAGTTGACGCTGGGTGACCTCTCTCATCTCTACAAAGGCCTGGCCAGGGACTCGGATAAAAAAGCCATTGCCAGGCGCTTGGGACTGCCCGCACCACTGATGCAGTCCTGGCTTCACACGTTGACCACTGTTCGAAATATGTGCGCCCATCACTCACGGATGTGGAATCGGCAACTGGGCATTCGCCCCGAATTACCCAGAAAAGCCAATTTCCCGTGGCCAAAGCATCTCCTCCAGCCAGGATCCCATACCCGCACTTTTCCGACACTTTGCATACTTAACCACCTGATGTATCAGGTCAGCCCCCGTACTCGCTGGGACCAGCACCTTTATCACCTGATCAGCGACTTTCCCAACCTCAACCTAAAAGCGATGGGGTTCCTTCGTGACTGGTATCAGGACCCTTTTTGGCATGTATCTCGCGCTTGACCCTTGCGCGGCTTCCGATAGAGACCGCCAGTCTTTATAGTTGCCCCATCCCACGCGTCATTGAGAACCACCATGAGTGAGCCCACGCCGTACATTTTCGATGTCACCACCGCCACCTTCGATCAGGCAGTCATCGAGAATTCGTTCCACAAACCCGTGCTGGTGGATTTCTGGGCCGACTGGTGTGCGCCGTGCAAGGCGTTGATGCCGTTGCTGGCGCAGATTGCCGAGAGTTACCAGGGCGAACTGCTGCTGGCCAAGGTCGATTGCGAAGCCGAGCAGGATATCGTTGCGCGCTTTGGCATTCGCAGCCTGCCGACCGTGGTGCTGTTCAAGGATGGCCAGCCGGTGGATGGGTTTGCCGGGGCGAAACCGGAGTCTGAGATCCGGGCGCTGCTGGAACCCCATGTGCAGTTGCCACCACCCGCCGACGAAGACCCGCTGGAGCTGGCCCAGGCGCTGTTTGCCGAGGGGCGTATCAGTGAGGCCGAGGCCGTACTGGTGGCCTTGCTCGGTGAAGACAACACCAACGCCGAAGCGTTGATCCTCTACGCTCGCTGCCTGGCCGAGCGTGGCGAACTGGGTGAAGCGCAGACCGTGCTCGATGCGGTCAAGAGCGACGCGCACAAGGCAGCCCTCGCCGGCGCCAAGGCGCAGATCACTTTCCTGCGCCAGGCGGCTGACCTGCCTGATACCGCTGACCTCAAGGCCCGCCTGGCGCAAAACCCGCAGGATGATGACGCCGCGTATCAGTTGGCCGTGCAGCAATTGGCCCGCCAGCAATACGACGCGGCGCTGGAAGGCTTGCTGAAGTTGTTTATCCGCAACCGCAGCTACAGCGAAGGCCTGCCACACAAGACGTTGCTGCAAGTGTTCGAACTGCTCGGCAATGACCACCCGCTGGTCACGGTCTATCGCCGCAAGTTGTTCGCTGCGCTGTACTAATCGCTGCCGATCCAACTGTACTGCGGCGTATCCCCGCCGCTGGACACCTTCACCTTGGCACTGTGACGCAAGCGCACCAACAGGCGCTTGCCCGCCTGGGCGTTGCCGGCCAGCCCTTCCAGGCGATCCGACAACTCCAGGCCGCTCAGTTGCCCGGCCTCGCGCAGCAGGTCCTGGGCGGCCTGCCACAGATTAGCGTCCTGATTGACCGGTGCCGGGGCGGCAGGCACTTCGTCCGTCGCCGGCGCGACCGCCTGCAGGTGCGCGCCCAGCCGCGCCCAATCGCTCGCGTCCAACTCCAGGGTCAAGTCCACGGGCAGTTCGCCGATGGTTCCACGAATTCGCATCATTGCTCGTCCTCCAGCAGTTTTCTGACGAGCATGCTCCCATGCGCCTTGCGCAACGCCAAGCAGACGGTCAAACTCTCAACGATATTGTTATAAGATCACATAACATTCATCCCAGGAGTCTTTCTATGCGCCGCCTGTTGCTCGCTTTGCCGTTTGCCCTGCTGCCACTGGCCATCGCCCAGGCCGCTGACGAACACAATCACGACCACGATCATGAACACGGTAGCCTTGGCGCCCATGAACATGGCGTGGGCCGCCTGAATGCGGTGCTGGATGCCAAGACTCTGGAACTGGAGCTGGAAAGCCCGGCGATGAACCTGGTGGGGTTCGAACACCTGGCCACTACCGCCGCCGACAAAGCCAAGGTCGCTGCCGTGCGCAAACAACTGGAACAACCCTTGGCGCTGTTCAGCCTGCCGAAGGCCGCCGGTTGTGTGGTCAGCACCCAGGAACTTGAGAGCCCACTGTTTGGCGACAAGCCAGAAGACGATCATGACCACGCCACCGATGGCAAAGGCGCTGCCGCCCACGACCATGATCACAGTGAAATCCACGCCCACTATCAGTTCACCTGCGCCACCCCCGCTGCGCTGAAAAACCTCGACCTGGCGAACATCTTCAAGACCTTCCCCGCCACCCTGAAAATTCAGGTACAACTGATCGGCCCGAGTGGCCAGCAGGGTGTTGAAGCCACGGCCAAGACGGCCACCCTGAAATTCTGACTCCACACGGTTGATGTAGGCGCTGGCTTGCCTGCGATGCAGACGACGCGGTGTATCAGTGACACCGCGCCGATGCCATCGCAGGCAAGCCAGCGCCTACAGTTGACCGCGCTCTACAGGTGATGTTGAGTTCCCATGACCCAAGCACTGATCGAACTGTCCGACCTGGGCTTCAACTGGCCCGGTCATCCCCAGTTGCTGGATATCCCGGCATTTCGCCTGGAGCCGGGGGAAACCCTGTTTCTCAAGGGCCCCAGCGGTAGCGGCAAGACCACCCTGTTGGGCCTGTTGGGCGGTGTGCAGAAACCCACGCGCGGCAGCATTCGCTTGCTCGGCCAGGAGCTGACCGAGCTATCGGCCGCCGCCCGTGATCGGTTTCGGGTCGACCACACCGGCTATATCTTCCAGCAGTTCAACCTGCTGCCGTTTCTCTCGGTACGCGAGAACGTCGAACTGCCCTGCCATTTCTCCAAGCTGCGGGCGCAACGTGCGATCCAGCGTCATGGCAGCATCGATCAAGCCGCCGCAACCTTGCTCGCGCACCTGGGCCTCAAGGATGCGGGCTTGCTGGAACGCCGCGCCGACTCGCTGTCCATCGGCCAGCAGCAACGTGTCGCCGCCGCCCGCGCACTGATCGGCCAACCGGAACTGGTGATTGCCGACGAGCCGACCTCGGCCCTGGACCACGATGCCCGGGAAGCCTTCCTGCAACTGCTGTTCGCCGAATGCCGGGACGCGGGCGCCAGCCTGTTGTTCGTCAGCCATGACCAGAGCCTGGCACCGCTGTTCGACCGTCACCTGTCGCTGGCCGAACTCAATCGCGCCGCCACGCCGCTCGAGGTTTGAGATGTATTTATTCCGTCTAGCCATGGCCAGCCTGGCTAACCGCCGCTTTACCGCGATCCTCACCGCATTCGCCATCGCCCTGTCGGTGTGCCTGCTGTTGGCGGTGGAGCGCGTGCGCACCGAGGCCCGCGCCAGCTTTGCCAGCACCATCAGCGGCACCGACCTGATCGTTGGTGCCCGTTCCGGTTCGGTCAACCTGCTGCTGTATTCAGTGTTTCGTATCGGCAACGCCACCAACAACATCCGCTGGGACAGCTTCGAGCACTTCGCCGCCAGCCCCCAGGTGAAGTGGGCGATTCCGATTTCCCTCGGCGATTCCCATCGCGGCTACCGGGTGATGGGCACCAACGAGGCCTACTTCGAACACTACCAATACGGCCGCAAGCAAAACCTGCAACTGGCCAGTGGCCGCGCATTTGCCACTGACCCGTTTGAGGTGGTGCTCGGCGCCGAAGTGGCCGACGCCCTGCATTACAAGCTCGGTGACAAACTGGTGCTGGCCCACGGCGTGGCGGTGGTCAGCCTGGTCAAGCACGATGACAAACCCTTCACCGTGGTCGGCATTCTGCAACGCACCGGCACCCCGGTGGACCGCACGCTGCATATCAGCCTGGGCGGCATGGAAGCGATCCATATTGACTGGCACAACGGCGTGCCGGCCCAGGGCAAGGGCCGGATCAGTGCCGACCAGGCGCGCAATATGGACCTTACGCCGCAAGCGATTACCGCGTTTATGCTGGGCCTGAACAACAAGATTTCGACCTTCGCCCTGCAACGGCAAATCAACGAGTTCCGTGGCGAACCGATGCTGGCGATTCTGCCGGGCGTGGCCCTGCAAGAGTTGTGGAGCATGATGGGCACCGCTGAAAAGGCGCTGTTCGTGATCTCGCTGTTTGTGGTGCTGACCGGGTTGATCGGCATGCTCACGGCGATCCTCACCAGCCTCAATGAGCGGCGCCGCGAAATGGCGATCCTGCGTTCCGTGGGGGCGCGGCCCTGGCATATTGCGAGCCTGCTGATTTTCGAGGCCTTCGCCCTGGCCCTGGCCGGAGTGGCGGCGGGGGTTGGCCTGTTGTATGTGTGTATTGCGGCGTCCCGTGGCTATTTGCAGGCCAATTACGGCCTGGACCTACCACTGGCGCTACCCAGCCCGTATGAATGGACGCTGCTCGCCGGTATTCTGGTCGCCGCCCTGCTGATGGGCAGCGTGCCGGCCTGGCGCGCCTATCGACAATCGTTGGCCGATGGCCTGTCGATCCGTTTATGAGGAAGGCTTTGATGCGCCGTGCCCTGCTTGTGCTGTTGTGGATGCTGACCCTGCCCGCCTGGGCCGCGGAGCCTCGGGATTTGTCGTGGCAGGAAATGATTCCACCGGACGCTCCGGTGGAGGTGCCGAATATGACGCCGCTGCACGACCTGTCGAACATGGCCGACGCCCTGTCAGCAGAGGCAGCGCCAGCGGCCAAGCAGGATTTGCCCAACGCGCCGGTGGTCGCAACCCTCAACGACCAGCACATCCGCCTGCCGGGCTATATCGTGCCGCTGGAGGTCAGCGAAGAAGGCCGCACCACTGAGTTCCTGCTGGTGCCGTACTTCGGCGCCTGCATCCATGTGCCGCCACCGCCGTCGAACCAGATCGTGCATGTCAGGAGCGAAATCGGCGTGAAGCTGGAGGAGCTGTACCAGCCGTATTGGATCGAAGGGCAGATGCAGGTCAAGCCTTCCACCAGCGAACTGGCGGATGCCGGGTATCAGATGGATGCCGAGAAGATCTACGTCTACGAACTGCCGCAATAGCGCGCTCCCACATTGCTGATCACGGTTTCATTGAGCTGAGTCAAAGGCTCACGCGTAACGATCTTTACCATTGGACACAGCCAACTAAAAACGTCCTTTGGAGCCACCCATGCACAAGTCTCTGCTCAGCGCTTCCCTCTTCGCGCTTGCACTCGCCGCCCCTCTTGCCCACGCCCACGAGGCTGGCGACATTCTCGTACGCGCCGGTGCAATCACTGTTAACCCAAAGGCCGACAGCGGCAGCGTCAAGGTTGACCAGGGCCCACTGGCCGGTACCAACCTGGGTGGCAAGGCGACCATGAGCAGCGACACGCAACTGGGCCTCAACTTCGCCTACATGCTGACCAACCACGTTGGTATCGAACTGCTGGCCGCCACGCCGTTCGAGCATGATGTGAAGATCAAGAACACCGCCCTCGGCGCCGCCAACGGCAAGCTCGGTACCCTCAAGCATCTGCCGCCGACCCTGAGCGTCGTGTACTACCCGCTGGACAGCAAATCGGCGTTCCAACCTTACGTCGGTGCCGGTATCAACTACACCTGGATCTATGACGAACACGTCGGCAGCCGCGCCCAGGGCGAAGGCTTCAGCAACTTCAAGGCCGAGAACTCCTGGGGCTGGGCTGCGCAGATCGGCGCGGACTACATGATCAACGACAAGTGGATGATCAACGGCCAGGTGCGCTACATCGACATCAGCACCAAAGCCACCGTCGACAACAACGCCCTGGCGGCGGGCACGCGTGCCAAGGTCAATGTGGACGTGGATCCGATGGTCTACATGGTCGGTATTGGCTACAAGTTCTAAGCCCGGCTTAATAAACGCCACAAAACAATGTGGGAGCGGGCTTGCTCGCGATGGCAGAGTGTCAGTCACCAGATGTATTGACTGATTCACCGTCATCGCGAGCAAGCCCGCTCCCACATTTTGTTGTTATGCGGCGGTCCCGTCAGTTATGCCGGTAGAAGCGATCGAGCAACGCCGGCAGCCCCGCACGCCACGCCCGTGGCTTGATGCCAAACGTATGCAGGATCTTTTTGCAGGCCAACACCGCATGTTGCGGTTCGTCGGCAGCATCCGGCCGTGCGGCATGGGCTTGGGCTGTCGGCGATTCGACGGCCAGCGCATGGAAATTGCGCGCCTCGGTAAGGATCGCCTGGCCCAGGGCCACAGGGGTAGTCGCCTCTTGCCCGGCGTAGTGGTAGGTGCCCCACAACGGCGCCGCACAATCGAGTTGCTTGAGCACTGAAATGATTACGCGCGCCGCATCGTCAACCGGTGTCGGGTTGCCGCGTCGATCGTCGGCCAGCAACAACTCCTCGGGTTTCTCGGCACGCGCCAGGAAACGTCCGAGCGTGCCGTCAGCGCTGTCATCGAGCAACCAGCCAAAGCGCAGCAGCACATGTTGCGGGCAGGTGGCGCGCACACTCTGCTCAATGCGCCATAGCGCCTGGCCACGCAGGCCCAAGGGCACCGGCTCGTCTTTTTCGCTGTAGGCCGTGGCGCGCGAGCCATCGAACACCCGGTAGCTGGACGGTTGCAGCAGTGTGATGTTGTGGTGCTGGCACAATTCCGCCAAGCGCTCGACGGCCGATTCCTGCCCGGCCAGTCGCGCCTCGTTTACGCTCTCGGCCTGGAACCAGTCGAAATAGTAGGCGAGGTTGATCAAGGCGTCGGGACGGGTGTCGTCGAGCAATTGGGTAAGGCTGGCGGCATCCCAGCCGTCTTGGGGCGGGCGCGGGGCGAGGAAGCCGATGTCTTCTTCCGCACCGAGGCGAATCAGCGCCTGCCCGAGGGCATTCCCGCCGCCCAGTAACATAAGGCGCATTCGCATAGATTGAGCAGGCCCGGTCTGTTTGGAACGATGGCTATTATCGACAGGCGGTCAGGCCGTGCCGTTGGTATTTGCCAGAATCGTTGCATTTTGCGGGTTTGTAGCGCAACCGTCACTTACTAAGTGCCTTTGCATTGCGTGCTCCAATCATCGGGCCTGAATAATGCTCAACCGTTCGCCCACGATCCAGTCCAGCAGGATCAAGGTATAGGCCCGCTGGGATATCATCATCGCGGGCAAGCCCGCTCCTACATTGGTTGTGTGGCGTGTCCGGGACTCAGGCCGGGGCCTTCACCCCGAAGCGGTTGCGGTAATCGCTGGGCGCAAGGCCGGTGATTTTCCTGAAAGTCGCACGAAAGGCGCTCGGGTCCTGATAGCCCACGGTCCAGGCAATCTGATCAATGGTGGTGTTGGTGAACTCCAGCATCTGCCGCGCCTTGCCAACCCTCAGGTGCTGGCAATACTCGGTGGGTTTCAGCCCGGTGGCATTGCGAAAACGCCGCAGGAAGGTGCGCTCTTCCAGACAGGCTACCTGCGCCATCGCCGCGAGAGAGACATCCACCGCGCCGCTGGCCTGCAAGGCGTGCTGGACCTTGAGGATTGCCCCGTCGCCATGGCTCAGGATCGGCGCAAAGTTGCTGCCGCACTGACTCGCGCTGTCACTGTGCTCAATCACCAGGAAGCGCGCGGTGCCAGCGGCGATGCTCGGGCCCATGAGGCGGTCGACCAGGCGCAGACCCAGTTCGGACCAGGCCATCAGCCCGGCGCTGGTGATCAGGTCGCCATCATCGACGATAGGCTTGTCAGCCTCCAGGCGCACCGCCGGGAAACGACGGGCAAATGAGTCGGCCGACGACCAGTGGGTCGTCGCGCTGCGCCCATCGAGCAAGCCACTGCGCGCCAACATGATCGAACCGATGCACACGCCGCCCAGCACGGTGCCAGCCGCATGTTGCTGGCGCAGCCATTGCAATAGCTTGGGCGGTGCCTGTTCTTCGCAAAACTCGCCAATCGACGGCGGCACCAGCACCGCCATCAACGGTTGATCGGGGCCTGGCAGGCTGTCGAATGCCCGAATGGGAGTACCATCGCCAGCAACCTGCCAATGGCTGATACGCAACAACGGCAACTGCTCAGCCTGATGTTCGGCGGCAATGCGATTGGCGACCCCAAACAGGTCGGTCAAGCCGTGTACAGCCGCCATCTGCGCGCCGCTGTAAATCAGTACGCCAAGCTCGACGATCGAGCGTTCCAGAGCCATTGTCAGTTTTCCCCCTGTTATTGTCGGTGCGGCCAATCCCCGAGCCACATGCCAGCCACGATACTGGACGCATCAACCCATCACGAGAAAACCCCCATGGCCAAGCAAGCACTTATCCTAATTGATATCCAGAACGACTACTTCCCCCAGGGCAAATGGCCACTGGCTGGTGTCGAGGCTGCCGCCGACAAGGCACAACAACTGCTCCAGGTATTTCGCCAGGCCGGTGATGCGATAATCCACGTGCGCCATGAGTTCACCTCTGACGAGGCGCCCTTTTTCACCCCAGGCTCCGAAGGCGCGCACTTGCACCCCAAGGTACTGAACGAAAACGACGAGCCAGTGGTGCTCAAGCATTTTGTAAATGCGTTTCGCCAAACCAACCTGCGCGAGTTGCTGGAACAGCGCAGCATCACCGACCTGGTAGTCGTGGGCAGCATGAGCCACATGTGCATCGACGCCGTGGTACGGGCAGCAGCGGACCTTGGCTACACCGTTACAGTGATCCACGATGCCTGCGCCACCCGTGACCTGGAGTTCAATGGCAAGACCATCCCGGCGGCCCAGGTGCATGACGCGTATATGGCGTCGCTGGCATTTGGCTATGCGAGCGTGGTCTCGGCCGATGAGTTTCTGCAGGCATAAACAGGTGGCAGTCTGACTGCCACCTGTTGGCATGGAAAGTTAGCGCGTGGCGATGATGAACAGGCGCGGAAAAGGCAGCAACACCGTGCCATCTGCCAAGGCCGGATAGGCCTTGGTGATTAGCCCCAGGTAGGTATCGAGGAAGGCACTTCTCTCGGCGTCATCCAGGGGAGCCAGGAAAGGCCGCAACCCCGTGCCCTTGAACCACTCGACCACGGCGCCATGATCGCTGAGCGGGTGTTGATAGATGGTGTGCCACACATCCACGGTGCTGCAATGTGTGCTCAGCAGTTCGTAGTAGTAGCTCGCCGAGTGGCGCGCGTTGTGTTTGACCGCACCGATCTTGCCCGCCCACGGCCCTTGCGCCGCCACCTCACGGGCCAGGCGGTGAGCGGGCTCGTCAAGGTTGTCCGGGGTCTGCACCGCCAGCGTGCCACCGGGCGTCAACTGGTCCACCAGGTGCGGATAGAGCGTGGCGTGGTCCGGTAGCCATTGCAGCGAGGCGTTGGCAAGAATCACGTCGAATTTTTGCGCCGGGCTCCAGGCGTCGATGTCGGCCAATTCAAAGTTGAGCGCCGGCAGCCGTTCACGGGCGCTGACCAGCATGTCATCGGAACTGTCCAGGCCGGTGACCTGCGCCTGGGGAAAACGCCCGGCCAGCACCTCGGTGGAGTTACCCGGACCACACCCCAGGTCAACTGCGGTGCGCACATCGCCCGCTGGAATGGCAGCCACCAGGTCTCGAACGGGACGGGTGCGCTGTTGCTCAAACATCGAGTACTGCTGGGCAGACCAGGTCATCGGGTTTTCCTTCTTCGGCACGGGAATGAGCTATAGCCTAAATCTTGTGGCCCAGGAGAACAAACGCCAGAACCTGGGACATTTCGTACGCAAAAACAAGAAACCCCCGAGGCCAGGCCTGCGGGGGTTTTAGTACTGCTTGACTGCCTAGAAGGCCTTAGAACGGAATATCGTCATCAAAACTGTCGAAGTCAGCGGCTGGCTGCGGTGCGGCCTGCTGTGGTGCTGGGCGCGACTCACGCTGTGGCTGCTGGCTTGGCTGTGGACGCGACTGCTGTGGACGCGGTGCCGAGTTGGACATGCCGCCCTGGCCCTGTTGGTCGCCCTGTGGACGGCCGCCCAGCAGTTGCATGGTGCCTTGCATGTCGACCACGATTTCGGTGGTGTAACGCTTGATGCCGTCTTTTTCCCACTCGCGGGTTTGCAGTTTACCTTCGATGTAGACCTGCGAACCTTTGCGCAGGTACTCACCGGCGATCTCTGCAACCTTGCCGAACATCGACACACGGTGCCATTCGGTTTTCTCGACCTTCTGGCCGGTCTGCTTGTCGGTCCACTGTTCGCTGGTCGCCAGACTCAGGTTGGTCACGGCATTACCGTTAGGCAAGTAGCGAACTTCGGGATCCTGGCCGCAAGTACCGACCAATATGACTTTGTTAACCCCACGGGCCATAACGTTCTCCTAGGCTGGGCGCGCTGTCGGCACTGGGTTGACCAGTTGCTCAAGCGTCGCGCGATCCAATAGTTCGGTGTCCAATTTGATGTAAATGGCCGCCTCTTCAGCGACCACGACTGCATCCGTTACCCCTACGACCGCCTTCAGGCGCTCTACCAGACCGCTTTCACGGATCGCCTCGGGCGATAGCGGCAAACGCAGGCTTGTGACGTAGGGAGGTTCGCGCATGGTAACAGCAAAGAGCAGCCAAAGTGCAGCCAGCCCGGCGCATCCGAGGAACACAACCGACAAACCGCCATGCTGGAACATCCAGCCGCCCATGATGCCGCCCAGCGCCGAACCGAGGAACTGGCTGGTGGAATAAACCCCCATTGCCGTGCCCTTGCCACCTGCCGGCGAAACCTTACTGATCAGCGAAGGCAGTGAGGCCTCCAGCAGGTTGAACGCGGTGAAAAACACCACCGTCCCAATGACCAGTGCCCGTAGGCTGTCGCCGAACTGCCAGAAGAATAGTTCAGTGAGCATCAATGTCGCGACGGCGCCGAGCAAAACTCGTTTCATTTTGCGTTTCTTCTCGCCGTAGATGATGAACGGGATCATGGCGAAGAATGAAATCAACAACGCGGTGAGGTAGACCCACCAGTGCTCTTCCTTGGGCAAGCCGGCTTTTTCCACCAGGGCCAGGGGCAAGGCGACGAAGCTGCACATCAGCATCGCGTGCAATACAAAGATACCTAAATCCAGGCGCAGCAGGTCCGGGTGCTTGAGCGTCGGCAGCAGCGCTTGTTTGGCCACGCCCGACTCACGGTGCTGCAGCGGCCCGGTGGAGCGCGGCACCATAAAGGCCACGATCACAATACCGAACAACGCCATGCCACCGGTGGCCAGGAACAGGCCGTGCAGGCCGAACGCACGGGTCAGCAGCGGGCCAACCACCATCGCAACGGCAAACGACAGGCCGATGGTCATGCCGATCATAGCCATGGCCTTGGTGCGATGCTGTTCGCGAGTCAGGTCTGACAACAGCGCCATCACTGCCGCGGAAATTGCACCCGCGCCTTGCAGGATGCGCCCGGCGATCACGCCCCAGATCGAATCGGCATTGGCCGCCAGCACGCTGCCCAGGGCGAAGATGATCAACCCCAGGTAGATCACCGGCCGGCGGCCAATGCGGTCGGAAATGATCCCGAACGGTATCTGGAAAAGTGCCTGGGTCAGGCCGTAGGCGCCAATCGCCAGGCCGATCAGGGCTGGGGTCGCGCCGGCGAGGTCCATGCCATAGGTCGCCAGCACCGGCAACACCATGAACATGCCCAGCATACGGAAGGCGAACACCAGTGCCAGACCGCTTGCCGCTCGGGTCTCGCCGCTACTCATGCGTTCGCTGTGGGGATCGTGCATGGAAAAACCTCGTGTGAACCGGCGGCGATTCTACCAGTCCCATCGATTGAGAGGGTATATGCGGCGCTTTGCCGCGCAGCTTTCATCCAAGCCTGAAATGGGCAAATCGACAGTGTATATTCATCCAGTCTTTAGCCGTATACTCCTGCATTATTTATACGCCCGCCGTACGAGGCCATCTTGGACAAGATCCTGATTCGTGGGGCTAGAACCCACAACCTGAAGAACATCGACCTGACCCTGCCCCGGGACAAACTGATTGTCATCACCGGTTTGTCCGGGTCTGGCAAGTCGTCGCTGGCGTTCGATACGCTGTATGCCGAAGGCCAGCGTCGTTATGTGGAATCGCTGTCGGCCTACGCCCGGCAGTTCCTGTCGATGATGGAAAAGCCTGATGTCGACACCATTGAAGGCCTGTCGCCAGCCATTTCCATCGAACAGAAATCGACCTCCCACAACCCGCGCTCCACCGTGGGCACCATCACCGAAATCTACGACTACCTGCGCCTGCTGTACGCACGCGTCGGTATTCCGCGCTGCCCGGATCACGATATCCCGCTGGAAGCCCAGACCGTCAGCCAGATGGTCGACCTGGTACTGGCCCAGCCGGAAGGCGCCAAGCTGATGCTGCTGGCGCCGGTGATCCGCGAGCGCAAGGGCGAACACCTGTCGGTCTTCGAAGAACTGCGCGCCCAGGGTTTTGTCCGCGCCAGGATCAACGGCAAGCTGTATGAGCTGGACGAAGCACCGAAACTGGATAAACAGAAGAAGCACACCATTGATGTGGTGGTCGACCGCTTCAAGGTGCGTGCCGACCTGCAGCAACGTCTGGCGGAGTCGTTCGAGACCGCGCTGAAGCTGGCGGACGGTATCGCCCTGGTCGCACCGATGGACGACGAGCCCGGCGAAGAAATCATCTTTTCCGCACGCTTCGCCTGCCCGATCTGCGGCCACGCCATCAGCGAACTGGAACCCAAGCTGTTCTCTTTCAACAATCCGGCCGGCGCCTGCCCGACCTGTGATGGGTTGGGGGTCAAGCAGTTCTTCGACATCAAGCGCCTGGTCAATGGCGACCTGACGCTGGCGGAGGGCGCCATACGCGGCTGGGACCGGCGCAATGTCTACTACTTCCAGATGCTCGGGTCGCTAGCCGCCCACTATAAATTCAGCCTGGAAGTACCGTTCAACGAGCTGCCCGCAGAGCAACAGAAAGTCATCCTGCATGGCAGCGGCTCGCAGAACGTCGACTTCAAATACCTGAATGACCGTGGCGATATCGTCAAGCGCTCCCACCCATTCGAAGGCATCGTGCCCAACCTGGAACGTCGCTACCGGGAAACCGAATCGGCCAGCGTACGCGAAGAACTGGCCAAGTTCCTCAGCACCCAGCCCTGCCCTGATTGCCGTGGCACCCGCTTGCGTCGCGAGGCTCGCCACGTATGGGTCGGCGAGAAGACCCTGCCAGCAGTGACCAACCTGCCCATCGGCGACGCCTGCGAGTACTTTGGCGTACTGAAGCTGACCGGGCGTCGCGGCGAGATTGCCGACAAGATCCTCAAGGAAATCCGCGAGCGCCTGCAGTTCCTGGTCAACGTGGGCCTGGACTATCTGTCCCTGGATCGCAGCGCCGACACCCTGTCCGGCGGCGAAGCCCAGCGCATTCGCCTGGCCAGCCAGATTGGCGCCGGCCTGGTGGGCGTGCTGTACATCTTGGACGAGCCCTCAATCGGCCTGCACCAGCGTGACAACGATCGCCTACTGGGCACGCTCAAGCACCTGCGTGATATCGGTAACACGGTGATCGTGGTCGAGCACGATGAGGATGCCATTCGCCTGGCGGACTATGTGGTCGATATCGGCCCCGGTGCCGGCGTGCATGGCGGACATATTGTTGCCCAGGGCACACCGGCCGAAGTCATGGCACACCCGGACTCGCTCACCGGTAAATACTTGTCTGGCCGAGTGAAAATCGAAGTACCGGCCAAACGTACACCGCGCAACAAAAAACAGGCGCTGCACCTCAAGGGCGCGCGCGGCAACAACCTGCGCAATGTCGACCTGGAAATCCCCCTGGGCCTGCTGACGTGCGTGACCGGCGTCTCCGGCTCGGGCAAGTCGACGCTGATCAACAACACCTTGTTCCCCCTCAGCGCCACCGCGCTGAACGGTGCCACCACCCTGGAAGCTGCCGCGCATGACAGCATCAAGGGCCTGGAGCTCCTGGACAAGGTGGTGGATATCGACCAGAGCCCGATTGGCCGCACCCCCCGCTCCAACCCCGCGACCTATACCGGGCTGTTCACGCCGATTCGCGAACTGTTCGCCGGTGTGCCGGAGTCCCGTTCCCGTGGTTATGGCCCTGGGCGCTTCTCCTTCAACGTCAAGGGTGGGCGCTGCGAAGCGTGCCAGGGCGACGGCTTGATCAAGGTCGAGATGCACTTCCTGCCGGACATCTACGTACCTTGCGACGTGTGCAAGAGCAAGCGCTACAACCGCGAGACCCTGGAGATCAAGTACAAGGGCAAGAACATCCATGAAACCCTTGAGATGACGATCGAGGAAGCGAGGGTGTTCTTTGACGCAGTGCCGGCCCTGGCACGCAAGCTTCAGACCCTGATGGACGTGGGCTTGTCGTATATCAAGCTGGGGCAGTCGGCGACCACGCTGTCCGGTGGCGAAGCGCAGCGGGTCAAGCTGTCTCGTGAACTGTCCAAGCGCGATACCGGCAAGACCCTGTACATCCTTGACGAGCCAACCACTGGGCTGCACTTTGCGGATATCCAGCAGTTGCTCGACGTACTGCACCGTTTACGTGACCACGGCAACACCGTGGTGGTGATTGAACACAACCTGGACGTGATCAAGACAGCCGACTGGCTGGTGGACCTTGGGCCGGAAGGCGGTTCCAAGGGTGGGCAGATAATTGCGGTGGGCACGCCGGAGCAAGTTTCCGAAATGCCACAATCCCATACTGGCTACTATCTGAAGCCGCTGCTGGCGCGCGACCGGGCCTGATTGTTCGGCCCAACAAAAAGCCCCTGTCACCATAGCGGTGACAGGGGCTTTTTTATAACCGGTGGAATCAGAACTGCGATTGCAGGTAGTTTTCCAGGCCGATCAACTTGATCAGGCCCAACTGCTTTTCCAGCCAGTAGGTGTGATCTTCTTCAGTATCGTTCAACTGTACGCGCAGGATTTCCCGGGTCACGTAGTCGTTGTGCTTCTCGCAAAGCTCAATGCCCTTGCACAGTGCGGCGCGGACTTTGTACTCCAGGCGCAAGTCGCTGGCGAGCATCTCAGGCACTGTGGTGCCGGCATCCAGGTCGTCAGGACGCATGCGCGGCGTGCCTTCGAGCATCAGGATACGACGCATCAGCGCGTCGGCGTGCTGTGCCTCTTCTTCCATTTCGTGGTTGATACGCTCGTAGAGCTCAGTAAAGCCCCAGTCTTCGTACATACGCGAGTGAATGAAATATTGGTCACGAGCTGCCAGTTCGCCCGTCAGCAACGTGTTGAGGTAATCGATTACGTCGGGGTGACCTTGCATCGCCCTACATCTCCCTGCTTGAAAGACCCTAGTTTGAACCATGCAGACCTGCAGGTCACGGGACGAACGGCAGAAAAGTGAAGATTTCCGGAGAAAAGTAGCTGAAATAACGCAAAAACCGCCCAAATGAGGGCGGTTCTGCTTATCACTTAGAGTTAGTTAATCGATACACCCAGCGCAGTTGCGATTCCTTCTCCATAAGCCGGATCTGCCTTGAAGAAGTGTTGCAGCTGACGTTGAACCACATCACTGGAAACACCCGCCATCGCGCCGGCGATGTTGTTGATCAACAGCGTTTTTTGCTCAGCATTCATCAAGCGGAACAGCGCACCGGCGTGGCTGTAGTAATCAGTATCCTCGCGGTGATCATAACGATCCGCTGCACCGCTCAGAGCCAGGGCAGGCTCTGCGTACTGTGGAGCTTGTTTTGGTGCATCGGCGTAGCTGTTTGGCTCGTAGTTGGGAGCCGCGCCACCGTTGCTGCCAAACGCCATGGAGCCATCACGCTGGTAGTTGTGGACCGGACTGCGCGAAGCATTCACCGGCAGGTGCTGATGGTTGGTGCCAATACGGTAGCGGTGCGCATCGGCGTAAGCGAACACACGGCCCTGGAGCATGCGGTCCGGCGACAAACCGACACCCGGCACCATATTGCTTGGACCGAACGCTGCCTGCTCCACTTCGGCGAAGTAGTTCAGCGGGTTGCGGTTCAATTCCAACTCACCCACTTCAATCAGCGGAAACTCTTTCTGCGACCAGGTTTTGGTCACATCGAAGGGATTCTCGTAGTGAGCATTGGCCTGGGCCTCAGTCATGATCTGGATGCACACACGCCATTTAGGGAAATCTCCGCGCTCAATGGCCTCAAACAGGTCGCGCTGGGCGTAATCCGGATCGGTACCGGCCAGGCGGGCTGCATCGGCAGGCGCGAGGTTCTTGATGCCCTGCTTGGTCTTGTAGTGCCACTTCACCCAGTGACGCTCGCCATTGGCGCTGATCAGGCTGTAGGTGTGGCTGCCAAAACCATGCATGTGACGGTAGCCGTCCGGGATGCCGCGGTCCGAGAACAGGATGGTGACCTGGTGCAGCGCCTCGGGTGAATGCGACCAGAAGTCCCACATCATCTGTGCACTTTTCAGGTTGCTTTGCGGCAGGCGTTTTTGAGTGTGGATAAAGTCCGGGAATTTCAGCGGGTCACGGATGAAGAATATCGGGGTGTTGTTGCCCACGATGTCCCAGTTACCTTCTTCGGTATAGAACTTGAGTGCGAAGCCACGTGGATCGCGCTCGGTATCTGCCGAGCCGCGCTCGCCACCGACTGTAGAGAAACGCAGGAAGGTCGGCGTCTGCTTACCAACAGCTTCAAACAGTTTGGCGCTGGTGTATTGGGTAATGTCTTTGGTAACCGTGAACGTGCCATACGCTCCCGAGCCTTTGGCGTGTACACGTCGCTCTGGGATGTTTTCACGGTTGAAGTGGGCCAGCTTCTCGATCAGGTGAAAGTCGTCGAGCAGCAACGGGCCACGCGGGCCGGCGGAACGGGAATTCTGGTTGTCAGCAACGGGAGCGCCACTGGCGGTCGTAAGGGTTTTATTCTGGCTCATGCTCAATCTCCTCAGGTCAGTCTTGGAACTGCCGGCTAATCGGCTTAGAGGGAGTATTGACCATCAGCATGACGTCTACAAATTCATATAATTGTCGGCATCAATAGAAAAAAACTACCGTCACCTCCCTCTCCATAGCACCAGTATCAAGATTGAGGAGCGCTGCTTAAATAGGATTTGTCTTACTTCAAAAACAAAAAACCGGGCACTAGGCCCGGTTTTTCGTTGCAGACTGTCGTCTTACTCGGCGGATACAGCTTCGCCAGCAGTAGCACGATCAACCAACTCGACGTACGCCATAGGCGCGTTGTCGCCAGTGCGGAAACCGCACTTGAGGATGCGCAGGTAGCCACCCTCACGGGTAGCGTAGCGCTTGCCCAGGTCGTTGAAGAGCTTACCAACGATAGCTTTCGAACGAGTACGGTCGAAAGCCAGACGGCGGTTAGCCAGGCTGTCTGTCTTGGCCAAAGTGATCAGCGGCTCAGCAACGCGACGCAGTTCTTTGGCTTTCGGCAGTGTAGTTTTGATCAGCTCGTGCTCGAACAGCGACACCGCCATGTTTTGAAACATGGCCTTGCGGTGCGAGCTGGTACGGCTCAGGTGACGACCACTTTTACGATGACGCATGGTTCATTCCTTACCAAACTCACGTTCGGTGATTACGACGATCAGGCAGTCGCCTTGTCGTCCTTCTTAAGACTTGCAGGCGGCCAGTTGTCGAGGCGCATGCCGAGGGACAGACCGCGGGAGGCCAGAACGTCCTTGATTTCAGTCAAGGATTTCTTGCCCAGGTTCGGAGTCTTCAACAGTTCTACTTCGGTGCGCTGGATCAGGTCACCGATGTAGTAAATGTTTTCCGCCTTAAGGCAGTTAGCCGAACGTACAGTCAGTTCCAGATCGTCAACCGGGCGAAGCAGGATCGGATCGATCTCGTCTTCCTGCTCGATTACCACTGGTTCGCTGTCACCTTTGAGGTCGACGAACGCAGCCAACTGCTGTTGCAGGATGGTTGCAGCGCGGCGAATAGCCTCTTCAGGATCCAGAGTACCGTTGGTTTCCAGATCAATAACCAGCTTGTCCAGGTTAGTACGCTGCTCGACACGGGCGTTTTCCACCACGTATGCGATGCGGCGAACCGGGCTGAACGAAGAGTCAAGCTGCAAGCGACCAATGCTGCGGCTTTCGTCTTCATCGCTCTGACGCGAGTCGGCCGGTTCATAACCACGACCACGAGCTACAGTGAGCTTCATGTTCAGGGCGCCGTTAGACGCCAGGTTAGCGATTACGTGATCGGGGTTAACGATCTCGACATCATGATCCAGCTGAATATCGGCAGCGGTAACCACCCCCGAACCCTTCTTCGACAAGGTCAGCGTAACTTCGTCACGGCCGTGCAGCTTGATAGCCAGACCTTTAAGGTTCAACAGGATTTCAATTACGTCTTCCTGTACACCTTCGATGGCGCTGTACTCGTGGAGCACACCGTCAATCTCGGCCTCGACTACTGCACAGCCGGGCATTGAGGACAACAGGATGCGGCGCAGCGCGTTGCCCAGGGTGTGGCCAAAACCACGCTCGAGAGGCTCGAGAGTGATCTTGGCGCGGGTTGGACTGACAACCTGCACATCAATATGGCGGGGTGTCAGGAACTCATTTACCGAAATCTGCATGGATGCACCTATTTTCTAGCCCTTACTTGGAGTAGAGCTCGACAATCAGGCTTTCGTTGATGTCGGCGGACAGATCACTGCGAGCAGGAACGTTCTTGAAAACGCCCGACTTCTTCTCAGTGTCTACTTCTACCCATTCTACGCGGCCACGTTGGGCACACAGATCGAGAGCTTGGACAATGCGAAGCTGGTTTTTTGCTTTCTCGCGAATCGCGACAACGTCACCAGCACGAACCTGGTAGGACGGAACGTTAACGGTTTGGCCGTTTACGCTGACGGATTTGTGCGATACCAGCTGACGGGATTCGGCACGAGTCGAACCAAAGCCCATACGGTATACAACGTTGTCCAGACGGCATTCGAGCAGTTGCAGCAGGTTTTCACCGGTTGCACCTTTCTTGCCAGCAGCTTCTTTGTAGTAGCCGCTGAACTGACGCTCGAGAACGCCGTAGATACGACGGACCTTCTGCTTTTCACGCAGTTGGGTGCCGTAGTCGGACTGGCGACCGCGGCGTTGGCCGTGGATACCAGGTGCTGCTTCAATGTTGCACTTCGATTCGATCGCGCGCACGCCGCTCTTCAGAAAGAGATCGGTGCCTTCGCGACGAGCGAGTTTGCATTTTGGACCAATGTAACGAGCCATTCTTTACAATCTCCTGGATTACACGCGGCGCTTCTTCGGCGGACGGCACCCGTTGTGCGGGATTGGCGTCACGTCGGTGATGCTGGCGATCTTATAGCCACAGCCGTTCAAAGCACGGACAGCAGACTCACGACCTGGACCTGGACCCTTGACGTTAACGTCGAGGTTTTTCAGGCCATATTCCAGCGCAGCTTGACCAGCACGTTCAGCAGCTACTTGAGCAGCGAACGGGGTGGACTTGCGGGAACCGCGGAAACCCGAACCACCGGAGGTAGCCCAAGAAAGCGCGTTACCTTGACGGTCGGTGATGGTCACGATGGTGTTGTTAAAAGATGCATGGATGTGGGCGATGCCATCAACCACTGTCTTTTTAACTTTTTTACGAGGACGAGCAGCAGGTTTTGCCATGATAATTTTCCTGTCGATTCGCTGGGGCGATTACTTGCGGATCGGCTTACGCGGACCTTTACGGGTACGCGCGTTAGTCTTGGTACGCTGACCGCGTACTGGAAGACCACGACGATGACGCAGACCGCGATAGCAACCGAGGTCCATCAAACGCTTGATTTTCATGTTGATTTCGCGACGCAGGTCACCTTCAGTGGTGAACTTCGCCACTTCGCCACGCAGCAATTCAATCTGCTCGTCGCTCAGATCCTTGATCTTAGCGGCTGGGTTTACCCCAGCAACTGCGCAAATTTTCTGCGCAGTAGTGCGACCAACACCATAGATGTAGGTCAGCGAGATAACAGTGTGCTTGTTATCTGGAATGTTAACGCCTGCAATACGGGCCATTCAGTGGGACTCCAATTGACAGCTACCTACGCCCCGGAAGCCAAGAAATAGGGCGCGAGATAATATCGCTGTAATAACAAATAATCAACCCGGCAGCGCACTAGCTGCCGGGCTTCAAGCGGATCACACTCAGCCTTGGCGCTGTTTGTGACGCGGTTCCGCGCTGCAAATTACTCGAACAACACCTTCGCGGCGAATAATTTTGCAGTTACGGCACAGCTTTTTCACCGATGCACGAACTTTCATCACCAACTCCTCGAACCTTATGGGGTACTCAGCGCAACATGCCGCTGCCGTAGCCCTTCAGGTTGGCTTTCTTCATCAGGGATTCGTACTGGTGCGAAACGAGGTGCGATTGTACTTGGGACATGAAGTCCATCACAACCACGACGACGATCAGCAACGAGGTCCCGCCAAGGTAGAACGGAACGTTGGCTGCAACCACCAGAAACTGGGGTAGCAAGCACACGGCCGTCATATATAGAGCACCGAACAGGGTCAAACGAGTCAGAACGCCATCAATATAGCGCGCCGACTGCTCGCCTGGACGAATACCCGGAATAAAGGCACCGGACTTCTTCAGGTTTTCCGCTACGTCTTTCGGATTGAACATCAACGCCGTATAGAAGAAGCAGAAGAAAATAATCCCTGCACTAAACAGCAGAATATTCAACGGCTGACCAGGAGCGATCGACTGCGAGATGTCCTGCAACCAGCCCATACCTTCAGACTGACCGAACCAGGCACCCAACGAAGCCGGAAACAGCAAAATGCTGCTCGCGAAGATAGCAGGAATAACACCGGCCATATTCACTTTCAGCGGCAAGTGGCTGGTCTGCGCGGCAAAGACCTTACGGCCCTGCTGACGCTTGGCGTAGTGAACAGCAATACGACGCTGGCCACGCTCAATGAACACCACAAAACCGATAATCGCTACTGCCAGCAAACCGATGGCAACCAAGGCGAAGATATTGATATCACCCTGACGTGCAGACTCGAAAGACTGCCCGATTGCCCTCGGAAGACCGGCGACGATACCTGCGAAAATCAACATCGAGATACCGTTGCCAACACCACGCTCAGTAATCTGCTCACCCAGCCACATCATGAACATCGCACCAGCCACAAATGTGGTTACCGCGACGAAATGGAAGCCAAAGTCACCAGTGAACGCTACGCCCTGCCCTGCCAGACCGATGGACATGCCAACAGCCTGGACGAGAGCAAGAACGACAGTGAGGTAGCGGGTGTACTGGCTAATCTTGCGACGACCAGCTTCACCTTCCTTCTTCAACTGCTCCAGCTGCGGGCTGACGGCGCTCATCAACTGCATGATGATCGATGCCGAAATGTACGGCATGATCCCCAGTGCAAAGATGCTCATCCGTTCCAGCGCGCCGCCGGAAAACATGTTGAACAAGCTAAGAATGGTCCCCTCATTCTGTCGAAACAGGTCTGCGAGTCGGTCCGGGTTGATACCTGGAACCGGGATGTGTGCGCCTATTCGGTAGACGATAATCGCCAGGAACAGAAAACGCAGACGAGCCCAAAGTTCAGACATACCGCCTTTGCCGAGCGCTGAGAGAGCACCTTGCTTAGCCATTTATTCCTCGAACTTGCCGCCAGCTGCTTCGATAGCCGAACGCGCACCTTTGGTGGCGCCGATTCCCTTGCCGATAGTGACAGCGCGAGTCACTTCACCGGACAGCATGATTTTCACACGCTGTACGTTGACGTTGATCACGTTGGCATCTTTCAGGGTCTGCAGAGTAACGATGTCGCCTTCCACTTTAGCCAGCTCGGACAAACGCACTTCTGCGCGATCCATGGCTTTCAGGGAAACGAAACCGAACTTCGGCAGGCGACGATGCAGCGGCTGTTGACCGCCTTCAAAGCCTGGAGCAATGGTGCCACCGGAGCGGGAGGTCTGACCTTTGTGGCCACGGCCACCAGTCTTACCCAAACCGCTACCGATACCACGGCCCGGACGATGCTTTTCGCGACGGGAACCCGGCGCTGGACTCAGATCATTGAGTTTCATCGATTAACCCTCGACACGCAGCATGTAGTAAGCCTTGTTGATCATCCCGCGATTCTCGGGAGTATCCTGGACTTCTACAGTGTGACCGATGCGACGCAGACCCAAACCCTTAACGCACAATTTGTGGTTAGGGATGCGGCCGGTCATGCTTTTGATCAGCGTTACTTTAACGGTAGCCATGATCAGAAGATCTCCTTGACGCTTTTGCCACGCTTGGCGGCAATGGATTCAGGAGACTGCATAGCTTTCAAACCCTTGAAAGTGGCGTGAACCACGTTTACCGGGTTAGTCGAGCCGTAGCACTTGGCCAGAACGTTCTGAACGCCAGCAACTTCGAGGACAGCACGCATAGCGCCGCCAGCGATGATACCGGTACCTTCAGAAGCAGGCTGCATGTACACCTTCGAAGCGCCGTGAGCGGACTTCATTGCGTACTGCAGAGTGGTGCCGTTCAGGTCAACTTGGATCATGTTGCGACGAGCAGCTTCCATTGCCTTCTGGATCGCAGCAGGCACTTCACGCGACTTGCCACGGCCGAAGCCAACACGGCCCTTACCATCACCTACCACGGTCAACGCGGTGAAAGTGAAGATACGGCCGCCTTTAACGGTTTTGGCTACGCGATTAACTTGAACCAGCTTCTCAATGTAGCCTTCGTCGCGCTTTTGGTCGTTATTTGACATAACTTAGAACTCCAGCCCAGCTTCACGAGCAGCATCAGCCAGCGCTTTCACGCGGCCGTGGTACTTGAAGCCAGAGCGGTCGAAAGCCACTTGCGAGACGCCAGCGGCCTTAGCACGCGTAGCGACCAGCTGGCCAACCTTAGTGGCCGCGTCGATGTTGCCAGTGGCACCATCACGCAGTTCTTTATCCAAAGTCGAGGCGCTTGCCAGGACTTTGTTGCCGTCGGCCGAGATGACCTGGGCGTAGATGTGCTGCGACGAGCGGAACACGCAGAGACGCACGACTTCGAGTTCGTGCATTTTCAGGCGTGCTTTGCGAGCGCGACGCAGTCGAGTAACTTTTTTGTCGGTCATTTGCTATGCCCTACTTCTTCTTGGCTTCTTTACGACGGACGACTTCGTCCGCGTAGCGCACACCTTTGCCTTTGTACGGCTCTGGTGGACGGAAGTCGCGGATCTCGGCAGCCACTTGACCTACCAGCTGCTTATCGATGCCCTTGATCAGGATATCGGTCTGGCTAGGAGTTTCAGCGGTGATGCCTTCCGGCAGTTCGTAATCCACTGGGTGCGAGAAGCCAAGGGCCAGGTTCAAAACCGTGCCTTTTGCTTGCGCTTTGTAACCAACACCGACCAGCTGGAGCTTGCGCTCGAAGCCTTGGCTTACGCCTTGGACCATGTTGTTTACCAACGCACGCGTGGTACCGGCCATTGCGCGAGTTTGTTGATCGCCATTGCGAGCAGCGAAACGCAGCTCACCAGCTTCTTCAACGATCTCAACGGACGAATGGATGTTCAGTTCAAGAGTACCCTTGGCACCCTTCACCGAAAGCTGTTGGCCTGCGAATTTTACTTCGACACCGGCTGGCAGCTTAACGGGGTTCTTAGCGACGCGAGACATGCTTATCCCCCCTTAGAACACAGTGCAAAGAACTTCGCCGCCGACACCGGCAGCGCGCGCAGCACGATCCGTCATCACACCTTTGTTGGTGGAGACGATAGACACGCCAAGACCGCCACGAACTTTCGGCAGATCTTCAACGGACTTGTACTGACGCAGGCCTGGACGGCTAACGCGCTTCACTTCCTCGATGACCGGACGGCCTTCGAAGTACTTCAGCTCGATGGACAGCAGTGGCTTGATTTCGCTGCTGATCTGATAACCCGCAATGTAGCCTTCGTCTTTCAGGACTTTGGCAACAGCTACCTTCAACGTGGAAGATGGCATGCTTACGACGGACTTTTCAGCCATCTGGGCATTACGGATACGAGTTAGCATGTCCGCTAACGGGTCCTGCATACTCATGGGCTAGACGCTCCTAATACAAAAAAATTAGCCTTGCGGCTACATATGTCACCGAGAATCTCCGGGCATAAAACACACGGGCTCAGGCGAGCCGCGTATTTTAGACACACTGCGGAAATGAAACAAGCCCCAAAAGGGGCTTGTTCCAGATTCTAGGCCACCGGCGGTCAGTATCTTGCGATCCTGGCCACCTGGACTTCGAAAGTACTTACCAGCTGGCTTTAACCAGACCTGGTACGTCACCACGCATTGCCGCTTCACGCAGTTTGTTACGGCCAAGGCCGAACTTGCGGTAAACGCCGTGTGGACGACCGGTCAGGCGGCAGCGGTTACGCATGCGCGAAGCGCTTGCGTCACGTGGCTGCTTCTGCAGAGCTACTGTAGCTTCCCAACGCGCTTCTGGACTTGCGTTCAGATCAACGATGATAGCTTTCAGTGCTGCACGCTTCTTGGCGTACTTGGCAACCGTGAGCTGACGCTTCAGCTCGCGGTTTTTCATGCTCATCTTGGCCATGGTCCTACTCCAATCAGTTGCGGAACGGGAATTTGAACGCACGCAGCAGAGCGCGGCCTTCATCATCGTTCTTGGCAGTGGTGGTCAGGGTGATGTCCAGACCGCGGAGAGCATCGATCTTGTCGTAGTCGATTTCCGGGAAGATGATCTGCTCTTTCACGCCCATGCTGTAGTTACCACGACCATCGAAGGACTTGGCATTCAGGCCGCGGAAGTCGCGAACCCGAGGCAGGGAGATCGACAGCAGACGATCCAGGAACTCGTACATACGCTCACGGCGCAGAGTCACTTTGACACCGATCGGCCAACCTTCACGGACTTTAAAGCCAGCGATGGATTTCCGAGCGTAAGTCACAACGACTTTTTGACCGGTGATCTTTTCCAGGTCAGCAACAGCGTGCTCGATGACTTTTTTGTCGCCGATCGCTTCGCCCAGACCCATGTTCAGGGTGATTTTGGTAACGCGCGGAACTTCCATCACGTTCGAAAGCTTAAGTTCTTCCTTAAGCTTCGGAGCGATTTCCTTCCGGTAAATCTCTTTTAGTCGTGCCATGGTCTTATCTACCTAGCAGTGTTCAAGCATCAACCGCTTTTTGGGTCGACTTGAAGACACGAATTTTCTTACCGTCTTCTACTTTGAAACCAACGCGGTCAGCCTTGTTGGTTTCGCCATTGAAGATGGCGACGTTAGAAGCGTGCAATGGCGCTTCTTTCTCGACGATACCGCCCTGTACGCCCGACGCGGGGTTAGGCTTGGTATGACGCTTGACCAGGTTCAGACCACCAATGACCAGACGGTCATCAGCAAGAACCTTCAGCACCTTACCGCGCTTACCTTTGTCTTTGCCGGCGATCACGATGATCTCGTCGTCACGACGAATCTTTTGCATGTCGGATCTCCTTACAGCACTTCTGGGGCGAGCGAGACGATCTTCATGAACTTCTCAGTACGAAGTTCACGGGTCACTGGCCCAAAGATACGGGTGCCGATCGGCTCTTGCTTGTTGTTCAGAAGAACAGCAGCGTTGCCATCAAAGCGGATAATGGAGCCATCAGCACGGCGTACGCCGTGACGAGTGCGGACTACAACAGCAGTCATCACTTGGCCTTTTTTCACTTTACCGCGAGGAATTGCTTCCTTGACGGTAACTTTGATGATGTCACCGATACCAGCGTAACGACGATGGGAGCCACCCAGCACCTTGATGCACATAACACGGCGAGCGCCGCTGTTATCGGCCACATCGAGCATGGATTGAGTCTGAATCATATAATTTCTCCGACCCCTAGTCCTTAGACTTCCACAGCGCGTTCGAGAACATCAACCAGTGCCCAAGACTTGGTCTTGGCCAGCGGACGAGTTTCACGAATAGTGACTTTGTCGCCGATGTGGCACTGATTGGTTTCGTCGTGCGCGTGCAGCTTAGTCGAACGCTTAACATATTTACCGTAGATCGGGTGCTTAACGCGACGCTCGATCAAAACGGTGATGGTTTTGTCCATCTTGTCGCTGACAACACGGCCAGTCAGCGTACGGACAGTCTTTTCGGCTTCAGCCATGATCACTTACCTGCCTGCTGGTTGAGCACAGTCTTCACGCGAGCGATGTCACGCTTAACTTGCGAGAGCAGATGAGACTGCCCCAACTGGCCAGTTGCTTTCTGCATACGCAGATTGAACTGGTCGCGCAGCAGGCCGAGCAGTTGCTCGTTCAGCTGCTGTGCGGATTTTTCACGAAGTTCATTCGCTTTCATCACATCACCGTCCGTTTAACAAAGGCGGTGGCGAGCGGCAGCTTTGCAGCAGCCAGGGCAAAAGCCTCACGCGCCAGCTCTTCAGTTACACCCTCGATTTCATACAGGACTTTGCCTGGCTGAATCTGGGCTACCCAGTATTCCACGTTACCCTTACCTTTACCCATCCGAACCTCAAGAGGCTTTTTGGAGATCGGCTTGTCCGGGAATACACGGATCCAGATCTTGCCGCCACGTTTTACGTGACGGGTCAGTGCACGACGCGCTGACTCGATCTGACGAGCGGTGAGACGACCACGAGCTACAGACTTCAGCGCGAACTCGCCGAAGCTGACTTTGCTACCGCGCTGAGCCAGACCACGGTTGTGGCCTGTCATCTGCTTGCGGAACTTCGTACGCTTAGGTTGCAACATTTGGCGTACCCCTTACTTAGCAGCTTTTTTACGAGGCGCTGGTGCTTGTGGTTTCAGTTCTTCTTGGCGACCACCAATTACTTCGCCTTTGAAGATCCAAACCTTTACACCGATCACACCGTAAGTGGTGTGAGCTTCGTAGTTGGCATAGTCGATGTCGGCACGCAGGGTGTGCAACGGCACACGACCTTCGCGATACCATTCAGTACGTGCGATTTCAGCACCGCCGAGACGACCGCTCACTTGGATTTTGATGCCCTTGGCACCAATACGCATGGCGTTTTGCACGGCGCGCTTCATAGCACGACGGAACATTACGCGGCGCTCCAGCTGCTGAGCTACGCTCTGCGCAACCAGCATACCGTCGAGCTCCGGCTTGCGGATCTCTTCGATATTGATGTGCACAGGCACACCCATTTGCTTGGTCAGGTCCTGACGCAGTTTCTCAACATCTTCACCTTTCTTCCCGATAACGATACCTGGACGAGCGGTGTGGATGGTGATACGTGCAGTTTGGGCCGGACGATGGATATCGATACGGCTTACGGACGCGCTTTTTAGTTTGTCTTGGAGATACTCACGCACCTTCAGATCAGCGAACAAATAGTCCGCATAAGTCCGACCGTCTGCGTACCAGACGGAGGTGTGCTCCTTGACGATTCCCAGGCGAATGCCAATGGGATGTACTTTCTGACCCATCTCTTCGACTCCGTTACTTGTCAGCAACCTTGACAGTGATATGGCAAGACCGCTTGACGATGCGATCAGCACGGCCTTTGGCACGCGGCATGATACGCTTCAGCGAACGCCCTTCGTTGACGAAAACGGTGCTGACCTTCAGGTCATCAACGTCTGCGCCTTCGTTATGCTCGGCGTTGGCTACGGCCGACTCCAGCACTTTCTTCATGATCTCGGCGGCTTTCTTACTGCTGAAAGCCAACAGGTTGAGCGCTTCGCCCACCTTCTTCCCGCGGATCTGGTCGGCGACCAAGCGGGCTTTCTGGGCGGAGATTCGAGCGCCCGACAACTTAGCGGCTACTTCCATTTCCTAACCCCTTAACGCTTGGCTTTCTTGTCTGCCACGTGCCCACGGTAAGTGCGGGTACCGGCAAACTCGCCCAGTTTGTGGCCGACCATGTCTTCGTTAACGAGAACTGGGACGTGTTGGCGACCGTTGTGTACTGCGATGGTCAAACCGACCATTTGTGGCAGGATCATAGAACGGCGCGACCAGGTCTTAACTGGTTTGCGATCGTTCTTTTCCGCCGCCACTTCGATCTTCTTCAGTAGGTGAAGATCAATAAAAGGACCTTTTTTCAGAGAACGTGGCACTGTCGTATCCCTCTATTTACTTGCGACGACGGACGATCATTTTGTCGGTACGCTTATTACCACGAGTCTTCGCGCCCTTAGTCGGGAAGCCCCATGGCGATACCGGATGACGACCACCAGAGGTACGACCTTCACCACCACCGTGTGGGTGGTCAACCGGGTTCATGGCAACACCACGAACGGTTGGGCGAACGCCACGCCAGCGTTTGGCACCAGCTTTACCCAGCGAACGCAGGCTGTGCTCGGAGTTCGAGACTTCGCCCAGGGTCGCACGGCATTCAGCCAGCACTTTACGCATCTCACCAGAACGCAGACGCAGGGTCACGTAGACACCTTCACGAGCGATCAGCTGAGCCGAAGCACCAGCGGAACGAGCGATCTGTGCGCCTTTACCTGGCTTCAATTCGATGCCGTGTACGGTGCTACCAACTGGAATGTTACGCAGTTGCAGAGCGTTGCCCGGCTTGATCGGTGCCAGAGCACCTGCGATCAGCTGGTCGCCAGCACTCACGCCTTTAGGCGCGATGATGTAGCGACGCTCGCCATCTGCGTACAGCAGCAGAGCGATGTGAGCAGTACGGTTTGGATCGTATTCGATACGCTCGACAGTGGCAGAGATGCCATCTTTGTCGTTGCGACGGAAATCGACCAGACGATAATGCTGCTTATGGCCACCACCGATGTGACGAGTGGTAATGCGACCATTGTTGTTACGACCACCAGTCTTCGATTTCTTCTCGAGCAGCGGTGCGTGAGGAGCGCCTTTATGCAGCTCCTGGTTGACCACCTTGACCACAAAACGGCGGCCAGGGGAAGTCGGTTTGCATTTAACGATTGCCATGATGCACCCCTTCCTTACTCAGCACTGCTGCTGAAATCGAGATCTTGGCCTGGCTGAAGGGAGATAACTGCCTTCTTCCAGTCATTACGCTTGCCCAGACCGCGAGCAGTGCGCTTGCTCTTACCCAGAACATTCAGGGTAGTAACACGCTCTACTTTCACGCTGAACAGGCTTTCGACGGCCTTCTTGATTTCCAGCTTGGTTGCGTCAGTTGCAACCTTGAAAACGAACTGGCCTTTCTTGTCAGCCAGAACCGTAGCCTTTTCGGAAACGTGCGGGCCAAGCAGAACTTTAAATACGCGTTCCTGGTTCATCCCAGCAGCTCCTCGAATTTCTTCACGGCCGACACGGTGATCAACACCTTGTCGTATGCGATCAGACTAACTGGATCGGAACCTTGCACGTCACGTACATCAACGTGTGGCAGGTTGCGAGCAGCCAGGTACAGGTTCTGATCAACAGCTTCGGACACGATCAGAACGTCGGTCAGATTCATGTTGTTCAGCTTGCCCAGCAGATCTTTGGTTTTCGGACCTTCAACAGCGAAGTCTTGAACCACGACCAGACGATCAGTACGCACGAGTTCAGCAAGGATGGAGCGCAGTGCTGCGCGGTACATCTTCTTGTTGAGCTTCTGAGAGTGATCCTGTGGACGAGCTGCGAAAGTGGTACCGCCGCCACGCCAGATTGGGCTACGGATAGTACCGGCACGAGCACGGCCAGTACCTTTCTGACGCCAAGGGCGCTTACCGCCACCACGAACGTCGGAACGGGTCTTTTGCTGCTTGCTACCTTGACGGCCGCCGGCCATGTAGGCCACGACTGCTTGGTGAACGAGCGTCTCGTTGAATTCGCCGCCAAATGTCAGTTCGGAAACTTCGATCGCTTGAGCGTCATTTACATTTAATTGCATGTCAGCTTCCCCTTAACCGCGAGCCTTGGCCGCTGGACGTACAACCAGGTTGCCGCCAGTAGCGCCAGGAACAGCACCCTTGACCAACAACAGATTGCGTTCAGCGTCGACGCGCACTACTTCGAGGGACTGCACGGTCACGCGCTCAGCGCCCATATGACCGGACATTTTTTTGCCCTTGAATACACGACCAGGAGTCTGGCACTGGCCAATAGAGCCCGGGACGCGGTGGGAAACGGAGTTACCGTGAGTGTTGTCTTGGCCACGGAAATTCCAACGCTTGATCGTACCCTGGAAGCCTTTACCCTTGGACTGACCGGTTACATCAACCAGTTGACCAGCGGCGAAGATTTCAGCGTTGATCAGATCGCCAGCCTGGTAGTCGCCATCTTCAAGACGGAACTCCATGACAGTACGACCAGCTGCAACGTTTGCTTTAGCGAAGTGACCTGCTTGAGCAGCAGTCACACGCGAAGCACGACGCTCGCCGACAGTGACTTGCACTGCACGATAGCCATCGGTCTCTTCAGTTTTGAACTGGGTGACGCGATTCGGTTCGATCTCAATGACCGTGACCGGAATGGAGACACCTTCTTCGGTGAAAATACGGGTCATACCGCATTTACGACCGACTACACCAATAGTCATGTTGTAAACCTCATGAGTGTACGGGGCTTTCACCCGCTATGGCCGCCCATTTCAGAGCGTTACACGACTAAGACCCGAGTCTTAGCCGAGGCTGATCTGTACTTCCACACCGGCCGCCAGATCAAGCTTCATAAGTGCATCAACGGTTTTATCCGTTGGCTGGACGATGTCCAGAACGCGCTTATGAGTACGGATCTCGTACTGGTCACGCGCGTCTTTGTTGACGTGCGGGGAGACCAGAACGGTGAACCGCTCTTTGCGGGTAGGCAGTGGAATAGGACCACGCACTTGTGCCCCAGTACGTTTCGCGGTTTCCACGATTTCCTGGGTGGATTGGTCGATCAGGCGATGGTCAAAAGCCTTCAACCTGATACGGATTTGCTGATTTTGCATTGGATTTCAGACTCCGGCTGCTATTCCCAGCGAGCGCAATACGCCCGTTAAAAGGAGGCGCAATTCTATAGACGCCCCAGATAGGTGTCAACCCAATAAAAAAGGCCTCCGCTAAGCGGAGGCCTTCTCAAAAAACCGAGCTATCTCAGAAGAGATAATTACTCGATGATTTTAGCTACAACACCAGCACCAACGGTACGGCCGCCTTCACGGATTGCGAAGCGCAGACCGTCTTCCATAGCGATGGTCTTGATCAGGGTGACAACCATTTTGATGTTGTCGCCTGGCATTACCATTTCTACGCCTTCCGGCAGTTCGCAGTTACCGGTTACGTCGGTAGTACGGAAGTAGAACTGTGGACGGTAGCCTTTGAAGAACGGAGTGTGACGACCGCCTTCTTCTTTGCTCAGCACGTACACTTCAGCTTCGAACTTGGTGTGCGGCTTAACCGAACCCGGCTTAACCAGAACCTGGCCACGCTCAACGTCGTCACGCTTGGTACCACGCAGCAGAACGCCGCAGTTCTCGCCAGCACGACCTTCGTCGAGCAGCTTACGGAACATTTCAACACCGGTGCAGGTGGTGACGGTAGTGTCACGCAGACCAACGATTTCCAGTGGATCTTGAACCTTGACGATACCGCGCTCGATACGACCAGTTACAACAGTACCGCGACCGGAGATCGAGAATACGTCTTCGATTGGCATCAGGAACGGCTTGTCGATAACACGAACTGGATCTGGGATGTAGCTGTCCAGAGTCTCAACCAGTTTACGAACGGACGTGGTGCCCATTTCGTTATCATCTTTGCCTTCCAGAGCCATACGAGCAGAACCGATGATGATCGGAGTGTCGTCACCTGGGAAGTCGTAAGTGCTCAGCAGATCGCGCACTTCCATCTCAACCAGTTCCAGCAGCTCAGCGTCGTCTACCAGGTCAGCCTTGTTCAGGTAAACCACGATGTACGGAACGCCAACCTGACGGGACAGCAGGATGTGCTCACGGGTTTGTGGCATCGGACCATCAGCGGCCGAACAAACCAGGATAGCGCCGTCCATTTGAGCAGCACCGGTGATCATGTTCTTCACATAGTCAGCGTGACCTGGGCAGTCAACGTGAGCGTAGTGACGGATCAGCGAGTTGTATTCAACGTGAGCGGTGTTGATGGTGATACCACGAGCTTTTTCTTCTGGCGCGCTGTCGATTTTATCGAAATCAACGATTGCGGAACCGAATACTTCGGAGCAAACGCGAGTCAGAGCAGCAGTCAGAGTGGTTTTACCGTGGTCAACGTGACCGATAGTGCCAACGTTGACGTGCGGTAGGGAACGATCAAATTTTTCTTTAGCCACGACAATTAACTCCTTGCCTAAAGGACTGAATCAGCCTTGTTTTTTGGATACAGTTTCAGCGATATGCGCCGGAGCTGTGTTGTATTTTTTGAATTCCATAGAGTAGCTTGCGCGACCCTGGGACATGGAGCGAACGTCGGTCGCATAACCGAACATCTCACCCAACGGAACCTCGGCGCGAATCACTTTGCCGGAAACCGTGTCTTCCATACCCAAGATCATGCCGCGACGACGGTTAAGGTCGCCCATGACATCACCCATATAGTCTTCAGGTGTAACAACTTCTACCGCCATGATTGGCTCAAGCAACTCACCACCGCCCTTCTGGGCCAGTTGCTTGGTTGCCATGGAAGCAGCCACCTTAAACGCCATCTCGTTGGAGTCGACGTCGTGGTAAGAACCGTCAAAAACGGTTGCTTTCAGGCCGATCAGCGGATAGCCGGCAACAACACCGTTCTTCATCTGCTCTTCGATGCCCTTCTGGATAGCAGGGATGTATTCCTTAGGAACCACACCACCTACTACTTCGTTCACGAATTGCAGACCTTCCTGACCTTCGTCAGCAGGAGCAAAACGGATCCAGCAGTGACCGAACTGACCACGACCGCCGGACTGACGAACGAACTTGCCTTCGATTTCACAATTCTTCGTGATGCGCTCACGATAGGAAACCTGAGGCTTACCGATGTTGGCTTCGACGTTGAACTCACGGCGCATCCGGTCAACCAGGATGTCCAGGTGCAGCTCGCCCATGCCGGAGATGATCGTTTGACCAGTCTCTTCATCAGTCTTGACACGGAAAGATGGATCTTCCTGAGCAAGCTTGCCCAGAGCGATACCCATTTTTTCCTGGTCATCCTTGGTCTTAGGCTCTACGGCAACCGAGATAACCGGCTCCGGGAAGTCCATGCGAACCAGGATGATTGGCTTGTCAGCGTTGCACAAGGTTTCACCAGTGGTGACGTCCTTCATGCCGATCAAGGCCGCGATGTCACCAGCGCGTACTTCCTTGATTTCTTCACGGGCGTTTGCGTGCATTTGCACCATACGACCCACGCGCTCTTTTTTACCTTTAACCGAGTTGATCACGCCGTCGCCGGAGTTCAACACGCCCGAGTAAACACGGACGAAGGTCAAGGTACCCACGAATGGGTCAGTGGCAATTTTAAATGCCAAAGCGGAGAACGGTTCTGCGTCGTCTGCATGACGCTCCAGCTCGATAGTCTCGTCATCCGGGTCAGTACCCTTGATGGCAGGAATATCAACTGGCGCTGGCAGGTAGTCGATCACAGCATCGAGAACCAGGGGAACGCCCTTGTTCTTGAACGAGGAACCGCAAACAGCCAAGACGATCTCACCAGCGATAGTACGCTGACGCAGAGCGGCCTTGATTTCCACGTTGGTGAGCTCTTCACCTTCGAGGTACTTGTTCATCAGCTCTTCGTTGGCTTCGGCCGCAGCTTCAACCATGTTGTTGCGCCATTCGTCAGCCAGTTCCTGCATATCAGCAGGGATTGGCTTGCGAACAGGAACCATACCTTTGTCAGCATCGTTCCAGTAAACAGCTTCCATGGTCAGCAGATCGATCTGCCCCTGGAAATTGTCTTCAGAACCGATGGCCAATTGGATTGGAACCGGGGTATGACCCAAACGCTGCTTGATCTGACCGATCACGCGCAGGAAGTTGGCACCAGCACGGTCCATCTTGTTTACGTAAACAAGACGTGGAACGCCGTACTTGTTGGCTTGACGCCATACGGTTTCCGACTGAGGCTCAACACCCGAGGTACCGCAGAACACAACGACAGCGCCGTCGAGTACGCGCAGGGAACGTTCAACTTCAATGGTGAAGTCTACGTGGCCCGGGGTATCGATTACGTTGAAGCGGTGCTCATCTTTGTACTGCTTCTCGGAACCCTTCCAGAAGGCGGTAATAGCAGCAGAAGTAATGGTAATACCACGCTCCTGCTCCTGAACCATCCAGTCTGTGGTCGCGGCGCCATCATGCACCTCGCCCATCTTGTGACTTTTGCCGGTGTAAAACAGTACGCGCTCGGTGGTGGTGGTTTTACCAGCATCCACGTGAGCAACGATACCGATGTTACGGTAGCGGCTAATCGGAGTAGTACGAGCCATAAAGCCCTCGCAAAATTAGTGAAGCTAAGATTAGAAGCGGTAGTGCGAGAAAGCTTTGTTAGCTTCAGCCATACGGTGCACGTCTTCACGCTTCTTAACAGCAGCACCTTTACCTTCAGCAGCGTCCAACAGCTCGCCGGCCAAACGCAGAGCCATAGACTTCTCGCCGCGCTTACGGGCGAAGTCTACCAACCAGCGCATTGCCAGGGCGTTACGACGGGACGGGCGAACTTCGACCGGAACCTGGTAAGTAGCACCGCCTACACGGCGCGACTTCACTTCGACCAGCGGAGCGATGGCGTCGAGAGCTTTCTCGAAGATTTCCAGGGGGTCGCTGTTCTTGCGTTCTTTAACCTTTTCCAGCGCGCCATAAACGATACGCTCGGCAACGGCTTTCTTGCCGCTTTCCATCACGTGGTTCATGAACTTGGCCAGGATTTGGCTTCCGTATTTTGGATCGTCAAGCACTTCGCGCTTGGCTGCTACGCGTCTTCTTGGCATGGATAAGCCCTCAAACGGTCTTCAGGTTCGTTCGGAATCGGTGCCCTTGCGGGACGCCTCCGACCTTACTCTTATCGACTCAGAAAATAAGATGATTCAGTTTACAAAAAGCCGCTACTACTTAGGCTTCTTGGTACCGTACTTCGAACGACCCTGGTTACGACCTTTAACGCCGGAAGTATCCAAGGAGCCGCGTACGGTGTGGTAACGAACACCTGGCAAGTCTTTTACACGACCGCCGCGGATCAGTACCACGCTGTGCTCTTGCAGGTTGTGGCCTTCACCGCCGATGTACGAGGAAACCTCGAAACCGTTGGTCAGGCGCACACGGCATACTTTACGCAGTGCCGAGTTAGGTTTTTTCGGCGTGGTGGTATACACACGGGTGCATACGCCACGACGTTGCGGGCAGTTCTGCAGCGCAGGCACGTCGGATTTCTCGACGATACGCTTACGCGGCTGACGTACCAGCTGGTTGATAGTTGCCATCTACTAGCTCCACTGTTGTCTTGCGACGCTATTGTCTTGCAAGAAAAGCAAAATGGCAGGAACGAATTCCCGCCAAATTTAGGGGTACAAGAGTCTAAAGAGGATCTTGCCCCCAGTCAAGGCAAGGCCCCGACCTCCCCCTCCATCGAAACCCGACAAAACTGTCTTGTTCCGACGAACGGGGCTGCCAGGGCCCGGTCTTATTTATCGCAGAACTCAGTTACCGCTAGAGTTCAGCGCTTCGGTCAGTGCAGCTTCCACTTCACTGGCGCTTACGCGCAGCGGCTTGTCGAGTTCACGGCGACGCTTGCGCTCGCTGTGGTAGGCCAAGCCGGTACCGGCTGGGATCAGACGACCCACAACCACGTTTTCTTTCAGGCCGCGCAGGTAATCGCGCTTGCCGGTTACCGCCGCTTCGGTCAGTACGCGAGTGGTTTCCTGGAAGGAAGCCGCCGAGATGAACGATTCGGTGGACAACGACGCCTTGGTGATACCCAGCAGAACACGAGTGAACTTGGAGACAAACTTGTCTTCCGCGCCCAGACGCTCGTTCTCTACCAGTACGTGAGTCAGTTCCATCTGGTCGCCCTTGATGAAACTCGAATCGCCGGATTCAGCGATTTCAACTTTACGCAGCATCTGACGCAGGATGGTCTCGATGTGCTTATCGTTGATCTTCACGCCCTGCAGACGGTAAACGTCCTGGATCTCGTTAACGATGTACTTGGCCAGCGCACTCACACCCAGCAGACGCAGGATGTCGTGTGGATCGCTCGGGCCGTCAGAGATAACTTCGCCGCGGTTTACCTGTTCGCCTTCGAAGACGTTCAGGTGACGCCACTTCGGAATCAGCTCTTCGTACGGATCGGTACCGTCGTTCGGGGTAATGACCAGACGGCGCTTGCCCTTGGTTTCTTTACCGAACGCGATGGTGCCGCTGACTTCAGCCAGAATCGACGCTTCTTTCGGACGACGAGCTTCGAACAAGTCGGCAACACGCGGCAGACCACCGGTGATGTCGCGGGTCTTCGAAGTTTCTTGCGGGATACGCGCGATAACATCACCGATCGCGATCTTCGCACCATCCGCCACACCGACCAGGGCGTTGGCTGGCAGGAAGTACTGAGCGATAACGTCAGTGCCTGGCAGCAACAGATCCTTGCCGTTGTCATCGACCATCTTCACGGCAGGACGGATGTCTTTACCGGCAGCTGGACGATCTTTGGCGTCGAGTACTTCAATGTTGGTCATACCGGTCAATTCGTCAGTCTGACGCTTGATCGTGATGCCTTCTTCCATGCCCACGTAGGTCACGGTACCTTTCATTTCGGTAACGATTGGGTGAGTGTGCGGATCCCACTTGGCCACGATTGCGCCAGCGTCGACCTTGTCACCTTCTTTAACCGAAATCACAGCACCGTACGGCAGCTTGTAACGCTCACGCTCACGACCGAAGTCATCAGCGATTGCCAGCTCACCGGAACGGGACACAGCAACCAGGTGGCCATCCACTCGCTCAACGTGTTTCAGGTTGTGCAGACGGACAGTACCGCCATTCTTCACCTGAACGCTGTCAGCCGCGGAGGTCCGGCTTGCCGCACCACCGATGTGGAACGTACGCATGGTCAGCTGGGTACCCGGCTCACCGATGGACTGGGCAGCGATAACGCCAACCGCTTCACCGATGTTCACCTGGTGACCACGAGCCAAGTCACGACCGTAGCACTTGGCGCAGATGCCGTAGCGGGTTTCGCAACTGATCGGCGAGCGAACAATCACTTCGTCGATGCTGTTGAGTTCGATGAACTCGACCCACTTCTCATCTACCAGGGTGCCGGCAGGAACGATAACTTCCTCGGTACCTGGCTTGAATACGTCACGGGCAATAACACGACCCAATACGCGCTCACCCAGCGGCTCTACAACGTCACCGCCTTCAATGTGCGGAGTCATCAGCAGGCCATGCTCGGTGCCGCAATCGATCTCGGTTACAACCAGATCTTGTGCAACGTCTACCAGACGACGAGTCAGGTAACCGGAGTTAGCGGTTTTCAACGCGGTATCCGCCAGACCTTTACGAGCACCGTGCGTGGAGATGAAGTACTGAAGTACGCTCAAACCTTCACGGAAGTTCGCAGTAATCGGCGTTTCGATGATGGAACCGTCCGGCTTAGCCATCAGGCCACGCATACCGGCGAGCTGACGGATCTGCGCAGCAGAACCCCGTGCGCCCGAGTCGGCCATCATGTACATCGAGTTGAAAGACTCTTGATCGACTTCGACACCATGACGGTCGATGACTTTCTCTTTCGAGAGGTTGGCCATCATCGCCTTGGACACTTCGTCGTTGGCCTTGGACCAAAGGTCGATCACTTTGTTGTACTTCTCGCCCTGGGTTACCAGGCCGGAGGCGTACTGGCTCTCGATCTCTTTCACTTCGTCAGTGGCGGCACTGATGATGCGGGCTTTTTCATCCGGGATAACGAAGTCGTTAACACCGATGGAAACGCCGGAAATGGTCGAGTAAGCAAAACCGGTGTACATCAACTGGTCAGCGAAGATCACGGTCTCTTTCAGACCAACCACGCGGTAGCACTGGTTGATCAGCTTGGAGATCGCCTTTTTCTTCATCGGCAGGTTGACGACGTCGTACGACAGGCCTTTTGGCACAACCTGGTACAACAGCGCACGGCCGACAGTGGTGTCGACGATACGAACGTTGCTCACGCTGCCGCCGTCACGGTCGTTGACGGTTTCGTGGATCCGCACCTTGACCTTGGCGTGCAGTGCGGCTTCGCCGGCACGGAACACACGGTCAACTTCTTGCAGGTCAGCGAACACACGACCTTCGCCCTTGGCGTTGATCGCTTCACGGGTCATGTAGTACAGACCCAATACAACGTCCTGCGACGGAACGATGATTGGCTCACCGTTGGCTGGCGACAGAATGTTGTTGGTCGACATCATCAACGCACGCGCTTCCAACTGGGCTTCCAGTGTCAGCGGTACGTGCACGGCCATTTGGTCGCCGTCGAAGTCGGCGTTGTACGCAGCACAGACCAGAGGGTGCAGCTGGATAGCCTTACCTTCGATCAGTACCGGTTCAAACGCCTGGATACCCAGACGGTGAAGGGTCGGTGCACGGTTGAGGAGAACCGGGTGTTCACGGATCACTTCAGCGAGAACGTCCCAAACCTCTGGCAGTTCGCGCTCGACCATTTTCTTGGCCGCTTTGATGGTGGTCGCGAGACCGCGCATTTCCAGCTTGCCGAAGATGAACGGCTTGAACAGCTCCAGCGCCATCTTCTTAGGCAGACCGCACTGGTGCAGACGCAGGGTCGGGCCTACGGTAATTACCGAACGACCGGAGTAGTCAACACGCTTACCGAGCAAGTTCTGACGGAAACGACCTTGCTTACCCTTGATCATGTCAGCCAGGGATTTCAGAGGACGCTTGTTGGAACCGGTGATAGCGCGGCCACGACGACCGTTGTCGAGCAAGGCGTCGACAGCTTCCTGCAACATACGCTTTTCGTTGCGCACGATGATGTCCGGAGCGGACAGATCAAGCAGGCGCTTCAAGCGGTTGTTACGGTTGATCACGCGGCGGTACAGGTCGTTGAGGTCGGACGTCGCGAAACGACCACCGTCCAACGGTACCAGCGGACGCAGGTCTGGCGGCAGAACCGGCAGAACGGTCAGCACCATCCACTCTGGGAGGTTGCCGGAACCCTGGAAGGCTTCCATCAACTTCAGACGCTTGGACAGCTTCTTGATCTTGGTTTCGGAATTGGTTTGCGGAATTTCTTCGCGCAGACGGCCAATCTCGTGCTCCAGGTCGATAGCGTGCAGCAGTTCGCGGACAGCTTCGGCACCCATGCGGGCATCGAAATCGTCGCCGAACTCTTCCAGCGCTTCGAAGTACTGCTCGTCGTTCAGCAGCTGACCCTTTTCAAGGGTGGTCATGCCTGGATCGATAACGACATAGCTCTCGAAGTAGAGAACGCGTTCGATATCACGCAGGGTCATGTCCATCAGCAAGCCGATACGGGACGGCAGCGATTTCAGGAACCAGATGTGGGCAACCGGCGAAGCCAGCTCGATGTGCGCCATGCGCTCACGACGAACCTTGGCCAGTGCAACTTCAACGCCGCACTTCTCGCAGATCACACCACGGTGCTTCAAGCGCTTGTACTTACCGCACAGGCACTCGTAATCCTTTACCGGGCCAAAGATCTTGGCGCAGAACAGGCCGTCACGCTCAGGTTTGAACGTACGGTAGTTGATGGTTTCCGGCTTTTTAACTTCACCGAACGACCACGAACGGATCATCTCAGGCGATGCCAGTCCAATACGGATGGCGTCGAACTCTTCGACTTGACCCTGGTTTTTCAGCAAATTCAGTAGGTCTTTCAAGGCCTTTCCTCCTGGCGGAGCAGAGAGCGGGCTAAATAGCCCCGCTCTCGATTCGCGTCACGTGTTATTCGGTTTCCAGATCGATATCGATGCCGAGGGAACGAATTTCTTTGATCAACACGTTGAAGGACTCGGGCATGCCCGGCTCCATACGGTGATCGCCGTCCACGATGTTTTTGTACATCTTGGTACGACCGTTCACATCGTCCGACTTCACTGTGAGCATTTCTTGCAGAGTGTATGCAGCACCGTATGCTTCCAGTGCCCAGACCTCCATCTCCCCGAAACGCTGACCACCGAACTGAGCCTTACCACCCAGCGGCTGCTGGGTAACCAGGCTGTACGAACCGGTAGAACGAGCGTGCATCTTGTCGTCTACCAAGTGGTTCAGCTTCAGCATGTACATGTAGCCAACAGTAACCGGGCGCTCGAACTTGTTGCCGGTACGGCCGTCGAACAGCTGCATCTGGCCGCTTTCTGGCAGGTCTGCCAGTTTCAGCATGGCCTTGATTTCGCTTTCCTTGGCTCCGTCGAACACTGGGGTAGCCATTGGAACGCCGCCGCGCAGGTTCTTCGCCAGATCCAGGATTTCCTGGTCGGTAAAGGTGTCCAGCTCTTCGTTGCGACCGCCGATCTCGTTGTAGATCTCGTGCAGGAACTTACGCAGGTCAGCGACCTTGCGCTGCTCTTCGATCATACGGTTGATCTTTTCGCCCAGACCTTTGGCCGCGAGGCCCAGGTGGGTTTCAAGGATCTGACCAACGTTCATACGCGAAGGTACGCCCAACGGGTTGAGGACGACGTCGACCGGGGTGCCATTGGCATCGTGCGGCATGTCTTCAACCGGCATGATCACGGAGACCACACCTTTGTTACCGTGACGACCGGCCATCTTGTCGCCCGGCTGGATGCGACGACGGATTGCCAGGTAAACCTTGACGATTTTCAGCACGCCTGGAGCCAGGTCATCGCCCTGCTGCAGTTTGCGCTTCTTGTCTTCGAACTTGTCGTCCAGCAGACGGCGGCGATCAACGATGTAGGCCTGGGCCTTCTCAAGCTGCTCGTTCAGAGCATCTTCAGCCATGCGCAGTTTGAACCACTGGCCGTGCTCAAGACCGTCGAGTACTTCGTCGGTGATGTCCTGACCTTTCTTCAGGCCGGCGCCGCCTTCGGCCTTGTGGCCTACCAGGGCGGAACGCAGACGTTCGAAGGTCGCGCCTTCAACGATACGGAACTCTTCGTTCAGGTCCTTGCGGATCTCGTCGAGCTGGGTCTTCTCGATGGACAGTGCACGAGCATCACGCTCAACGCCGTCACGGGTGAAGACCTGTACGTCGATGACAGTACCCTTGGTACCGGTAGGTACACGCAGGGAGGTGTCTTTAACGTCGCTGGCTTTTTCACCGAAGATGGCACGCAACAGCTTCTCTTCTGGCGTCAGTTGGGTCTCGCCTTTCGGAGTAACCTTACCTACCAGAATGTCGCCAGCGCCAACTTCAGCACCTACGTAAACGATACCGGCTTCGTCCAGTTTGTTCAGTGCAGCTTCACCCACGTTCGGGATGTCTGCAGTGATCTCTTCAGGCCCAAGCTTGGTGTCACGTGCCACACAGGTCAGTTCCTGAATGTGGATCGTGGTGAAGCGATCTTCCTGAACTACACGCTCGGACAGGCAGATGGAGTCTTCGAAGTTGTAACCGTTCCAGGCCATGAACGCGATGCGCATGTTCTGGCCCAGTGCCAGCTCACCCATATCGGTGGACGGACCGTCTGCCATGATGTCGCTGCGCTGAACCCGATCACCCTTACGCACCAGCGGACGCTGGTTGATGCAGGTGTTCTGGTTGGAGCGGGTGTACTTGGTCAGGTTGTAGATGTCGACACCGGCTTCGCCAGTTTCAACTTCGTCATCGGCAACACGAACCACGATACGGCTGGCATCAACAGAGTCGATCACGCCGCCACGACGAGCCACGACGCAAACGCCGGAGTCACGAGCTACGTTACGCTCCATGCCGGTACCTACCAGCGGCTTGTCGGCACGCAGGGTGGGTACAGCCTGACGCTGCATGTTGGAACCCATCAACGCACGGTTGGCGTCATCGTGCTCCAGGAACGGGATCAGCGACGCTGCGACCGAAACTACCTGCTTGGGCGACACGTCCATCAAGGTGACGTCTTCCGGCGCCTTGACGGTGAACTCGTTCAGGTGACGAACAGCTACCAGCTCATCGATCAGGACTTTCTTGTCGTTCATCGTGGCCGAAGCCTGAGCGATCACGTGATCAGCTTCTTCGATCGCGGACAGGAAGACGATCTCGTCGGTGACCAACGCGTCTTTCACCACACGGTACGGGCTTTCCAGGAAGCCGTACTGGTTGGTGCGCGCATAGGCCGCCAGGGAGTTGATCAGGCCGATGTTCGGACCTTCCGGCGTTTCGATCGGGCATACACGACCGTAGTGCGTCGGGTGTACGTCACGAACTTCAAAGCCAGCACGCTCACGCGTCAGACCGCCCGGGCCCAGTGCAGAAACACGGCGCTTGTGGGTGATCTCGGAGAGCGGGTTGTTCTGGTCCATGAACTGCGAGAGCTGACTGGAACCGAAGAACTCTTTCACCGCCGCAGCCACTGGCTTGGCGTTGATCAGGTCTTGCGGCATCAGGCCTTCGCTTTCAGCCATCGACAGACGCTCTTTGACCGCACGCTCAACACGTACCAGGCCAACGCGGAACTGGTTCTCGGCCATTTCGCCTACGCAGCGAACACGACGGTTACCCAGGTGGTCGATGTCATCGACGATGCCTTTGCCGTTACGGATGTCGACCAGAGTCTTCAGGACCGCAACGATGTCTTCCTTGCACAACACGCCCGAACCTTCGATCTCGGTACGACCGATACGACGGTTGAACTTCATCCGGCCTACAGCAGACAGGTCATAGCGCTCTGGGCTGAAGAACAGGTTGTTGAACAGGGTTTCGGCAGCGTCTTTGGTTGGTGGCTCGCCAGGACGCATCATGCGATAGATCTCGACCAGCGCTTCCAATTGGTTGCTGGTGGAGTCGATCTTCAGGGTGTCGGAGACGAACGGACCGCAGTCGATGTCGTTGGTGTACAGGGTCTCGATGCGAACAACCTGGGCCTTGGCGATTTTTGCCAGGATCTCGGTGTTCAGCTCGGTGTTGCACTCAGCCAGGATTTCGCCTGTAGCCGGGTGAACGATGACCTTGGCGGTGGTGCGACCCAGGACGTAGTCCAGAGGCACGTCCAGCGACTTGATACCGGCTTTTTCGATCTGGTTGATGTGGCGCGCAGTAATACGACGGCCAGCTTCAACAATGACCTTGCCCTTCTCGTCCTGAATGTCCAGGACCGCAATTTCACCACGCAGGCGCGAAGCAATCAGCTCCAGGCTGAGGGTTTCATCCTTCAGGCTGAATACGTTGGTGGTGTAGAAGGCGTCCAGCACTTGCTCAGTGGTATAGCCGAGCGCGCGCAGCAGTACCGAGGCCGGCAGCTTGCGACGACGGTCGATACGCACGAACACGCAGTCTTTCGGGTCGAACTCGAAGTCCAACCACGAACCACGGTACGGAATGATCCGCGCGGAGTACAGGAGCTTGCCGGAGCTGTGCGTCTTACCGCGGTCGTGGTCGAAGAACACGCCCGGGGAACGGTGCAGCTGGGAAACAATTACACGCTCGGTACCGTTGATAACGAAGGTACCGTTCTCAGTCATCAATGGGATTTCGCCCATGTAGACTTCTTGCTCTTTGATGTCCTTGATCGCTTTGTTCGACGATTCTTTGTCGAAAATGATCAGACGGACTTTTACCCGCAAAGGTACGGCGTACGTAACACCGCGCAACACGCATTCTTTGACATCAAATGCCGGTTCGCCCAGGCGATAACCGACGTACTCCAGCGCAGCATTGCCGGAGTAGCTGATGATCGGGAAAACGGATTTGAAGGCCGCATGCAGGCCCACGTCGCGGAACTGATCTTTGGTCGCTCCCGCCTGCAAGAATTCACGATACGAATCCAGCTGGATAGCCAGAAGGTACGGGACATCCATGACGTCCGGCAACTTGCTAAAGTCCTTGCGGATACGTTTTTTCTCAGTATATGAGTAAGCCATCAGCGTTCCCCAGCTTGGTCACCTGCTTGTTTGGCCCTCCCGACGGGAGCAGCCAGAAAATCTTGCAAACCCCATGGTTTGCACCACCGCATCGGGTGGCTACAGCGCGTTAGTGGCGGCGACCGAGTCGACAGCCAAGAACGGAAAAAGGCCGGTGGCAAGAGCCACCAGCCATCAGCCTTCAGCTTAACGCTTGGGCTGGAGACGCAAGGTCGATGCTTACTTCAGCTCGACTTTAGCGCCTGCTTCTTCCAGAGTAGCTTTGGCTTTGTCAGCGGCGTCTTTCGACACAGCTTCCAGAACCTGGGCAGGAGCGCCGTCAACTACAGCCTTGGCTTCTTTCAGGCCCAGACCGGTCAGTTCACGTACTGCCTTGATCACGTTTACTTTCTTCTCGCCAGCTTCCAGCAGCATGACGTTGAATTCGGTTTGCTCTTCAGCAGCAACAGCAGCAACAGCTGGGCCAGCGGAAGCAGCGGCAGCGGAAACGCCGAATTTTTCTTCGAAAGCTTTGATCAGCTCAACAACCTGCAGAACCGACATTTCAGCTACGGCGTTGAGGATATCGTCTTGGGAGATAGACATTGCTGTATTTCCTGAATTGGGGGACGGCCTACGCGGCCATCGAAATAAACAAAAAAACGCGAGAGAGGTCGCTCAGCCTTAGGCTGCGGCAGCTTCTTTTTGCTCGCGAACTGCGGCCAGAGTACGAGCCAACTTGCTGGTAGCGCCTTGAATCACGCTCATCAGCTGAGAAATAGCTTCGTTACGGGTCGGCAGTGTTGCCAGTACGTCGATTTGGTTAGCTGCGAGGAACTTGCCCTCGAACGCAGCTGCCTTGATCTCGAACTTATCCTGACCCTTGGCGAATTCCTTGAACAAACGAGCAGCAGCGCCCGGGTGATCTTTGGAGAACGCAATCAGGGTCGGGCCGGTGAACACGTCGTTGAGGACACTGTATTCAGTGTCAGCAACAGCGCGCTTGAGCAGGGTGTTACGTACAACACGTACGTATACGCCAGCTTCACGAGCCTCTTTACGGAGTCCGGTCATAGCGCTTACTGTCACACCACGGGCATCAGCCACGACAGCGGACAGAGCAGCTTTGGCAGCCTCGTTGACTTCAGCGACGATGGCCTTCTTGTCTTCGAGATTAATTGCCACGGGTTTAACTCCTGCTTGTTACCGTTTCATCTGGCCTAGGCCGGATGTCGTTTTGGTGTCTGATTCGGTAAGGAACCGGGAGCACCATCTGCGTAGGCTTGATGGTTTAAGACTTGCGTCGCCTACGGTCTTGGATAGCCCCCGCCAGGCAGGGACCCCAATCTTTCAATTGGCGCGATCGCTCACGCCAATGTGTGTCTTATACGTCCAGCGAGCCTTGGTCGATGACCAGACCTGGGCCCATAGTGGTGCTCAGGGTAACGCGCTTGACGTAGATACCTTTCGAGGAAGCTGGCTTGATACGCTTCAGATCAGCGATCAGGGCTTCAACGTTTTCCTTCAGCTTGACGGCGTCGAAGCCGACCTTGCCAACGGAGGTGTGAATGATGCCGTTTTTGTCGGTGCGATAACGAACCTGACCAGCCTTGGCGTTTTTAACCGCGGTGGCTACGTCTGGCGTTACGGTACCGACTTTCGGGTTAGGCATCAGGCCACGTGGGCCCAGGATCTGACCCAACTGACCTACAACGCGCATTGCATCCGGGGAGGCAATAACGACGTCATAGTTCAGGTCGCCGCCTTTCATTTCGGCAGCCAGGTCGTCCATGCCAACGCGATCGGCGCCAGCGGCCAGAGCAGCTTCAGCTGCCGGGCCTTGGGTGAAGACAGCAACACGTACAGTCTTGCCAGTACCGTGTGGCAGCACAGTAGCGCTACGAACGACCTGGTCGGATTTACGTGGGTCAACACCCAGGTTTACAGCAACGTCAACGGACTCGCTGAACTTGACAGTCGACAGCTCGGTCAGCAGGGCAGCAGCGTCTACAAAGTTGTAGGACTTGCCCGCTTCGATTTTGCCGGCGATAGCCTTTTGGCGCTTGGTCAGCTTAGCCATTACACACCCTCCACGTTAAGGCCCATGCTACGAGCAGAACCGGCGATGGTACGCACGGCTGCATCCATATCAGCTGCAGTCAGATCCGCGTTTTTGGTTTTCGCGATTTCTTCCAGCTGAGCACGAGTTACAGTGCCAACCTTAACGGTGTTCGGACGAGCGGAACCGCTAGTCAGACCAGCAGCTTTCTTCAACAAAACCGAAGCCGGGGTCGACTTGGTTTCGAAAGTGAAGCTACGGTCGCTGTATACAGTGATGATCACTGGAGTCGGCAGACCTGGCTCAATACCCTGAGTACGGGCGTTGAAGGCCTTGCAGAATTCCATGATGTTCACGCCGTGCTGACCCAGAGCTGGACCGACGGGTGGGCTAGGGTTGGCCTGAGCGGCCTTCACTTGCAGCTTGATGTAAGCGGTAATCTTCTTGGCCATGAGGCACTCCAATTACGGGTTCAAGCGCCTCGAAAGGCTCCCCGGTTACTTGCGCGTTTATCCCAGTGACGACAAAACCCCACAGCCTAAGGCTGCGGGGTTGGGATGCTTTGTCAGCTAGACCTTCTCGACCTGGCTGAACTCCAACTCTACCGGAGTAGAGCGACCGAAAATGAGCACTGCCACTTGGATCCGGCTCTTTTCGTAGTTAACTTCTTCGACAGTGCCGTTAAAATCAGCAAACGGACCATCAGTGACACGAACAACTTCGCCCGGCTCGAACAATGTCTTCGGCTTCGGCTTGTCGCTACCGTCAGCAACACGACGCAGAATCGCTTCTGCCTCTTTGTCGGTGATCGGCGCAGGCTTGTCAGCGGTACCGCCGATAAAGCCCATCACGCGAGGAGTGTCCTTGACCAAGTGCCAAGTACCCTCATTCATGTCCATCTGTACCAGCACGTAGCCAGGGAAGAACTTGCGTTCGCTTTTGCGCTTCTGGCCATTGCGCATCTCTACCACTTCTTCAGTGGGAACCAGAATTTCGCCGAAGCCATCTTCCATGCCTGCCAGCTTTACGCGCTCTAGCAAAGAGCGCATGACATGCTTCTCGTAACCCGAGTAAGCATGCACAACGTACCAACGCTTAGCCACGGGACACCCTTAGCCAACAATCAAGGAAACAAGCCAGCCGAGCAGGGAATCAAGACCCCACAACAGCAACGCCATAACCAGAACAACAGCCACAACAATTAGCGTGGTCTGCGTGGTTTCTTGGCGAGTTGGCCAAACGACTTTACGTATTTCGGTGCGAGCTTCCTTAACCAGTACGGCGAAAGACTTACCCTTTACAGTCTGCAGACCGATAAACACAGCCACAGCAGCAAGAGCAAGCAATACGAGTACGCGGTACAGGATCGGCGAAGCAGAATAATACTGATTGCCAACAACGCCTACGACCACCAAAGCGACGACAGCGAGCCACTTAACCAGATCGAAACGAGAGCTTTGAGCTTCAGCCTTAGGAGTCATCTATGAAGATCCTGTGAAAAGAAAGCCAGATACACCACGTGAATCTGGCAGGTCAGGAGGGAATCGAACCCCCAACCTACGGTTTTGGAGACCGTCGCTCTGCCAATTGAGCTACTGACCTAAAACAAAATCAGGCCGACCATTATGCAGGCCTGAAAAAGACTTTACAACAACCAACCCCAAGAGACTTGAAACAACCTGATAACACCAGGTAAAACAGAATCAAGCCGAGACAGCTGTTAAAACAAAGGCAGATATTTTCATATCTGCCTTGTTATATGGAGCTCTTGAGCGGATTTGAACCGCTGACCTCACCCTTACCAAGGGTGTGCTCTACCAACTGAGCTACAAGAGCGAAACATCTTGCACAACCTGCAAACTTGGAGCGGGTAGCGGGAATCGAACCCGCATCATCAGCTTGGAAGGCTGAGGTTCTACCACTAAACTATACCCGCGGAGCTTGCAGCTCACGCTAAAAATGGTGGAGGGGGAAGGATTCGAACCTTCGAAGTCGTAGACGTCAGATTTACAGTCTGATCCCTTTGGCCGCTCGGGAACCCCTCCTAAGCGAGCCGGCATTTTACATTACGCCGACCTTCTGTCAAGCATTTTCTCATTAAAAATATGAGGTTAGCTGCGTGACGATCGCTTCACACCTACTTCCCGAAAGGGTCATCACTGTGGAGCGGGCGCCATTCTATGCAAACTATTCGACAGTTGCAATGCCTTCGCACGGCATTATTTTATGTTTTAACTCATTGAATTCATTAGCAAGGCTTTCAAACGGCAGATCGTCAGCCAGGCGGCGACTTTCAGGTGCTACACGCAACCAGAAAGAAGGCGCGCCCGCCGAGACCAACGACTGGATTCGAGCCTTGATATCCAGGCTGATCAGACGCTGCTCAAGGAACTGGGCTTGCTCCTGGCCTGCGAAACCACCGATATACAAGCAACCTGCAGGCGCCTCTGGAGCCTTGGGCCGATCGCGACGCGCCACAGCGTCAGCCGACTCGCTCAACAACTGAATATCCTGCTGGGAGCCCCGATATAGCGCCAAGGGCGTTACATCCTTTGCACGCAAGGGCGCCTCTTGCTGGTGCCAGACGTAATAAAAGACATTGAGGACCAGCAACAACAGAAACAACCAACGCATAAAAACCTCAAGACAAAGGGCATGCCATCGCCAAGCCGACAAATACCAGGTCCGGAACGAAGCGAGCGCCTGGCAAGGCGTCAGCAACCAACTCAGCATCACCACCCGTAAGGAAAACCGAAAAGTCGCCCCCCCAGTAACTGCGGGCCAGCTCCAGTTGCGACTGCGCGAATCCACGCAGCATGAGCGTACAACCCCGCTCAACGGCCTGGGCAGTGGTACGTCCAGGTACAAGGCTTTCCAATGCACGCTCAGCGGCAACATCGTCATAGCGTATTTTTCGGGTGTGGGTGCGCAGCTGATTTCTCATCAGCGGCATACCAGGGCAGATAAACCCCCCAAGATGCTCGCCATCTGCCGTGATGAAATCAGCAGTGGCCGCCGTACCGAAATCAAGTACCAGGCATGCTCCAGAGGCTAGCTGGAAACCTCCAAGCATCGCCAGCCAACGATCCAGTCCCAAACGGGCGTACTCTTCATACCCATTGCGCACACCCGCCATCTCACGCGCTGGCGCAGCACAGCTTATAGAGACACCAAAGGCTGCAACCAACACGCCTACCAGGCGATTGGTCTCTTCCTGAGCGCGCACACTGACCAATCTGCAGTGCTGCAGTGAAAGACCAGCCAGTGAGTGAAGACCACCCAGCAACGCCACATCCGAATCAACAACACCTTCAGCAAAAACGGCCGCCTGGCTTGCCTCAAGGACACGCCATTTGATGAAGCTATTCCCACAGTCGAGCTCAAGAATCATCACGCAACCTCAGGCTTAACTCACCGCCACTGTAGATTTTCTCAACACCATTCACTTCAAGACGTAGCGCGCCTTGACCGTCGATACCCAGCACAACACCATCTATCTGGTTGACACCGGCGATCAACGACACCGCCCTACCCTGCCATAGATGATTGCGCTCCCACTCCTCTCGGATGACCGCAAAACCGAAGTCCCTATGACGTTCCAGATAAACTTGCAACGCCTGGCTCAGATGAGCGACCAGATGATTTCGATCTACCACGCGCCCCGTTTCTAGCTGTATCGATGTCCACTGCTGATCAACTTCCGCAGCGCCCCGCATGTTTGCGTTGATACCAATACCGAGCACCACGTGGCAAACATCAGCGGGATCCCCTACCAATTCAAGAAGAATGCCCGAAATCTTCTTCGACCCAACAAGAACGTCATTAGGCCATTTCAAACCTGCCCCCTGGACACCAAGATCGCGCAGGGTTTGCATTACTGCCAACCCCACGACGAGGCTCAGGCCTTCAAGCTGTCGCAAACCACCATCGATACGCAGCACAAGGCTGTAGTAAACATTCTGTGCAAATGGACTGACCCACTGACGCCCTCGACGCCCCCTGCCAGCAGTCTGCTGCTCAGAGAGAACCAGGAAGGGTGCCGCTTGCCCCGCATCGATAAGACGTAGAGCCTCGGCATTAGTGGAGTCGATGGTATCGGATATAAAAACCGAACCTGCGCACAGCGGCGACTGCAAGGCGATCTCGTCAGCACTCAGCAGAACCAGCGGGGACGCCAATTGATAGCCTCTACCCCTGACTTTATGAATGGTCAGATCCAGCTCAACCTCCAGATGCTGGAGCTGCTTCCACACAGCACTACGACTGACGCCCAGGGCTGCGCCTAGCGCTTCACCCGAATGGAATCGGCCATCTTTCAGAAGTTTTAACAACGTCAGCATGCAGGTCTCGCCTCACAATGAGGCACGCATGATAGCCATGCGTAGGGCCATTGCATAGAAAGCAAGCTGACAGGTGATAAGGGCGGGCCCGAAGTCTTGCAGCTGGAAACCTGAAGCTTGCAGCTGCCCCCTTTCCGAGCGCCCAAAACAAAACCCC